>NZ_JBHNZD010000011.1:0-158270 GCF_054960375.1 Alteromonas sp. G4i35 | reverse complement strand
TGCCAGCTTAGCTGGCATTTTTTTTACCTCATTTCCAATCAGGTTGAGCTAATTCAGATATTGAGGACAGGTTCGCTGTGTGTATTGCGAAGGTATAGTCCCTGCAACAGAGAAAAAAACGCAACGAAGCGACTTGACGGAACTTTTGCCACCTAAGAGTTTGTCCTGTTTGGCCGTTTAACCAATTCGGTTGGAGTCTAAATGCTAAAGATTCTTATAATTTTGGTATTTCTAGTTTTTTACACCTACTTGCTGAAGCGTAGGTTTAAAGTGAAGATGATGGAGGCATGGCGCGCCGAAAAGGTTGGGGCTGAGGTTATGGTCTATGTGATGATTGTATTGCCTGTGACTCTCGCATGGCCCACTACGGTTCTTATTGAATATTTGTTCTTTTAGAAAACGTTGAATCGAAACTTAAAAAGCGCTCAAGGCACGCTATTGTGAAGCAATGCCGTTGAGCGCTTTTTCGTCTTACAGGCTTTTAGAAGCGGTAAGTTAGTTTAGAGTATACGAAGCGGCCACGCGGGTTGTGAACGCCGCCTACATAACCGTATAAGTCACCATCACCATCTCCAATAGCAAATGGAGGCTCTTCGTCAAGCAAGTTGTTTGAACCAATTACAAGGCGAAGGTTGTCGCTGTAGTTGTAACCAAACTGCAAGTCCACCAACATTTGAGAATCAACCGTTCTAGAGGTATTTTCTTCAAAATCCAATACACCGTCGAAATCAATGTCAGGCGTGTCTTCAAATTCGCCAACAAAGCTAATGTTCAAGTTGGCATCGAACGCACCTTTAGACCAGGTTGTGCCGAATAACCAACGGTGTTCTGGATAGCCATATTCGCCAGTGTACTCAAGACCGTCTTTTTCGAACTCGTTCATGTAAGACCAATCAAGGTTAAAGCGTACGTTACCGAACTCTTGCAACTCCATGCGGTAGTTAGCGCTGAAATCAACACCAGACGCTTCTTGAGATGATACGTTTTGGTAGGTGTTGAAAATCTTTTGAATTACACCTAATGACTCGCCTGGCTGCGGATCTAAGCGAACACAGATTGTGCTGTCTTGGTTATTACATTCCGCGTCGTAAACTAAACCGAATTGCTGCTCATCAATTTTGTTATCCTGCGTAATACTCCACACATCAATGCTCAGGCCTAATTCTTGAATAGGTGCGTAGATAACACCTACGTTCCAAGATTCTGACTCTTCTGCATCTAAGTTAGGGTTACCCGCAAACTCGATATTGTAATCCAACGATTCACAATCTTGACCTGTTGCATCACAGCGGTATTTGTCTACGAAGAAAACACTTTTCTGTGACGGACCAAGGCCAACTTGTGCAAGAGACGGCGCTCTAAAGCCCTGAGCCCATGAACCGCGCACGGTTACTTCATCACTTGGCGCCCAACGTAATGCGATTTTAGGATTAGTAGTGCTACCAAAGTCGCTGTAATGGTCGTAACGACCAGCTAGTTGAAGCTCAAGCTGTTCAGCTAAAGGTATAGAAAGCTCTAAGTATGCTGCATACTGGTCGCGTTCAGCTGAGGCTGAAACCGATTCAGTACCGAAGATTAATCCGCGCTGGAACTGAACATCAGGAACGTCAGATACTTGCTCTTCGCGATATTCAACACCTGCTGCCATCATGACAACATCGTCGCCGAAGCTGAATGCTTCACCGGTAATGTGGGCGTCAACGCTGGTCATTCGAGATTCACCACGGCGTACAAGACTTGTAGTAATATCATCAATTACACTTTGTGGGTTAGTAACGCCACCAAACGGGTTGTAGTTACCAAGGTTAATTTGTTCCTGAAGCCAGTCAACGCGAACCCACCCTTGTGATTGATCACCGCTTTGCTCTGAACGGCTGCGGCCTTTTTGTACAGACGCTTCCCAGTCATAATCATTGAATGTACCACGAAGGCCAGCGACTAAACGAAGGGTGTCAGATTCGATATCCCAGCGACGGGCACCTGCATCAACAGGGCGGTAGCGACCAATTTCAATGTCTTGTCCAAACGGGTTATCAGGATGAGTACCCGGAACGGTTAAACCGGCATCTTCATCAAGAGGTGTTGCTGCACCACCTGCTTCAGACGTATTGTGCTGCATTGCAACTTCCATAAATGCTGTGGTTTCATCGCCAACTTTATAGTCGAACTGACCAATAAAGCCAACGCGTTCAGATGCCGGTATGGTTAAACCGAATGGGCCATAATCGAACAAGCAGCTACCAGATGCCGTTGCGCTATCTTCAGGACAGTCAGGGTCGATAGTTTTAACGCCGTCTACGTAGAAGTAGCCTGGGTAACCTCGTGACGAACGGAAGTCCATACCGCCATAAGGAGATTGGTTGGCTGTACCGTAACGACCCATTTCGTCAGCGCCAAGCGTGCTGTTGTTGAAATAGTCGATGATAACTGTAGCACTGCTTTTTTCGCTTTGAGAGCCCCATAGAATACTGGCGGTGGTCTCATCATAGCTTGGGCCTGTTGTACCACCATAACCTGCATTAATCTCTAGACCTTCGTAGTCTTTCTTCAGTACTACGTTTACTACACCAGCAACAGCGTCTGAGCCGTAAATCGCAGAAGCGCCATCTTTTAATATATCGATTCGTTCGATGGCAGATACAGGAATAGAGTTAATATCAACAAATGAGTTAGTGATACTTTCAGCAAAGGCACTTATTGCCACGCGACGTCCGTTTATTAGAACAAGCGTTGCATCTGGTCCCATACCTCTGAGGGATACCGCTGCCGCGCCATTGGCTGTTGAATCTTGGCTGTTATTACGTGTCGAGAAGGTACCCGCACCTGTGGCCGGCATACGCTCGAGTAATTGTTGAAGGTTTTCATAGCCCATGCCTTCAATCATTGTTGCATCTATTGATTGAATAGGTGAAGGGCCTTCCATATCTGTACGTTTGATACGAGAACCGGTGACTGCAATTCGTTCAAGGTTGGCTGCTTCTTCGTCAGCTTGCTGTGCATACGCAGGAGATAGAGAGGTTAATCCTGAAAGTGCTAATCCCACTGCAATTGCACTTACTTTACGACCTTGTTTCATTGTTATTTCCTTATTTCCATTTTACTTGTTGTGTGTTTTTGCAACACGATGATGTTGCAAAATTATGAATAGCACTCCTAATACTTAAGTTGCAATAGGGGAAAACACGAAAGATGTGACACTTGGTTACAAAGTGTGTAAACCATGTATTACTTTTTTAAATGTGAAGCGGGATGAAGCGGCCGTGAAGTTAAACTAAAAACAGCGTAAAAATAGAGGGTTGCGGCTTAGTTAATTGGTGTTGAGGAAGTGGGAATTTGATAAGGAACAAGGCCGCTATTTGTAATTCATTAGTAAGAATTTACGTATATGCAATTGCTCCTACATTTTTCTTTATATACGTGAATATCACCGCTTTATCAGATCTGACCAGATTTTTTTTGCCGAAAAATTGAACGCAAGTAAAGGTCTAGCTTGGCCTTTTTGCAAGTAAGGATACTGTTCAGCCCTAGTGAAGTGATGTGAAAAGCCTGTCTTTTCGCGGTAAATACATATCGTCCGGATCTAGTGAAAATGCTACAGAGCTGGCTTTGCCCTGAATTTCTTCAATTGGAATGAAGCCATAATAACGAGAATCAACGCTATTGTTCCTATTATCCCCCATTGCCAGCACGTGATCTCTGGGCACAGTGATCAAGTTAAAGTTTTTCGCAGGGCTAGGTAATGGGTTAAGCGCTATGGTTCGTGTTTGCCCTAAAATCTGCTCGGAATAAAGATTGTGACCTTTGACGCTTAACGTTGCTTTTTCACCATTGATAAAAAGAACGTTGTTTTCTAATTTGACCTTATCACCTTCAATGGCAACCACACGTTTAATGAGTCTGGTATCAGCTGCATTACTGTCAATAATTACAATGTCACCGCGATTGATGTTACCAGTTTTCGCGACAACAACGTCTGTGAACGGTAATTCTAGCGTGTAGGCTGATTTATCAACCACTACGCGGTCGCCTACTTGAATGGTGGGCTCCATAGAGCCTGTAGGGACATGATACCAATCAGCAACACTGCTTCGAAACGAGAAAAGCAAAACCATAAATAAAATGAAAGGCAGGTTGTTCTTAACGCTCTGTTTTAGATTTAACACGGCTTCGGTTCTCACTTTTCGTAGATTGCTCGTTAGATCAAAGTTTTATCACGACATGGCTTGTGTAATAGATGTAGATTGTAAATTACCTAATTTGTTCAAAATTGAGGTGTGGAAAATGTAACGAACTATGTCGGTAGCTAATTAAGGTTGCTCTAGCTACAGGGTATTGAGCGTTGAAAAAAAAGCAATAAAACTCATATCAATCATATGTTTATATTGCACTCTGTAAAAGATGAACGCCGCCCGTTTAGGCATGCTAAAAATGTCTGAAAAAGGAATGTCATGGCACTGGTGGTGCACTTGTGGTACTTGTTACATTTTTGACTGGCAAAGAACATATATAATGCTTGAAACATTCAAACGAACAAGAATGTACACTGCAATTGCTCTAATAACACTAAGTGCAGTTTCGACAGGGTGTACGCATAACACCAATGATCCACAAAATGTACGAACTGCTTCCGATATAACCAGCGAAACAACCGCTAATGCAGATAATAGTACTGCTTCCCTAAATACGTCACTGTTCAACGTGGACTACGAGCGTTTTACTCTGGATAACGGGCTCACCGTTGTACTGCACGTTGACAGGTCTGATCCCATTGCTGCTGTCGCCCTCACTGCGCATGTGGGTTCAGCCAGAGAAAAAGAAGGGCGAACAGGTTTTGCGCACTTGTTTGAACACTTACTTTTTCTCGAATCAGAGAACTTGGGAAAAGGCGGTCTTGATAAACTCAGTGCGAAAATTGGCGGCTCAGGTGCAAATGGCTCGACGAGTCGTGATAGTACCAATTACTTCCAAACTGTACCCATTGATGCTTTAGAAAAAATGATCTGGGCTGAAGCCGATAAGTTGGGATTTTTCATCAATACCGTAACAGACCCTGTGCTCGCCAAAGAAAAGCAGGTGGTGAAAAACGAAAAGCGCCAGAGTGTGGATAATCGTCCTTATGGTCACAATCAATATGTGATTGATAAAAACCTTTACCCTGAAGGGCATCCTTATAGTTGGCAAGTGATTGGGTCGTTAGATGATCTGCAAAACGCAACGCTTGCTGACGTGAAAGAGTTTTTCAAAAAATGGTATGTACCTAATAATGTGGTGCTTACCATCGCGGGTGATATTGACGTAAATCAAACTAAAGCGTGGGTTAAAAAGTATTTCGATGAAATTCCTGCGGGAGAGCAAATCAATAAATTACCGCCTCAACCTGCGAAGCTCAATGAGACTAAAAAACGATTCCATATAGATAATTTTGCACAAGCGCCACTTTTAACTATGGTGTGGCCAACCGTACCTGAATATCACGATGACTATTATCCACTTCAAGTACTTTCTCAGTACTTAAGCCAAGGCAAAAATGCTCCGCTGAACAAGGTGCTTGTTGACGAGAAGAAGCTCACCAGTGATGTTTATCTTTATGGCTATGATGCTGAGATCGCTGGACAGCTACAGCTGCAGGTTATGGCATTTAATGGCGTGAACTTAAACACTGTTGCAGATGGAGTTAACGAAGCGTTCGCCCGCTTTGAGAAAGACGGGATTTCTTCCAAGGATTTGGCGCGCATAAAAGCAGGTCAAGAAACAGAATTTTATCAAGGACTTTCAAGCGTCTTAGGTAAAGGTTTTCAATTGGCGCAATACGAAATCTTTGCGGGCGGGGCTGAATTTATCAGCCAAGATGTTCAGAAAATTCTGGGCGTTTCACAACAAGATGTAATGCGTGTTTATAGCACCTATATCAAGGATAAACCGTTTGTCGCCTCTAGCTTTGTACCTAAGGGACAGCAAGAGTTGGTGTTAAGCGGCTCTACTGAAGCTAATGTAGTGGAGGAGCAAATTGTCGCGGGGGCGGAAGAGAGCTTTGATGCGTCAGTTGCGGCTGAATACGAACGTACTCCGTCATCGTTTGATCGCACGAAAGAGCCTGCTTATGGTGAATCAATAGAAATTACACCACCTAAGGTTTGGCAAAATACACTGTCGTCTGGCATCAAAATAACGGGTATTGCTAATGACGAAGTGCCATTGGTCGCGTTTGAGTTAAAGCTAGATGGTGGCATGCTTCTAGACTCAGAAGGTAAAACAGGAACCGCCAATTTACTTGCCGCAACCTTGCTTAAAGGTACGGCGGAAAAAACACCCGAGCAGCTGGAACAGGAAATTGAGCTTTTAGGCGCTTCTCTGGAGGCCAGTGCTTCTGAAACTGACATTACTATTAGCGGAACGGTATTGTCTAAGCACTACAGTGACTTAATGCAGCTCGTCACTGAAGTGATACTTTCTCCTCGCTTTGATGAACAAGAGTTTGAATTAGCTAAAGACGATACAATCAACCAGATTGAACAAATAAAAGCGAACCCTAATGCCATTGCATCGGTTGAGTTTAAAACACTGCTTTACGGAGAGGCGCATCCGTTTGCTCAAACGGTTCTTGGAGATAAGCAAACTGTAGATGACACAACGCTCGAAGATGTTAAGAAGTATTACGAGAAATACTTCACACCGTCATTGGCAAAGTTCCATGTTGTGGGAGACATCAAACAACAGAACGTTGTAAAAAGCCTAGCGTCACTTAATGCGCGATGGTTACCAAAAGATGTTACTTTTGCGAAGGTACCAGAGCCCAAGCTGCCAGAAAGCGCCCAACTCTTTTTCTATGACGTTCCTGGGGCTAAACAGTCAGTGCTTTATTTCGGCCATTCCGCCCCGAATGTTACTCATGATGATGCTTATAAAGTCAGTGTGATGAATTATCGTTTAGGCGGGGGCGGTTTCGCCTCACAGCTTATGCAGGAACTACGTGAAAACAAAGGCTACACCTATGGCATTCGTTCGTCGTTTTCTAGCGATCAATACACGGGTGAATTCACCATACGAAGCGCCGTAAGGTCGAACGTTACCTTAGAAGCAACGCAAGCTATCATGGATATATTTGCAGCGTTTGGCACAAACTATTCAGATGAAGATTTAGACGTTACGAAAGGGTTTACACTTAAATCTGGCGCTAGGGCGTTTGAAACGTTAGGCGCTAAATTGAATATGGTTAGCGAAATTAGCGACTTTGGCTTGCCCAATGATTACGTTTTACAGCAAGAAGCTGAGGTAAAAGCGTTAACCGTTGGTGAGATAAAGCGCCTTTACGGTAAATATGTACATCCTGATAGAATGATTTATTTGATAGTAGGGGACAAAGATACCCAGTTCGAACGTTTAGATGTGCTTGGGTTAGGGAAACCAACCTTGCTGAACCCTTAGTTCATGTTTTACGTTTTGCGAGCATTATAACGGCCGTTAATAAGATCAAAGCCCGTGTGAACAGCGTTCACGCGGGCTTTTTTATTAAAATGAGTGCTATATCTGAAATAGACAAAATTATTGTGACCAAAAACGTGCTTAATCAACGTAACCGAATAGGGTGGTCTGGTGATGCCTGCCAAAAAGCTGTGTCGTGGACCAAATACTATGTAATTGAGGAAAACGTCCTAGTTAAGCAAAGAGTTGCAGGAGGCATGAGTGACAGAAAAAGTGAAGGAGTCTGGGCATAGGGAGCAAGACGTTGCCCTTAGTCATACTGAAGAAAAAGATGTACGAGATAATCAGAGCTTAAATTCTGTTTCTTTGTATGCCATTGTCCACAGGGAAGGGTTAGAAGAACTTCAGCGTCCTATGATGTCATTGTGGTGGTCTGGTGTGGCGGCAGGCATTGGCATCTCGATTTCAATTCTTGCTGAAGGAATTCTGCATCACCTCTTTGCAAACTCTCCCAATCAGTTTGTTATCGAAAACCTGGGCTATACGGTTGGTTTCGTGCTGGTGATTGTTGGTCGACTTCAATTGTTTACCGAAAATACGCTTTCGGTCATTCTACCCTTGTTGAGTAAACCTTCGTTCAATATGGGCTTTTGCATTGCGCGCCTGTGGTTCATCGTTTTCACCGCCAATATGTTCGGCACCTTTTTGGCTGCGTTTTTCAGCTTTTCGCTGCAATCTGTTCCACCAGAGCTGGTTGAAGGGATGACCGCTATTTCTGAACATTATGCCAAGCTATCACCATCAGACGCTTTCTCATACGGCATTACGTCCGGGTTTATCATTGCCGCTATTGTTTGGATGAAGCCTTCGGTTAAGCATTCTCAAATATTGATGATAGTTATTTTTACTTATTTAATTGCTATAGGAAATTTTACGCACGTGATAGCCGGTTCAACAGAACTTTTCTTGTTAGCACTGCAAAATAAAATAAGCGTTCTTGAAACACTCTCACTAATTGGTGCAACATTACTAGGAAATATTGTGGGCGGAACGGGGCTGTTCGCGCTGCTGGCTTATGGCCAAGTGGTAAGGGAAATCGAGAAATAGAGAAGTCAAAAAGTGCCCCTTGGTGTGCAAACAGTGGTTAATTGAAATTAGCTGCGTTATAACATGCCGTTTAAACCACTAAGGGGTTACGGTGCTTCGCTTTCTAACAACAATAATTCTTGTCGGAAGTGCATTTTCATGTGCTTTTGCTGAATCAATCATTAAACCTATCATTTCTGAAGCGTCTGTTTCGTTACCTAGAAGCAAAATGGTGACAATAGAAGATACGGAAACTGCACGTAAATATACGTTATTTGTACAGTTGCCAAAAAGCTATAACACATCTCCTTCCAAGGATTACCCCGTAATATACACAACAGATGCGCCTTACAGTTTTCCTATTATCGTAGGCTCTATGCGAATGCCAGTAAACGTAGGCCAAATGGAAGAAGCGGTCATAGTGGGGTTGTCTTATTCCCTAGAATCAAAAGGCGTAGAGAGTAGAGTAAGGGACTACACTCCTGCCATAGCCAATAGTTGGAAACTGGAAACCGGTCTTGCTGCTGAGTATCTGTCATTTATTAGACGAGATGTATTAACATTTATTGAGTCTACATATCGAGTAGACGCCAATCGACGGACTTTTATTGGGCATTCATTAGGCGGGCTATTTGGCGGCTACGTGCTCATGCAATCTCCTGAAACCTTTTCTAACTATGTGCTTGTTAGCCCTTCAGTGTGGTTTAATGACGATTACTTACTAACCTTAGAAATGGCTGAAACTCAATCGCCCAAGCGTGTTTACATTGGTGTGGGAAGCTTAGAAACGCCTGAGTTTGGCGAGGGTCAAGATATGGTTGCGGGGAGCAAAGCATTGGCAAGTAAAATCAACGCTAAGGCAGATCAAAACATAACACTACAATTGCATGTTATCGGCGGTGCGTCACATGCGAGCGTGTTTCCCACCGTTGCTATCCAAGGGATCGATTGGATATTGGGAACGCCGCGCTAGTCGCGTTTCTTTAACCGAGGGCTCACTTTTTGTTCGATTGTTAGACAGGCTAAGCAGTGTTAATTTCAATAAAGTGCAAAGCTCTGCGATACAAAAATGCCCTTCGTGTAGAAAACGAGAAGGGCATTTTTATATAAGAATGTAATTTAAATCAACGCCTTAATCAGTACGCTAGTTACCGAGTTGTTGAAAGTAGAAACATTACTGCACTTTGAGAGTTAAGACCTCAAAATTTGCTTTTTTCTTCGAAAAACTAAAAAAGCTAAAGCACTCATCATTAAGCTAAAGGTTACTGGAGCGTTTACAGGAGTGTTTGTTGGTATTGAGGATGTATTTGTGAACGTGGCCGAAAGTATTTCATGAGTACTTGCATAGGAGCCTGTTCCGGATGTGAATCCCAAGAATGCATCGGTTGAACCTAAAATAGAGGCCACATCTAAAATTCGTGAAATGCTACCTCCTTTCGTTGAATCGGTTTCCATGGACCAAGAAACATCGAAAAGCTTGCTAATTCCGTCGAAAGTTATCAGAACATTCCAAACATCGCCTTCATTGAATCGGAATGGTTCATTGACGTTATTAGAGGTATTAACGTTGCCGTTAATACCTATGCCAACGTGGTTGCCGTTATTATTATCCCAACTGGTGTTATTAAAGGTATCAAACTCAACCGCAACTGAATTATTTATACCTTGATATCCTAAACCACCACCAGCACCGCCCACGTTTGCATTTTGTGTCTGTATTACAAAAGCAAGACCGTCTGCTCCTAAGCCGTCAGTATCACCGCCTAAACTGTTATTGTCTATTTTGAAAGAAAAGCTTGTCGCAAATGAAGAGTCGTTGATGAGAGAGATTGCATTTGTGGTAAAAACTGAACCGCCTTGCCACGCAATATTATTCGTTAGCTGCAGGTTGTTATTTACTACCTGCGTGTTGCCGTTTAGCGTAAGCCCCGTAGTGTCGGAGAAATCATTGTACTCAATGACTGTTGCAAAAGACGAGAAGCTTCCTAAAAGCAAAAAGCATGAAAGTACTTTTTTCATTACATATCCTTATGTGGTTAGTGAACATTGTTAATTAAACAATCACAGTGTAAGCATTATCCATGCCTTCAGGTAATCACATTGAAAGTATGAGATTTTTTCTGCGAATACGAACTCATTGTAAAAAAAGTGGACAATTTTAGAGCGATGTTTAGCTTTTTGAGGAGCGTTGGGAGATGTATTTAGGAGTTCAAAGGCCTCTAATACGTGAACGTTTAGAGGCCTTGATGTTAACTTTTGCGTAGATCGCTGTTGCTATTATTATTTATGACGCTCACGCAGCACGTTAAGTGCATCGTTAAGGGACATATCGCTCGCCTGAAGCAGTACCGTCAAGTGGTACAACAAGTCAGCGGCTTCGTTTTTAAGCTCTTCTTTGTCGTGTACAGTCGCAGCCAATGCGGTTTCTACACCTTCTTCGCCCACTTTCTGCGCTATGCGCTTAATGCCTTTGTTGTAAAGGCTAGCGGTATAGCTACTTTTAGGATCAGCGTCTTTACGGGAAGCCAATACACGCTCTAAATCTGCAAGAAACGTAAAGGCTGGTGTGTTGCCGTCGAACCAACAGCTTTCAACACCAGTGTGGCATGTCGGGCCGTTAGGGTTGGCAAGTACCAACAGTGAATCTTGATCGCAGTCACAAGCAACGCTCACTAAATCTAGCGTGTTACCAGATGTTTCACCCTTGGTCCAAAGACGCTGTTTTGAACGGCTGAAGAATGTCACTTTGCCCGTTTCAAGGGTTTTCGCCAATGCGTCTTGGTCCATGTAGCCCTGCATTAATACCTTGCCAGACAGTGCGTCTTGCACAATGGCGGGTAGTAGGTTGTCCATTTTGTCCCAAGCTAATTTATTGCTGTTTTCGTTAGTAATGATCACGGGTTTACTCCTTCTGCTTGCGCCGTTAATCCGTGACGCTTACGCATGGCAACGCCATTGCTGGTCAACTCTGCTTTCAACTCATCAATGTTGATGATGCCTTTGTGAAATACTGATGCTGCAAGC
Source organism: Alteromonas sp. G4i35 (assembly GCF_054960375.1). Classification (NCBI taxonomy): domain Bacteria; kingdom Pseudomonadati; phylum Pseudomonadota; class Gammaproteobacteria; order Alteromonadales; family Alteromonadaceae; genus Alteromonas; species Alteromonas sp. G4i35. Next base: position 146,738 of record NZ_JBHNZD010000011.1, on the reverse strand, counting down.
GCGCCATCTACGTCAGCCTGTTGAAACACATCCGTAAAGTGGGCAATTTCACCTGCGCCACCCGACGCAATTAGCGGCACTTCACAGACATCGCGCACGGCTTTCAGCTGCTTCACATCGTAGCCTTTGCGCACGCCGTCTTGGTTCATGCAGTTCAGTACAATTTCACCAGCACCGCGCGACTGAACTTCTTTAATCCAATCGATGGTTTGCCACTGGCTTTTTTGCGTTCGCGCTTCATCACCAGTGAATTTGTACACTTCGTATTGGTCGGTTGCTTCGTTATAGAAACTGTCGATACCAATCACGACGCACTGTTGTCCATAAACGTCGTGCAGCTGGTTAATAAGGTCTGGATTATTAAGCGCAGGGGAGTTAATCGAAATCTTATCTGCACCCATTTCCAAAATACGCCCAGCGTCTTCAATACTCTTAATGCCGCCAGCAACACAAAAAGGGATATCAATAACCTGTGCAATACGGCTTACCCAGCTTTTATCTACTACGCGGGCATCAGAGCTCGCGGTAATATCATAGAATACTAGTTCGTCGGCACCTGCTTTCGCATATTGCTCAGCAAGAGGTACAATATCACCAATAATTTCGTGGTTTCTAAACTGAACGCCCTTAACAACTTTGCCGTCGCGTACGTCTAGGCACGGTATTATGCGTTTTGCCAGCATGCGATAGCCTCCTTCACCGTAAACTTACCTTCAAGTAGTGCGCGCCCAAGAATAACGCCGCCAACGTTTGTGGGTTTTAGCGCTTCGATATCAGCGATGCTGCCAATACCGCCAGACGCTTGCCAGCTAACGTGTGGGAAACGGGCTGCCATTTCTTGATACAGCTCAGTGTTCGCACCTTGTAGCGTGCCGTCGCGGCTAATGTCGGTACACAGCACATGCTTTGCGCCTACTGTAGCGAAGTCTTCAAGCAAGCCTTCAAGGGCTACGCCAGAATTCTCTTGCCAGCCGTGGGTAGCAATAAGCTTTTCACCGCTGTCGCTAATATTGATATCAAGGGCCAATACAATGTGCTCTGGGCCGTATTTTTCTACCCAAGACTTTACAAGCTCGGGTTGTTTTACCGCCAAAGAACCAATCACTACGCGGCTTACGCCCGTTTCTAGTAATTGCGCTACTTCTTCTTCACTACGAATACCGCCGCCGGCTTGAAACTTCATGCGCTTGGTATCGACCATAGACTTAATTAGTGAAAGCTGACGTTTACTGGTGTCTTTAGCGCCTGTTAGGTCAACAATGTGCAGCCAGGTTGCACCTTGGTCGGCATAGTCGTGAACCACGTCTACTGGGTCCAGTTCGTATTGGGTTTTCTGCTCGTAGTCGCCTTGATAAAGGCGTACTACGCGTCCGTCAATAAGATCAATCGCTGGAATAATCATTATAGGTTCACAAAGTTAGTCAGTAATTGTGCTCCGGCCTCGCCAGAACGCTCTGGGTGAAATTGCACCCCGTAAAAGTTGTCTTTATTTATAGCTGCTGAAAACGTATTACCATAAGTGCAGCTTGCAAGCGTGTGCTCGTATTCAGGAACGGCAAAACTGTGCACAAAGTAAAAGTAGGTATCTTGTGGGATGCCCTTAAATAGACTTTCTTCTTTATGAGAGACTGTGTTCCAACCCATATGAGGTAAGCGCACGCCTTTTGATTCCATGCGAGCCACATGACCTGGCATTAGGTTTAAACAGTCGATGTTGCCTGTGCCTTGAAAACCACCTTCAGCGCTGGTTTCAACCATAAGTTGCATGCCTAAACATACACCTAGCACAGGTTGGGTAAGCGACTGCAGGGTTTCCACTAGCGCTTTTTGCTTAATGCTTGCCATCGCTGCTGCCGCTGTTCCTACGCCGGGCAAAAACACTTTATCAGCGCTTTTAATCACGTTTACATCGTCAGATACGTCCACTTCAACGCCTAAGCGTTCAAGGGCGAAGCGTACCGATGAGATGTTGGCGCAGCCGGTATTTACTATGACTATTTTTTGTCGCTGGCTGGGGTTTACCACTGACATTACAGGGCTCCTTTACTACTTGGTAGCGCGTCGCCGTGGCGCGTAATGGCTTGACGTAGCGCACGGCCAAATACTTTAAACAGGCTTTCTACTTGGTGGTGTGCATTACCTTCGCTGGTGGAAAGGTGTAGCGATAGCCCCATGCTTTGTGCAAGCGAATAGAAGAAGTGCGGTACCATTTCGGTGGCCATTTCACCTACCTGATCGCGGCTAAATTTAGCGTCAAACTTAAGGTGTGGACGGTTAGAAATGTCCATAATACATTCCGCACGACATTCATCCATTGGCAACGCGAAACCAAAGCGACCAATACCGCGTTTGTCGCCTAATGCCTTTTTAAGCGCTTCACCAAGGGCAAGCGCGGTGTCTTCTACACTGTGGTGATCGTCAATGTGCAAATCGCCATCGGTAGTCAGGTTTAGCTCGAAGCCACCGTGGGTCGCAATTTGGTCAAGCATGTGGTCAAAAAAGCCCATGCCGGTTTGAATTGTCGACTTAGCCTGCGAATCCAAATCTACACGCACGCGAATGTCGGTTTCAGAGGTGGTACGTACCACTTCTGCAATACGTGAAGACGCTAACAAGCTTTTCTGAATATCGTTCCAGTTTAAGCTTTCACGGTTGTACTGAAAGCTGCGAATACCCATGTTTTCAGCAAGCTGTACATCGGTAATTCTGTCACCAATAACAAACGAACGAGTGAAGTCCACTTTGCCTTGCTGTAGGTATTCTTGTACTAAGCCAAGCTTTGGTTTGCGGCATGTGCAGTTATCAGCATCGAAGTGCGGGCAAATAAGCACGTCGTCAAACACTACACCCTGGCTTTCGAAAATGGCCATCATGGCATTGTGTGGCTTGTCGAAGTCTTCTTGCGGGAAACTGTCTGTACCCAAGCCGTCTTGGTTACTTACCATCACAAGTTTAAACCCAGCTGCCTTAAGTTTAAGTAGCACAGGAATAACGTTTGGCTCGAAAACAAGCTTCTCTAAACTATCTAATTGCTTATCTACTGGCGGCTCTTCTACGAGTGTACCGTCGCGGTCAATAAATAAAATGGCTTGCTGACTCATGCCGCGTCCTCATTATTTTTGAATTCGTTAATTAGCTGCATTAAACGCTGGTTTTGCTCTTCAGTGCCTATGCTTACGCGTAAACAGTTTTGTAAGTTAAGCTGTTTCGATTGATCGCGAATAAGCATGCCTTGGCTTACCAAGTACTGCATTAGGGCTTGCGCTTTTGCGTAGCGGAATAAGATAAAGTTTGCTCGTCTATCACCCACTAATTCAAAGCCTTCGATAGATTCCAGCGCTTCGGCTAGGGCCTCTTTTTCCCGGTTAATGGTAGCCACCTGAAGCTCAAGTAACGTTAGCGATTCAGCCGACAAAGCTTGTGCAGCAATCTGCGCTACTGGCTCTGGAATGGGATAGGGCGCTATCACTTTAAGTAGTGCCTGGATGACGGGTGCCTGAGCAAGTGTAAAACCACAGCGAAGACCGGCAAGAGCAAACGCTTTAGACAGCGTACGAAGTACCACCAAGTTTCGATAGTTGTTAATCTCATTTGCCCACGTATTGTCGGCATCGAACTCAATATACGCTTCATCTACAACAACCAGTGCTTTATCGGCAAAGTGATTGAGCACGGTTTTAATATCTTCACGAGCAACTGGCGTACCGGTTGGATTGTTGGGCGCACAGATGAAAATCACGTTAACGTCATCTTCAGCGCATACAGCATTCACGTTAAGGCTAAAGTCGTCGTTAAGCGGCACTTTCTTAATGCCCACATCACAGGTTTCAGCACTGATTGCGTACATACCGTAGGTAGGCGGGCATATCAGAATGCTGTCTTTACCCGGCGTGCAGAAGGTGCGAATAAGCAACTCAATGCCTTCATCTGCGCCGCGGGTAACTATAAGCTGCGATTTGTCTAACCCGGCGTAGTTAGCGTAACCACTCACTACCGCTTCGGGCTGACATGACGGATAGCGGTTAAAGTTACTGCTATCTACGCTGTATTCGTTGGCATAAGGTGACTCGTTGGCATTAAGCCAGTCTTGACCGCCTGAAAACAAGCGACGAGCCGATTCATACGGCTTTAGCGGCACTAAATTTTCGTTAATTAGGTTATCGATAAGTGCCGACATTAGGCGTCTCCTTGCTTAAGTGCCTGCATGCGAAGTGCAACGGCCTGTTCGTGTGCATCCAAGCCCTCGGCAGCTGCAAGTGCCATAATCGCAGGGCCTAAATTACGCATGCCGTCTGCGCTTAGTTCTTGAATAGTGTAGCGACGCATAAAGTCTAATAATCCAAGGCTAGAGTAATTCTTAGCATAGCCATAAGTTGGCAGTACGTGGTTAGTGCCCGACGCGTAATCACCTGCAGATTCTGGTGACCACGGGCCTAGGAATATAGAGCCTGCGTATTTAATTTGTGGCAAATAATCACGGGCATTCTCTATTTGTACAATTAAGTGCTCAGCAGCGTAGGCGTTACTTGCTTCAATGGCTTGCTCAATGGAATCAGCCAAAATATAACGCGCATTTTCCATAGCAGGGCGTGCAATCTCAGCGCGTGATAGGGTTGCTAATTGACATTCAACCGCGGCTTTTGCTTCTTCAATAAGTGTAGCGCTGTTAGACACCAAAATAGCCTGCGAGTCTGGACCGTGCTCGGCTTGGGAAAGCAGGTCGGCCGCTACAAACTCAGGGTTTGCGAACTCATCAGCAAGTACCAACACTTCTGATGGGCCGGCCGGCATATCAATAGCTGCACCATCAGCACGTTGGCTTACTTGCTGTTTAGCTTCAGTCACAAAGCTGTTACCCGGGCCAAAAATCTTATCTACTTGAGGAACGCTGTCTGTTCCCAAGGCCATAGCGGCGATTGCTTGGGCACCACCACACAAGAAGATCTTGTCGATGCCGCATTTTCTGGCCGCATACGCAATTTCAGGCGCGATAAGCTGTTCTTTGTTTGGTGGAGTACAAAGTAGCTTATTTTCGCAGCCCGCCACCAATGCAGGTACGCCTAGCATCAATACGGTAGAAGGAAGCGGCGCGCTGCCGCCTGGAATATAAAGACCCACTGCATCAAGGGCGGTGAAGCGCAGCTCGCATTTAACACCAGGCGTTGTGGTTAGCGCGATATCACTAGGCATTTGCGCTTCGTGAAACATTTTTATGTTGTTGAACGCAGTATCGATAGCACTTGCTACCTCTGGCGTTACCTTCGCAGCAAGAGCATCAATGTTTTCTTGTGAAAGTACAAGGCTAGTTAAGTCTGGGCAGTCAAATTTACGTGTGTAATCAAGTACTGCCTCATCGCCTTCTTTTTCAACGCGGGCGATAATGTCGCCCACGGTCTGCTTTAACTGTTGGCTATTGGCCATAGCCGGGCGGGCTAGCGCCTGTTTTTTCTCATTTACCGAAAGAGATGACCAAGTAATCATAATTGCCTGCCTTTTAGCCCATCATTTTTTCGATTGGCATTACAAGAATAGAGCTACAACCAAGGGCTTTAAGTTTCTCCATGGTTTCCCAGAACAAGGTCTCTGTAGAAACAACGTGGATAGCTACTTGTTCTTCATTTCCAGCAAGTGGTAGAACCGTAGGATTTTCAGCACCTGGAAGTAGGCTTTTCACCTGCTCTAAATACGCTTTTGGTGCGTGTAGCATGATGTACTTGCTTTCTTTTGCTAGTAATACGCCATCAACACGTGGCATTAGTCGGTTAACCAGTGTTTCTTTCTCGTCGCTAAGCTCGCCATCAGCGCGCTTAATAAGTACCGCTTTACTGCGGAAAATAACGTCTTTTTCAACAAGACCGTTAGCTTCAAGGGTTGCACCGGTAGATACAAGGTCACAGATAGCGTCAGCTACACCTGCTCGTGGGGCCACTTCCACAGAACCTTGTAGCATTACAGCCTTTGCATTTATGCCCTGTTCTTTGAAGTAGCGCTCAAGTAGGTAGGGGTAAGTTGTTGCTACTTTTTTGCCTTCTAGCGACTGGATTCCTTGATAATCCATCTCATTAGGTACCGCAATAGACAGGCGGCAGCCGCCGTAGTCTAGACGACGCAATACTTCATATTCGAATGGCTTGCCCGCAGCTTTACGCTCTAGCATTTTCTCTTCTAGCTCATTTTCGCCAATAAAGCCTAGGTCTACTACACCATCCATAACAAGACCTGGAATATCGTCGTCACGCACGCGAAGCAAATCAATAGGCTGGTTCGTAGAATGCGCAATCAGCAGGCGATCACGAATATTGAGTTTAATGCCTATAGCTTTCAGTAGGGCAATGCTGTCATCGCTCAATCGACCTGATTTCTGTACGGCAATTCGAAGTCTTTTGCTGTTACTCATTGAAACGTTCCTTACACGTTGTGTTTTAACTTTTGATTGCGCCTAAAACGAAAAACCCCCGGAAGTTTCCTTCCGAGGGTCGAGAATTTGTTTTATCTGCGCCACTGGAAGGATACATAGACCTTCCAGCACGAACCTGAAAGGTTATGCTTTGTGGTGATGGTGATGTTTCGTCGCGCAGTTAATCATTTTGAAAATTTTAATTCCTAATTTCGAACGGCTGAAACATTAGCGTTTTGAATTAGGATTTGCAAGGCTAAAGTGAACTCTTTTGGCACATTAACTCTAATTTAATGTGTATATAATAAAACAATTCGTTATGAATTAGTTTTGAACCGTAATTTTAGGCAACTCGTTGCCGATAAGTTATAGAGACAAATGCAAACTTCTGGAGGGCGTATGAGCAACGATCTACTGTTTCCCATTTTGCCTCGCAACACAAAAGTGCCGATTGAGACGGACGACCGCGTGAAGAAAGTGCAAAAGACCAAAAAGTCCGAGCATTTCAGTGAAGAAGAGCGCGATCAGTTTCAAGACGTGAAGCGAACTGAGATTATCGAAAAATCAGCTGAAAACTCGAAAGATAAAGAGCGAGGTAACAGCGAGGGTGGGCTTAAGCATATTGATATTGATGTTTAGCGAAACTTGTTAGCGTTAGGTTTTGCTCGCATTGAGTTCTTCAAATAAAGCCGCAATTTGATTCGTCACTTTGTGCTTAGATAAGTAAAAAGGCAGCGGCATTCGCTTAGAGTGAGACTCTTTCACTTTTACCGTGGCACTTATATAACTTTCTAACACTGGCAAATCTTGCTGCTTAAGTGTCTCAATTAACTCTCTTGGAAGCTTTGCTTGGCTATTGAATTGATTAACAACAATACCCAACAAACGCAGTTCAGGGTTGTGGTCTTCTTTTAGTTCCATCGCATTTTCAAGTAAACGCTCAATCGCCTGTGCCGAGAAGTCGTCGCAATCAAAAGGGACGCAAAAGCCATCAGCAGCAATAAGTGCCGCTTTAGAATAAAAATTAAAATTAGGAGGCGTGTCGATAAAAATGTTGTCGAATTCGTCTTTTAACTCCTTTAACGCGTCTTTAAGTTTAAAAATTTTGTATCGTGACTCGAGCTCTCGCTCGACTTCTGCCAACGCAGAAGAAGAAGGCATAACGAAGAGGTTTTCATAAGGCGTTGCATGCACGAACGCGTTAGGCTTCTTGGCTGTTCTGAAAATGCCAACTACTTGTTTGAACATATCGGCCACGGTAAGGCTTTGTTCACTGGCGTTAAATCCCACGTAGTGAGTACTATTTCCCTGAGCGTCTAAGTCTACCAATAAGGTCTTATGACCCAGCTTAGCGCTTTGCGCAGCTAAATTGGTGCTAATGGTCGATTTGCCTACGCCGCCTTTTTGATTAAACACCACGATTATCATAAGAAATCCCTTCGTCAGTTGTGTTTAAAATATGCCCAATTAAAAGTGCTTATGCAAAATATTGTTTATGGTTTAATGCAAACTGAATACAGTTGTCCCAAACAGTGAAAAAATCAACATCGTAAAACAACGTGGTTTTATATACCTAGAATGGAAAGCGTTATGGTTAATATAAAAAAGTCTATATGGCAGCTTGCAATAATGCTTCTGGCGGTTTGGATGTCCAATAATACTTACTCAGCCGATGCATACACTGCGCAATATTACGCGGATAAAGGATTGAAAAGTGCTAAGCATTTTCCTGGATTGGCGAGTCTTTGCGATATTAGTCAAGAGCCGCGGAATATGTTCGTTATTAGCGAAAATAGGCGCGAGAGATCCAAGCGCAGTAATGGTGTTAGCGAAGTAAAAGGAAATGCTAAAGTCCGTCGTCAAATTCCACCTCAACAGGTCTTCGATAACCTTTATTATGTCGGCGCTGGCAACGTAGCAAGTTGGGCAATTGATACGGGCGAAAGTATAGTTTTAGTAGACGCGCTAAATAATAACCAACAAGCTCAACAGTATATTCTTAATGGACTTTCGGCACTGGGGTTGGGAGATAAGCCTGTTTCCCATCTAATCATATCTCATGGACACGGCGATCATTACGGTGGTTTTGGGCTGATTAAATCAGTTTATAGTCCACGTATTGTGATGAGTGAAATTGAGTGGCACGTGTTAGAAAACGACGCGTTTGCAAGCTATCGCTGGGGAGCAAAACCTGAAAAAGATTTACTGATTGAAGATGGGGATGTACTCAACGTGAATGGCACTGAGTTAGCGTTTTATGTAACGCCTGGACATACACCGGGTACGCTTACTATCGTTCTCCCTGTGATCGATGGAGATGAACGGCATCGCGCTGTATTATGGGGCGGCACAGGGCTCAATTATGGTCCGGATGTCGCAAGAATAAAGTCTTATACAAACTCGGCCAATGCAATGAAAGCGTTGGTGAAAGAACAAAATATTGATGTATTTTTGTCAAATCACCCTGGAAGAGACGGAACAAGAGATAAGCTTAAGGCGTTAACGGATAGGAAAGATAATCAGGCACATCCATTTATACAAGGAGAAGATGTGGTTGTTGAAGCATTTGAGCTTCTCGAGAATTGTACAAGAGCACAGTGGATGCAGATTGAGGAAAACCGTGCTCAGTAAAATGTGAGCGATATGATTCTCAAGGCAAGAAAGAGAGAAACCGTAGACTTGCTCCTTCTGCCTTGAGATTTTCAAACGTTATTTCTGTAGCATTTTGTGTTTATTAAATCTTCTTGCACTCAATAAACTTACTGCGAAAATAAAAATTGCAAATGTAGAGGGTGCACTTACCTCAGTTGAAGAAGAGGTTGTAGCAAACGAGCTAGCTAAAATGATCTCGCCGTTGACAATCGGGTTGTTGGTCAAGTTAAACACAGGCCCGGTTAACGGCCCGCCAGCAGGGAATAGTGCATCGTAAAATGCATTTAGTGAGAAATCATCAAAAGATACTCTAACCGCGTTGCGTGATTCTGTGCAAGAGGTGTTGGAACACGACTTTTCGACTTCATTAACAAATATTCCCAAGCCAAAGTCAGCGATATTCAAACCTGCAAAGAGAGACTGATTTTCAAGTGCAGTAGCCGTTACGGTATTTCCCCAAAGATTCACTTCCACATCCACGATGTCTGATGAACCTGCTGTAGATAGATTCACGTTTGAGCCGGTCGTGGCGTTTCCGTCAATTTGCGAGATTGTGGAAAGTACATCAGCACTTAGCGTTAAAAAGCCACTTATTCCAAGTAAGTCTGAAAATAAGTCAAGATTAAGGTCGTTTATGGTTCCGCGGCCTGACGTAAAAAAGCTTGCCGGAACAAAACTCGTTAAAGACGATTGAGATTCACCTTCAATAATGGCGGTGGATAGCGCGCCATCAAACTCTGTAACGTCGATGGGGCTGCCCAACGTACCCGAAGCATCTGAGCTTGCGCCAATGATAGTGTCAATCTGAGAATAATTTTCAGGAGCACTACCGCTGGTATGAGCTAAGTTGATAGTTGAGTTAGCGATTGCAGAGACCATACCTCCTACATTACTTGTAATGGAAAGATCGACATGGACTGCATTCCCATAACTGCTGCCTATAATTGCCGCGTTAGTTGAAAAGCCTACCGTCGCCGAAGCGAACAATGCGCTCGTTAATATTGTTCTTACTACTGCTCTTATCACTTTGTTGTTGTGTGGTTGCATGATGAAACCCTCGTTTATGGCTTAGCGTGCTGCTAAGCGAGCCTTTTACAAGTAAAGCGTAGTCACGAGTGTTCAATTCAGTTATGAGGGTTTCCCCCTAAATTTAGACTTTCGTATACACGGCGGTGGTAAGAGAAGCTATGGGAACACGACACTGCTTATTACTGTGATTCAGACAGCCTAAAGATTTAGAGCGGTAGCGGGCAGTTGTGCAGAAAAAATAAAAAGGCCTCTTGCATTTAAGAGGCCTTCGGTGTGTTGGAGCGCTAATCGCTAATATGGTTAGGAATAGTTAGGGCAGAATTAGTTTAGTTCTTTATCTACCCAAAATTTCGTGCCTTTAACAGTGGCCTGTAATGTAAGGCCGCTTTCAGTCATAGTATACACTGTGACGTTACCCAAGTAGCCTTCGCCTTCTGCAGATGCACCTTTGTTACCGGCTTTCGCTGCTACATCCGCGTTACCACCTACGGTCCATCCATTTTCAATAAAGTGATTCATCGCTTTTTGTGTGTGGAAAACCATAACAATTCGGTAATCTTTTGCGCCTAAGCCAAGGCCTACGCCACCTTCGGCCATATTCATATATGTTTTTGCGCCGGTTACATTATTGTTTACAACACCATAGCCTGTGCCCGCCGCCACAAAGAATACGTTGATGTTAGCATTGGTAAATACGGCGTAGCCGGCAGCGTCTTTTACCTGAGAGCGCGTATCGGGCTTTTCAGAATAAAGGCGGGCAAGCGCGTTATCTTGCATATCTAAAATAGCTTGTCGCTTTTCAGCAACAGTTCCGTCGCCCATCGAAGCGCACGCCGTCAAGGCTAACACGGCAGCCACAAACACAGATTTAATAGCTAACTTACTTATTTTCATGCAATTCTCCTTAGCATGTAGGTATTTTATTAACTACAGAAGAAGACCATTCTTACTGTTTCTAATTCAATAAAATACCGTTTTAATTTACGTCACATTAGTTGTACGCAAAAAACGTGCTAAGTGATGCATGGAACATTGAAAACTATTGGTCTTACTTGCTAGTACACCTGCAAGTCGCTACCACTCAATTTCAAGCTCTAACGCACCGGGATGATCGGTTTGACCAACCATTTCTTCATACGGTGTGCTTTGACGGAGCCAAACTTTCTCAAAGGCTTGAGAGTCAAAATGCTCCCTAATCTCGTTCAAACAGTGAAACGTTTTAGGTTGCGACTTGTTGTCGCGAACCAAGGTGCGTGAGGCGCCCATACCGGTTGATGCGAGGTAATTGCCGCCTTCTAGTGACTCGATGTATAAGTTCATAGTGTAACCCTCATTAGGTCGCAACTCGTTTTAGCTGCGTCTTATATCTAATTAGTCGAAAATAGCCACAATGATCATTAATTTTGTGTCATACACGATAAGGAGCCTTACGCATTGGTTGCATTTCAAAGCAACACGAATTACCACCACTTATTCGAACATACTGCGATCCCCGCCTTTTGCATACATTCATGAACACGCTCTTTGTCTTCTAAATTTAAAAATGATCCCACTTCAAATTGCTGCAGAGGGGCTTGTAGCACAAGCTGTGGCGCACATTTTAAGCTCAAGTCTTTTTTATAGTACAAGGACGTATCAGGGCGGAAGAATTCTATGCTGATACCGTTTGAGCTAGTGACTTGAATGCTGTTTGATGAAATTAAGAGCGTCTCCCAGCGGTATGTTGCTTTAGAAACCAAATACATAATCAGTGCCAGTAACCCGACCTCCAATCCTGCAAAAGGTAATATGACCCACGCACCGGCCAGTGACCAAGCAATAGCTATCGAGCTGATAAAAAGGGCAAAAGCTGCAATAAGGTGCTTTGTCTGTTGCCATGTTGCTGAGCGGTTTGGCGAAAGATGCAGTTGCACCTGGTGCTCAAATGTAGATACTTCAACCATGTTTTTTAAAATGCTGTATATGATATCTGTGTAAGTAAAACCTTATACGTAGTGGGATAACAATAGTTTGAAAATTGTACAGGTGCTAGTTGGCTGCGTACTTAGAAAAGTCATGCCGTGTAACTTGCCGTATTTTCTGCCTTAAGGACGTATGTGATTTCTCTCATCAAGCAAAACGCTGGTAAAACAGCGTTGATAGTACTTTTATTTTTATGGATCGGCAGTTTGCTAGCGCAACCAGCCCCTATTGAGCTTGTTAAAGAGTTCGGGCTTTTCAGCGTTCTTGGCGTTATTGGTGCTATATTTGCGAATGCCACTGGAGCTGGCGGTGGCGTGGTTTTCGTTCCGTTTTTTAACTACCTGTCATTTTCTGCGCAAAGCGTTGTGGCAACGAGTTTCGCCATCCAATGCTGTGGTATGACCGCGGGGGCACTAACTTGGGCCGCGTATTATAAACACCAACACAAGTATGATCAGTATTGGAAGGCATTACCCAGTGTACTGATGTTAACGGTTCCCTCGTCAATATGCGGCATAGGATTCGCTCAGTATTCTTCTCAAAGTACAAGGCTTCTAGAGCATTTGTGGGGGGGGGCCAATAACCTTCACATCGCTTTTGGTAGTTTTTCTATTCTATTAGCAATCGCAATATTTGCTTCTATTCCGCTAATGAAGCGTACCCATTTCAAAAAAGACTTACATACGAAAGATCTTTTGCTTTTACCTTTCATTGGTTTTTTAGGCGGCATTATCACCGCGTGGCTTTCGGTAGGAGTAGGAGAGTTAGTCGCTGTTTACCTCATAATTCGAGGGTTTAATGTAACTTTGTCTATTGCCAGCGCGGTTATCTTGTCGGCTTTTGCTGTGTGGTCTGCATTGCCATATCACGCTTTTATAAGCGAGTCTGTGGTATGGCAGGTTGTTTTGTTTGCTGGGGCAGGTGCAATAGTCGGTGGAACGATTGCAAAGTTTGTTGTTTTAGCATTTTCGGTTCAGCGTCTAAAACTTTTTTTCGGTATTTGGGTACTAATTTTAGGTGTTACAAGTTTACCTATTCTTTAAGCCACGAGCTTGCGGCAGTTAAAAGCCCAGCTCGCTGCAATTTGAAGCCTAAAGTAACGCGACGCAGAACCAGATTCTTCTTCTAAACGCTAATCTCGATAAGGAAAGATAATATGGATATCAATCCTGTTCCTAAGAAACGATATAACGTGCTTCAGCCAGAATGGTCATCTCACGCTGTTATTTATCAGGTCAACACACGACAGTTTTCAGAGCAAGGTAATTTTGAAGGAGTGAGAAAGGGGTTATCCCACATTAAATCACTTGGCGCTGATATTGTTTGGCTTATGCCTGTACACCCTATTGGTGAAAAGAATAAAAAGGGAGAGCTTGGAAGTCCCTATGCAGTAAAAGACTATCTGGCCATTAACCCTGAATTTGGTAGCGAAGAGGATTTCAAAGCGCTGGTGGATGAAGCGCACAAGCTTTCGCTAAAAGTCATCATAGACTGGGTGCCAAATCACAGTGCGTGGGATAATCCTTTGGTTGAACAGCACCCCGAGTGGTACGCCAAAGACTACAAAGGAGATTTTCGTCCATCTCCGTGGTGGGATTGGAGCGATATCATAGAGTTTGATTATGAACACGTTGGCCTTCGCAAATACATGATTAACGCGTTGTGTTATTGGGTTGAAAAGTTCGACATTGATGGGTTTCGCTGTGATGTAGCGGGGTATGTCCCCAACGATTTTTGGCAGCAAGCAGTGCAAACGCTAAGCGCAATCAGACCAGTCTTCATGTTGGCTGAATGGGAGAATCGAGATCTTCACGAAAATGCGTTCAATATGACATACGCATGGAGTTGGAACGAGACGCTACACGAACTCGCACACGGACAATGTTCGCTGGATAGGTTGCGCAAGTATTATTCGTGGAACGAACGCAGCTGGCCTCACTCCGCTTACAGAATGACCTTCGTTAGTAATCATGACAAAAATGCCTGGGATGGCACTCAGCGCGAACAATTTGGTGATGCGCTTGAAGCCTGCATTGCGTTGTCTGTGGTAGGTGAAGGTATGCCGCTCATTCACAACGGACAAGAAGCCGGGGAAACCAAGCGTTTAGCGTTCTTTGAGCGCGATCCAATACACTGGCAAAAACATGAAATAGGCAACTTGTACCGCAAGCTAATTGCTATTAAAAAGTCCAAAGCCGTGCTAGGGAACGGAGAGTACGGGGCAAGAATGATACAGGTGCCAAACTCTAAGATGGATAAGGTTTTTAGTTTTGTACGTTGTAATGAAAATGAAAAAGTGTTCGTTGTGATTAACTTTTCAAATGAGCAGCTTGATGTAACGTTTGAAGAACCATTGTTTGAAGGTGAGTATGCGCACTGGGAGCGCGACGAAAAGAAAATCTTCGGAGCTGATTCAGTGTGTAAACTCACGCCTTGGCAGTTCGAGATATGGGTGGCATAACGGTGTGATCGTTTAGTGTCATCTTTAACTACAAAAGGTAAAAAGCACTAATGTTTTTTACTAAGTGAAAAGTAAGGATGAACGATGACTGTGAATGATTCAGCTGAAAAAACAGAAGACCGCTCGTTAAATAATCATGCAGCGCTTAAAACTTCTATTGCCAATGGTGATGTTGAAGAGGTAAAAGCGCGACTTGAAGGACACACTTTGGATAAGCTAGAAAAAGGTTATCTTATCGATCTCGCACGCTTGAGTGGTAACAGTGAAATCGAGGAAGTGATTAAGTCAACACCCGAAAGTTAGATGCTAAAGAATCTAGCTCAGATCTAATCTGAGCTAGTACAACTTAGTCATTACTCTTCAGAACTATCACTTGAGTTACTTTCAGACTTACTCTGATAACGCTTAAATTCCGTACGCGTAATTAATTCATCGTCATTTGCGTCAATATTATCAAAATCACGTGTTACACCACTTCGCGAGGCTTCAGCTTTAGTAAGCTTACCGTCGCTGTTAGCGTCCATCATCTCAAATTTACTGCGCGCAATGACCGCTTCATCTGCGATAACCGTATTATCGTGAACAACAGTATCTTCAGCGACGTTGTCAACGTTTGTCTTTTCTAAGTTTCCGTTAGCCTTCAACTCAGTCTTAGCTCTTAGTTCGTGAGTCAGCCTTTTGTCTTTCGTCGCGGCAACCACTTCATCGACATCAGTATCAACTTTAACTTCCGTTTCCATTGTACCTTTTGTACCCATACTCTCTTTCATCGATTTTACCGTTGCAAGCACGTCGTCATCGAAATGTTGAGGGTGCTTCGTTACATGAGCATTGAACTCTTTAATTGAAAGCTGCATGTCTGAATTGGTATCAATTTTGGAAAAGTGCGCATAAATCTCATCGTCGTCAGCTTCTTCTCGTGAAATATAGCCGTTGTCATCGTTATCCAAATCGGCAAATGTGGTGTCTATTTTTTCGATACCATTGCCGGCAAACGCGGCAGTCGAAAGTGCGGCGCTGATTAGTGTAGCAATTGTTAACTTTTTCATATCTAACTCCTTGGTTTTTCGGCCTCCATACTGCTTAAAAACGGAGGAGAGTATTCACATGGAGTTATTCACAGCATATGCCATTTCAATAAAGTATCTTTAGATCATTGGCTTATGTTTTTTGAAAGGTTGAGTGACGACATGCGGAATTGTGAGATCTATAGAATTTTCTGAAAAAGTTACTCGCTATTTTTGACAAAAATGGAACACGTTAAGCGGAGAATGCTGTGAATGCGAGCAGCAATCGACCTGCCGTTATTCAAGCAGCGAATTTTGTTTAGTATAAAGCCATTAGGTTTCGAATGAGTATTCAATGTTTGTTACGGTAAACGTTCAAATTTTGTAATGGCTTCTAAGTTTTCTTCCCACGCAGCTTTGCTTACGCCGAAGATATGTGCAGTAGGTTTAATCAGTAGTTTTGTATCCAGACACCCAGCGGGTACGGCTAGAATGTCACCGAGTTGAGTACACGGAAGGGCTGAACCACAGATTTTACAGAAACTTTTGCTATGACGCGTGTTCTCGAGCGTGAAGTTGACTACAGCGTCAACACCCGATGCCCAAGTTAACATAGCCGAACTTGAAAACAGGTTGGCTGCGAAGGCCGAACCTGTATCCTTTTGACAATGTTTGCAGTGGCACAGATAAAAACTGTCAAAATCACCCTCAATTTTAAAAGTTACCGAACCGCACAAACAAGACCCTTTGTAATTGTTCATCAAAACTCCTTTTTTGTGAAATAACACTATTTAGAGCACTAAGATTGCTACTGTTTAGCAAGCCAATCGTAAAAGTGCGCCACGCCCGCTTCTAAAAACGGTTCTATGGGACCGTGTTCTTCTTCGCCTGATAAATAAAGTGCTCGTCGACCTTTTTCTAGCAATAGGCAGGCTTCTTCATCTTCTACCGCTGTTTCCATATAGGCCGCTTTTTCCGCTGCAAAGTAGTCTGGCATATCTTTATAAAGTGCTTCGGGATAATAAAATTCAACGTGGTTTACACATGCGCTCGCACCCTTGGGGTAAATCGTGCTGACGACAATAATATCTGGGTACCACTCAATCATAATATTAGGGTACAAAAAGCACCATATTGCGCCAAAGCGAGGAAGTGTTTGCCCGAATCGTGCCAATAATGCGTCTTGGAACTCTCTGTAACGCGGTGTTGTGCGCTTGGTAAGCTGGTCGCCTAGCCCAACTTTTTGAACTGAAAAATCATCGCCAAACGACCATTCTAAATCATCGGGTTTAACAAACTGGCGAAGCCCAGGGTGCATGGAGTACACGTGATAGTTCTCTAGATAGATTTCGATGAATGTCTTCCAGTTAAATTGATATTCCGTGGTTTCAGAACCGGCGTAAAAGTAATCGGTAAAGTCGAGATAGTCCTCAAGCCCAAGGGCAGATAAGTCCATATTAGGAGATCGCCCTCGAAATAGAAGACCGTTCCACACTGACAATGATTCCTTTTTCAACTGACCGCTAGGGGCATCCTTAAAGTGGGGCGCACCTTTCAGCTGGCCTGTATTGTCATAGCCCCAGCAGTGAAGTTTACAAACTATGCTGCGTGCCCGGCCTTGCCCTTCAAGAAGTTGAGCTTGTCGATGTAAGCAAACATTGGATATAAGTTCATAATTCTCTCCTTGATTAAACAACGCATAACGGTCGTTAAAGTGAGGCAGTACTTGATAGCTAAACTTCTCTGGCACCATTAGGGAATGGCCCGCATAAGCAAGCCCTCGAGAGAATGCTTGCTCGACTTCCTGCCGGCTTTCATCAGCATCAAAGTAACTTTTTATAGAAGGATGGGTAACGATTTTCATAGTTTAAAACGGGTGCTAAAAACGCAGTGCGTTGAGTCGAAATAATATAGGCGCTATGTATCACTGAATTGCTTAAAAAAATAGCAATATTTTATTTAAAGCACTATTTTTTTTAAAATATCGGAGTAGAATCCGCGCACCTTAATTTCGAAGTGATTTTCATGGACATTGGCTTCCATCACCTTGAAGAAAAGCGTCTATTAACGCTTTCTTTTTATATTGCCGGCGCATTTGTCATTATTGCGCTTGGTTTTGCCATTTTAACGAGCTCAGGCGCTATTTTATTTGATGCCGCGTACTCGTTAATCGCTTTTGTTATGTCAATGCTAACGCTTAAAGTGGCCAATTTGGTTCAACGTCCTGACGATGACCGGTTTCACTTTGGTTACACGGCAATTGAACCTACGCTAAACATGTTTAAGTCGCTTATTATCATTGCCACGTGTGTGTATGCCGTCGCGAGCTCTGTTCAGAGTTTATTAGCAGGTGGGCACGCAGCTGAGTATGGTATTGGTATGGTCTACGGTGTTGTGGCAACGGTTGGCTGTTTTAGTATCTCTCTGTACATGCGAGTAAAAGGTAAGCATTTACTGTCCGATTTAGTAAAAGTGGATTCTCACACTTGGATGATAGACGGCGTGCTAAGTGCATCCATCTTGTTCGCTTTTATTTTGGCCTACGCGTTGGAGTTGACGGAATATAGAACGCTGTCGCCGTACGTTGATCCTGTTTTATTGATTATTCTTGGCTCGGCAATGTTGCCGGTGCCTTTTAAGATTTTGCGTGAAAGCCTTAATGAAGTAATTAACAAAGCGCCGCCTGAAGCTATCTCGGCGGTAATCGAGAAAAAATTCAAAAAAACGTTGGCTGACGTCCCATACGAACATGTGGAAGTGCGAATTAGTAAGCGGGGTAGGGATGTCTATCTGTTAGTCCATATTATCGTGGATGACGCATTCTCGATTGCAACGATCAGTGAGTTAGACGAAATTCGATTGAAATGCGAAGCAGAAATGCGCGAATGGGATCCTGCAATCATCATGGATATCTTGTTCATAAAAGATCCTGAACTTGCAGAGTAATGACACGGGGGAGTGTGAAATTTCTCGCAATCTCCCCTTACTTGGCTGGCAAAATCCTCCAAACTTTCCGATAATCAACTCTTTAAGCTAATTGAAGATGTGATGGAAACGCGACTTCCGCTATATAAAAAGCTGCTGGTAATGTACCGCATAGAACCGGGATGTCTTGGGCCGCAAGGTGCTGACTACGTCGAGGAGTTTTGTGTATTTGCCAAAAAAAAGCTAAAAGACAACCATGGTCATTGTTTGCGATGGACCATTAAGCCCCGCTACGACAAGACACTGCCAGAGCTTGAATTCCAGATAAAAAATGCCGTACTTTCCCGTGACAATGCGGCTAAGTATATGGATAGCTTTGGTATTGATATCGATGCTTTCGAAGAAGAGCTAGAGGAGTCGCTCGCCGATTTGGTTGATGCATTTTTCGAACGCTGATGCGTTCAACTAAAGCCACCTTTGCATGCATTGCTATATACAATGCTAGGGAACTCGAAAAGGCACTTCAAAAGCAGAGCACAAAAAAGCCCCGCCATTTCTGGCGAGGCTTTATCATTCATTCAGTTAAAGTGAATCAGTAACTCACCTTAATAGATCAGTTTAAAGATTTCAGTTTCTGGTAACCTTCAGCTTCTAGCTCATCATTTACGCACTCTAATACAAATACGTCTTCCGACTTGCCTTTTGTGCCTTCTTCTTCAGCGATTTCTTTACAGAACTGGGTTAATTCCGCTACCAGCTCTGCAGGTGCTTCGTCTGATGCTGCTGCAATTACAGAGAACGCCATTGCGCTTAAACCTACTAAGCCTAAACCTATAAAGCGTAAACCTTTCATAATTACCTCGTTTAATAGTTGAGTATAAACATTTACGAGCTGGATATTGCGCCTAAGTGTTAAGATTAAAAAGCTAATTTTTTTGTTCTAGAAGACAAATTCTTTTCATCAAAAATTTAACAATTGTTTTGACTCTAAAAGGCGTCAGGTAGCAAATGCTGACGCTAAAATGCAAACCTTTAATGGGCATTCCATAGGCTTTTTGGCATAATGCGCGGCCTAAAGTAGAAAAGTAATGACAGCGCTTAAACCATGCCCACAATAAATAACGTATTCTCTTCAGATGGCCTCCTTGCAGGTGCTATCAAGGGGTTTGTACCTCGCGAAGCTCAAACTGAAATGGCAAAGGCGGTTAAGCGCGCTATTGATACCACAGGTAGTTTAATAGTAGAGGCCGGTACGGGAACGGGAAAGACTTTCGCTTATCTCGCTCCGGCATTGTTGAGCGACGGAAAAGCCATTGTTTCTACAGGGACTAAAAACTTACAAGAGCAGCTATTTCACCGCGACTTACCGCTGGTAAAAAAGGCCTTAGGCAGCAAGCGAAAAACTGCACTGTTAAAAGGCCGTTCAAACTATCTTTGTCTACACCGTGTAGCGCAGCACAGCGGCAACTCTACGCTGGTTGAAAAAGAGGTATTGGGTCAGCTTTCAGAAGTGAAACGTTGGTCTAGTACTACGAAAACAGGTGATATGGGGGAGCTTAAAACCCTTCCCGAAGATGCCCGTGTTTTACCGCTGGTTACCTCTACAGTGGATAACTGCTTGGGCCGCGATTGCCCAGATTATGAAGATTGCTACTTGGTAAAAGCGCGCAGAAAGGCGCTGGATGCTGATATTATTGTGGTAAACCACCACCTTTTCTTTGCTGATATGGCACTGAAAGACACAGGGTTTGGCGAACTTATCCCAGAAGCTGATGCGATTATTTTTGATGAGGCTCATCAAATTCCCGATATTGCCAGCGATTACTTTGGCGAGTCACTTTCGACAAGACAAATTCACGATATTGCGAAAGATATCACGCTGTTGTTTAGAACAGTGCTAAAAGATGCTGGGCAGCTAGATAAAGCGGCTGACAAATGCAGGATGATTGCCTCTGACTTACGGTTATTATTCCCAGATACGGCTGAACGCGGCAACTGGGCTGAGGCGTTAGATCGTGACGACGTGCGCATGCAGGTGGGCAAACTGGCCGAAGCGCTAGGTGTACTGCATGAAGTGTGTAAGCTACATATTGGCCGCGATAAAGATTTAGACAACATGTACGAACGTGTTGTGGCTGCAAGAGAGCAGTTAGATGCGTTAAGCGACAATAAGCAAGAAAATGTAAGTTTGTGGTATGAAACTACTCAGCGCCACCTCATTATGCATTTAACGCCCTTATCAATTGCCGCTAAATTCAGACGTTTCGTATCATCGCCGCCGCGCGGGTGGATTTTTACCTCTGCAACTTTAATGGTAAACGGCGGTTTTGATCACTTTCAGCGCCGCATGGGCTTAGAAGACGCAGAAACGTTAGGATTAGATAGCCCGTTTAATTATCCTGAACAGGCCATGCTGTGCGTGCCCCGCTATTTACCAGAACCAAACAGCTACGCTATGCGCGAAACTTTGCTAGAAACAGCCAAACGGCTAATCAAAGCAAGTCGCGGGAGATGTTTCTTGTTGTTTACTAGTCACGCTATGCTTCGAGAAATTGCGCAGAAGTTAGAAGATGAGATAGATAATCCGCTACTGGTGCAAGGGACTACCACCAAGCAAGCATTGCTGGATGCGTACCTTGCAGATGAAAAAGCGGTATTAATGGGCACAGGCGCGTTTTGGGAAGGAGTAGACGTGCGCGGCAACGACTTGGTTTGCGTGATGATTGATAAGCTGCCCTTTGCGTCACCTGATGACCCGCTGCTTCAAGCCCGTATGGAAGATGTAAAAAAACGTGGAGCAAACCCGTTTGGTGTTATTCAAATTCCCCAAGCTGTTATTGCGTTAAAGCAGGGCGCGGGAAGACTCATCCGAGATCCTTCAGATAAAGGCGTGCTGGTTATATGTGACAATCGATTAGTGACGAAGCCTTACGCCAAAACCTTCGTCGGAAGCTTGCCAGATATGAAAAGAACAAGAAGCTTGGACGAAGTGGAAAAATTTTTAGCCGGCATTGATGAAGCCTAAGTTAAAGCACTGAAAAAGCGGTAAGCGTGTATTACGCCATTAGCCCCGTTTTCAGCTTATATGAAATAAGAGATAAACATGAACATTTTAGCTATAGATACCGCAACCGAAGCTTGTTCGGTTGCGCTTCAATTCAAAGACACCGTCATAACGCGTTTCGAGATATGCCCTCAGCAGCATAGTCAGCGACTTCTTCCCATGGTCGATGAGGTGTTAAAAGAAGCAAAGGTTTCGCTGGGCGACCTAGATTTACTGGCTTTTGGTCGAGGCCCAGGCAGCTTTACCGGTGTTCGCATAGCGACGGGAATGATTCAAGGTTTAGCGTTAGGGACAGGCTTAAAAGTAGCGGGCGTGAGTACGCTCGAAGCTATGGCGTTTGAAGTAGCGTCTAAAACTCAGCATAAAGATGCATTGATTGCCGTCGCGTCTGATGCGCGTATGGGTGAAGTGTACTTCGCGGTTTACTCTCAGTCGCAAAATGGGCTTGTACTTTGCACTGAAGAGCAAGTTTGTCCGCCCGAATTGGCTATTGAACAGCTAAAAGTACTTAGAGAAGAAAACGGCGCGACTGTAATTGCAGCTGGCACCGGCTGGTCTGCCTACGAGGAGCTTGATAACTGGAAGTCTGAAGTATGTGGTGAGGTAGCGTCTGACATCACACTTCCAAACGCGCAATACATGCTTAAACTTGCAATAGATGCACATAGTAAAGGCGAAGTATCTGACGCTGTGAATGTAGAACCTGTATATCTGCGCGATAAAGTTACGTGGAAAAAATTACCTGGCAGAGAGTAACGACACGCCGCCAAATATTGGGCGCCCATTACTAACAATAAATAAATCGAGCAACGGGAAAAGAGGAGCGAGTCTTAAGGTTAAAGCTCGCTTCCCAATGGTACGATTCTTGCCTCAGTTAACTTTGTATGATTATCAATAATAATTTCGCTGTACCGTCTTCCGAACCTTCGCAAGGCCGTGTCGCTAAAATTAACAAAGACCCTGAACAGCAAAGTAAAGGGCAAAGCGAATCGTCTGCTAGGGCGATTGTTGTTGCGCCCGACGAACAGGGAACGGATAACGCCAAAGCGTACCAACAATTTATTCGTGAAGATGGCAACACGTATTCTCAAAATGCCATAGCGTCATACACAAGCTTTGAAAAGCAGCAGCAACGCGAGTCTATTCAATCTATGTTCGGCGTGGACATCTACGCGTAGTTCAATTCCAAGCACCATAATTCACACCGTAGATAAATTTAACAAATTGTTAAAACCCGCTGTGTATTTTGAACAAAAGCTTACCGTGTATACTCTACAAATTGTTGGTTGGGATGATCTATCTCATTTAAGCGACATAGTGTTTGAACGGCAGTGGTTGTCCATTCGTATAAATGCTAATGTTTGGTTGTTGGTATTCGGTTTTTCTTTTTCTCATAAAGAGATACATGAAAGTAGAGGCGGGTTGTAATCGAAATTTTACTGTATTTTTTAAACAACCCAGTGCTTGTAGACTGACTTTTATTCAAACGCAGCATTTTCTAGGATTTATAGGAGCTCGTCGATGTCTCGGTATTTAGTTTTACTTACAGTCTTTTTATTTGCGGGCTGCACAATAGTCCCAGATAGCATAGAAGTGCCTGAAGGAACGCAGCTAGTTAGCTATTCGAAAGCGGTTACGTCGGGGGCGAACGCGCAAGGCCAAAAGGCCAGATGGGGAGGAATGATTGTTGGTGTTGAAAATAAGCCCAACAAAACGTTCATTGAACTCGCTCATTTTCCGCTAAATCATTATGGCAAGCCTTCAACAAATGGAGAGACGTCGGGTCGATTCAAAGTACAAATTGATGGCTTCGTCGACCCAATTGTTTTTGAAGAAGGGCGTGCGGCAACGTTTCTAGGTACAGTTACCGCTCCAACTGCGGGCATGGTGGGTGAGCAGCCCTACATTTATCCGACGATCATTGCCGATGACTACCACATGTGGAGGAAGCAAGAGGTTTATGATGTAAATACTTACTTCTTCAATTACCACACAGGTTGGTATTCACCTTTTTATCGCTTCAATGGCCCTTGGATGTATCCGCATTTTAATCGAACGCGCGTAATTCGTTACGAAAATGCGCCGAGCAAGGCCACGCTTCCTTCTAAATCTAAGTCTACACGAAGCAAGACAAAGGCAACGATACAGCCCGCAAGGCAGGATAAAGCGAAGTAAAAATCTCATCATGGAGGCGGCATAATATTGCCGCCTTTTTTTTATTTTTAGGACGGTCATGGAAAGCGCGCGGCGATTTATTGCCGCAAAGGATGAAAGATGATTGAAACAGAATTTAACATTGGGGCATTACATTTAGCTGCGTTAGATAATCAAGGTGCCGGCAAAGTCGTACTTGGTTTACACGGCTACTTGGATAACGCAGAGAGCTTACGGCTGTTAGCACCCTACCTACAAACTCACCGTTTTATTGCGCTAGACCTAGCTGGTCATGGTCGTTCTGGTCACCGTGCACTAGGCGCACATTACAATCAAGCTGATTACCTGCAAGACCTTTATGCGCTAATAGAATCTCAAGAGTGGGAAGAAGTCATTTTATTAGGACACTCTCTCGGCGGAATACTAGCGAGCCTTTTCGCCGCACTTTTTCCGGAAAAAGTCACTGCTGTAATAAGTATTGATGCTTGTGGGCCGCTTACCGAAACTGAAGAAACAACCGCAGCACAAATGCGTGACGCAATAATGAGTCGTCACGCGAAGTCGCGAAATAAACTGCGAATCGTTGATTTAGACGACGCAGTTAAAGCCAGGTGCAAGGTATCAGATATTCCTGCCGAACACGCGCGTTCTATTTTATCGAGAAATTTGACCCAAGATGCAGGGGGACATTGCTTCTGGTCGAGCGACCCGAAGCTTCGTACAAAATCTACACTAAGACTCACAGAAAAGCAGGCAGAATCGCTAATGCGTGCTATTGTATGCCCAATTCTTTTTATTGGTGCATCTAACAGTTTTAAAAACCTTGAGACTGTTTTCCCCAATCGCAAGGGGTGGTTTTTAAATGCGCAATACGAACAATTAGTAGGCGGCCACCATATTCACATGGAAAATACTGACGATGTAGGGGTATTAATTCGTCATTTTGTTGAGCAATTGTAAATTGTGCCGTTTATTTTTTTTTACACATCCTATACTATTCGCAAGTTATCAGACCAGTTATATAAGTGCAGCTCCCCATGCGCTTATAAAATAGTATAAGAATAAAGTAGAGGAGGTTTTGGTGGAAAAAACCTGGCTTAAGCATTACGACCCTCGCGTTTCCGCAGAAATTGATGCCGATCGTTACGCATCTGTAGTAGACATTTTCGAGCAGTCGGTAAAGAAGTTTAAAAACAAAGAAGCCTTCATTAATATGGGGCATTCAATCACGTTTGAAGAGTTAGATACTTTATCAGCTCAGTTTGCCGCTTATTTGCAGGCAAGCGGACTAAAACGCGGTGATGCTGTGGCAATTATGATGCCCAACCTTCTTCAATACCCTGTTGCCATGTTTGGTATTCTGCGCGCAGGGATGGTTGTGGTTAATGTAAATCCTCTCTATACAGCTCGTGAGTTAAAGCACCAACTAAATGATGCTAATGCAAAAGCCATCGTTATTGTTGAAAACTTTGCGTGTACTCTAGAAGAAGTCATCGCAGATACAAATCTACAAGAAGTCTTTCTGACCGCTTTAGGCGATATGCTTCCGGCACCTAAGCGCTGGATCGTGAACGCAGTAGTGAAGTACGTTAAAAAGATGGTGCCTTCGTTTAATCTACCTGAAACGACATCGTTTATGTCTGCGGTTAAAAAAGGGCAATCTCTTGAATATAAACGCCCAGATATCGATAGCGGCGATTTAGCGTTTCTTCAATACACAGGTGGCACAACGGGTGTTTCTAAAGGTGCCATGCTTACTCATCGCAATATGGTGGCTAATCTTGAGCAGGTCTCGGGAATTTTAGAAACAGTGATTGAAGAAGGCGAAGACTTTGTTGTTACCGCGCTTCCGCTTTACCATATCTTTGCGCTACTGGCGAACTGCTTGATGTTCGTTAAATACGGGTGCCGTAACTTGCTTATTACCAACCCACGTGACATGCCGGCTTTTGTAAACGAACTTAGCAAATATCCGTTTACCATTTTACCTGGCGTAAATACATTGTTTAATGGCCTGTTAAATACGCCTGGATTCAGTGAACTTGATTTCAGCAAATTTAAGTTTGGTTTAGGTGGCGGTATGGCTGTTCAGCGCCCTGTTGCAGAAAAGTGGGAAAAGGTCACCGGTACTGTGCTTCTTGAAGGCTATGGGCTAACAGAGTGTTCGCCTGTGGTAGCGGTTAACCCGCCACAGATTGAAGCTTATAAAGGTGCAATCGGTATGCCGGTCCCTTCTACAGACATCAAGCTCCTTGACGACGACGGTAACCCTGTCGAAAAGGGCGAGCCTGGTGAAATGTGGGTGAAAGGCCCTCAGGTAATGAAAGGATATTTGAACCGACCAGAAGCAACAGAAGAAATTCTAAAAGACGGTTGGTTAGCCACAGGTGACATCGCAACGGTAGATGATGAAGGTTACTTCTATATTGTTGACCGTAAAAAGGATATGATCCTAGTTTCAGGCTTTAACGTGTTTCCTAACGAGATTGAAGAAGTGGCTGCAATGCATGAAAACATTGTTGAAGCAGCTGCGGTTGGGGTTCCTCATGAAGTCAGTGGTGAAGTTGTGAAATTGTTTGTAGTTCGAAACAGCGACTCACTTACTGAAAAAGACGTTATCGCACATTGCCGTAATCACTTAACGGGTTACAAAGTGCCTAAGCAAGTTGTTTTCAAAGACGACTTACCAAAAACCAATGTAGGTAAAATACTGCGTCGGGAGCTTCGAGACTAATTTCGTTGAAATAGTTTTGTGAAAGCCGGCGTAAGCCGGCTTTTTTATTACTGTGCAAAAATATGCAATATCAATTAATTACAACATCTGAACAACTCGAAAAAGTGTGCACTGCCGCACAGCGTCAAGAGGCGGTAGCCTTAGACACCGAATTCGTAAGAACGAAAACCCTCACTCCTCATTTAGGCCTTATCCAGCTCTATGATGGCCATCAGCTGGTACTCATTGATCCGCTCGCCATAGACAATATGCAGCCATTTATCGATCTCATGGAGAATACCGAAGTCGTAAAAGTACTGCACTCGTGTTCTGAAGACATTGAGGCGTTCCTTACCGCCTTTGATACCGTACCAACGCCTGTGTTCGACACGCAGCTTGCGGGAAGTATTTTGGACATGGGACCGTCACTTGGCTATGCAAAGCTTGTAGAGTTGCTGTGTGATATCAGTTTGGACAAAGGGGAGTCGCGAACCGATTGGTTAGCCAGACCTCTACGTGAAGCGCAGCTTAGCTACGCAGCGAATGATGTGCTGTATTTACTGCCTTGCTACCAACAGTTAGCCAGTAAAGTACAAGAGGCGGGGAAAGTGCACTGGATTTACCAAGAGATCGCTTTGCTAGTTGATAAGAAGCGCGCTCAAATGCCTGAAGATTTTGCGTACTTAAGCATTAAGAATAACTGGCGATTGAACAGCGAGCAGCTCACCGTATTACAGGCACTAGCGGCATGGCGCTTGAATACCGCACGAAAAAAAGATCTGGCCCTAAACTTCGTGTTCAAAGAAGGGCATTTGTTTGAAGCGGCGCAGCGTCTTATCGATAGTAAATCTGGCCTTTCGCGTATTAACGGCGTGAATCATCAATCGGTACGCCGCTACGGCGACACCATCATCACGCTAATTGAAGAGGCGAGAGCAAAGTACGCGCAAACACCAGAAAAGCTCAGACTTCCGGTTGTGCTGCGGTTAATTGATATCGCCAAGTACAAAAAAACGCTGGCCGAGCTTAAAGTTATCAGCGACCAGATAGCGAAAGACAATACTGTAAATAGTGATGTTATTGCCTCTAAAAAACAGCTGAATCAACTGTTAAAATGGTACTGGTTTTCGGTTGATGAGACCCGCGTGCAGGGACTAATGCCCGATGTACTGTCGACGTGGAGAGAGCCATTGTTTCGCTCTCACGTAACTCGTCTACTTGGCGACGCTCCGGCCCAATAGTGCCTTAAAAGCAATATGGGTAGCAGTATTGGTGGGAGGTGTATGTTCTCTGGCCAATTCAATCTGCATAGTGACCCCAAAAGAACTAAACAAACGAATTAAGAAAGAGTAAAAATTCTATGTTATGCGCAGTTTATAAAACGCGAAAGAAAGACGGCATGTATTTGTACGTGCCAAAGAAAGACCACTTTGAAGACGTGCCAGAGCCGCTTATGGCAAAGTTTGGTCGTCCAGAGCTAGTGACTATCATCGCCCTAGAAAAGCGCGAGAAACTTGGCATGGTTGATAAGCAAAAACTTATCGACGAGCTTAATGAAAAAGGCTTTTACCTTCAAATGCCGCCAAAAGAAGATAACTTGCTAGAGCAACACCGTGAATCTCTTGGGCTGTCAAAAACGCCCGATAAGAAGTTTTAAATTTCCATGTTATTAAAGACTCTAAACCGCTTAGTTAACCGAATTACCTTTATAGCTAAGCGTAAAAACCGTAGCTTATTTCCTCAACCGCGCAATATTGCCCTAGTTTTATCGAGTATAACCTTAAGCTTTTCACTGACAGTTCATGCCGAAAATCAGCCAAGTAATGACAGTGGGCTTAGTGAGACGGGCTTCAAAAGCTACGTTGCTCAACTGAAAAAAGAAGCGGCCGAAAAGGGCATAGATAAGACTAAATTAGATTTAGCGTTTGCTGACATTACTTTCAGGCCCACGGTGGTCAAGTCTGACAAAAGCCAGCCAGAGAAAAAAATTACGTTAGATGATTATCTAGCAACGCGAGTGCCCGACTGGAAAGTGAAGCAGGCGGTTGAGCAGTACAATGAACACAAAGTACTGCTTGACGAAATTGCTCAAAAATATGGGGTTCAGGCCCGCTTTATTGTTGCGCTGTGGGGTAATGAGTCTAACTTTGGTAAAATTCAGGGCAACTTTAGTGTGCTGTCTGCACTGGCATCTTTGGCGTATGAAGGGCGAAGAGAAAAGCTGTTTAAAGACAATTTTTTTGCGGCACTTCAGATTCTAGATGAAGGGCATATCTCTGTAGAGGCGCTTAAAGGCTCTTGGGCCGGTGCGATGGGACAAACACAGTTTATGCCCATATCCTTTCTAAATTACGCAGTGGACTACGACGGCGACGGCAGAAAGGATATTTGGGGGACCAAGGCAGACGTATTTGCGTCAATCGCCAACTATCTATCATCTGAAGGTTGGGATAGTGAAGGGACGTGGGGACGCCAAGTAATACTAACCAAACCAGTACCTTTTTCAGGGTTAGCGAAATCTAACATGAAGCCGTTGGCCTTTTGGCAGCAGAATGGCGTCAAGCGCTACAACGGAAATGAACTCCCCAATGCAGAAATCAGTGCATCGCTTATTATGCCAGATGGTGAGCAAGGCCGAATTTACTTGGTGTATAACAATTTTCACACACTGATGAAGTGGAACCGCTCGTCATACTTTGGCGTTTCGGTTGGGTATTTATCAGAGCGGATAAAACGAGGTTACTAATGGCTTATCGTCACATCGATTCTCAAGGCAATGAAATATCACTACCCGTTAGTAAAGTAGTGTGTATAGGTAGAAATTACCTCGACCACATTCAAGAAATGAATTCTACCGTATCTGAAGCACCCTTGCTGTTTATGAAGCCAAAGGCTGCCTTATGTCATATGCAGAAGCCTATTGCCATTCCTACCGACAAAGGCGAGTGTCACAACGAGCTTGAAGTCGCTGTGCTGCTAAAATCATCATTGAAGAATGCGAGTGTAGATGACGTAAAAGCCGCGATATGGGGTATTGGACTTGGTCTCGATTTAACCCTTCGCGAGGTTCAAGCCGAGCTTAAAAAGCAAGGCCAGCCTTGGGAAAGAGCGAAGTCTTTTGATAACAGTGCACCGCTGTCAGGCTTTGTGCAGTTAAGTGAAATAGAAAACTTGGAAGACCTGCGTTTTACCTTAACCATAAACGGGGTGGTTAGACAGCAGGGACATACCGAGCTGATGCTGCACAAAATCATCCCACTTATCGCTCATATGTCATCTATATTTACGTTAGACAGCGGCGACGTTATCCTAACGGGCACGCCCAAAGGGGTAGGTAAGCTTTGCTCGCAAGATACGATTGTTGCAACGCTAGACAATCATTTAACCGTGGAAACCGAGGTAATAGCAGAATGACGGCAGCGTTTTGGGAAACCAAATCTTTAGAGGAGATGACCCAAAAGGAATGGGAATCACTTTGTGATGGATGTGGTAAATGTTGTCTGCAAAAATTTATCGATGATGACGCGGTAGAAGAATACGAAGTGACCGATCACATTAACGATAATGAGAAGATTCACTATACCAATATTGTGTGTACGTATTTGAACACAAAAAAATGTGAATGTACCCAATATGAAAGGCGTACGGAGCTGGTGCCTGATTGCGTGAAGCTGACAAAAGAGAATCTGAAGGATATCTTTTTTATGCCAAATAGCTGCACCTATCGTCGCCTTTATGAGGGAAGGGGCATACCGTCGTGGCACCCATTGTTAAACAAGGGGAAGAAACACGTGATGCACGCAAAGGGAATGTCGGTACGCAATAAGACCGTGTTTGAAACCGATGTAGATTTGAATAACTTCGAAGACTATATTGCCATTTGGCCTTTAGAAGACTTAGATTAACGCGCAGAACGCGCGTTAATCGCCATTAACAATGGCATAAAGCAGCGCATCGCGCCCGAATACGCGTTTGCGACAAAGCCCTTCTTTTGTACCACCAATTCGCTCTGCCACACGTATACTGGCCTTGTTATTAGGCTCTACAAAGCATTCCAATCGATGCAAATTCATTTGAGAGAACGCGAGCTTTTTTAATGCTTCACAAATAGCGGTAGCTAAACCTTTTCCGCACGCGTCTGGCCTAAGCCAATAGCCAAGATTGGCAGTAAGGTGTGTGTGGTGAATATGGTTGATAATACCCATGCCTAAGCATTTTTCTTCGTGCATTAGCAAGTAGGTAAGTCCATACCCTGTATCTCGTGCCTTTTCCATGTTGGTGATGCACTGCTTGGACAGTGCAGGTGTAACAGGGCAAACCGCTGAACCAAACCAAGGTTTTACGTGATGGATAGACTGTTGTCCAGCCTCACAAAGCGCATAGCAGTGTTTCTCCGCAATGCGCTGAATGGAAACGGGGCCTTGTTCCGTATGTATTGGAGGTAGGCGAGAAGGTAGAATGGATAAGTCGATCAAAAGGGTTTCTTATCCAATAATCGACATGCAAACACAATAGCGAATACAGCAAAGTAGGCAGCAAAAATAATCTGCATCCACTCAGCCATTCCCATAGACAAAAACTGCCATGAATCCTCTAAACAGTCACCTTCAGCAGCAAATACAGCGGGTAGCCACTCGTGAAGTTGTAACCACGAAGGGAAGTTTGGCACAATTTCGCAGCTGGCAAAAAATGGGTTCGCAGCATTGAGAATGCCAACGTGTTCTTTGGCAATTAAGAAGCCCCATCCTGCAGATACAGCCCAACCAGCGAAACCAAGCATGCGTGTAAAGCCATTGTTTTTAATAACGACAATAAGTGCTGACAACACAATACCGTACATGGCGGTTCGTTGATAAATGCACATAATGCACGGCTTTAAACCCATGCCATACTGAAAGTAAAGCGCAGCAATTTCTAATGCCAATGACGTGGCGAAAAGCACAAGCCATGAAGACTTGTGCTCTGCCCATTGGCTAATGCTGTGAATGATTCCGCGCATAGACTAGTGACCTACCGCTTGAGCACCCGCTTCAGCAGCGGTGTGGTGTTCAATGAGGTGCATGTCGTAAAGCACCTGAGTAGCATCAGCAAGTCCAATGTAAGTTGCTAACAAACCAACGATGGTCAGCACGATGGTATATGGCAATGCCATCATAACCATACGGCCGTACGACAAACGAAGCAGTGGCGCGATGGCTGAGGTCAGCAAGAATAGGAAAGCAGCTTGACCGTTTGGTGTTGCCACACTGGGTAAGTTGGTTCCCGTATTGATTGCTACAGCAAGCATATCGTACTGGTCACGTGTGATTTGACCGGCCTGTAGAGCAGCTGTTACTTCAGTGATATAAACAGAGCCCACAAACACGTTGTCACTCACCATCGAAAGCACACCGTTAGCAAGATAGAACATAACCATTTGCGTTTCGCCTTCAAACGACAGTACCCAATGGATTACCGGCTGGAAAAGGCCTTGGTCAATGATAACGGCTACTACACCAAAGAATACGCAAAGTAATGCGGTAAATGGCAGTGCTTCCTCGAACGCTTTTCCAAGTGCGTGTTCTTCGATAACACCGCTCATAGAAGTAGCAAGTACAATAACTGACAGACCAATAAGACCCACTGACGCCATGTGCGTAGCAAGACCAATGATTAACCAAACACCTATTAGTGCTTGTACTACCAGCTTAGCGGTTTCGCGCTTACTGCGGCCCTTGTCCATATGGTCGTTATAGTCGACCAAGATCTGTCTTACCGCTGCAGGTAATTTTGCGCCGTATGAAAACATACCGGTTTTTTCCAGAATTACGGTGGTAAGTAGTCCAAATACGAATACTGGGATGGTAACAGGTGCCATACGGATGAAAAATTCAACGAAGTCCCAGCCGGCCTTGTCTGCAATAATCAGGTTTTGTGGTTCACCTACCATGGTCATAACACCACCAAGGGCAGTACCTACCGCTGAGTGCATCATAAGGTTGCGTAGGAAAGCTCTGAAGTCTTCTAAGTCGTGGCTTCCCAGCTCGTCGTCGCTTGTGTGGTCGTGATCAGAATGAAACTCCTTGCCCGACGCTACTTTGTGATAGATAGAGTAAAAGCCCAGACCTACACTGATTATTACTGCAACAACCGTTAATGCGTCGAGAAACGCCGATAGAAATGCAGATGCAAAAATAAACGATAGGGATAAAATTAGCTTGTTGCGAACCTTAATCACCAATTTGGTGAACAAGTACATAAGCAGGTCTTTCATGAAGTAAATGCCCGCTACCATGAATACCAGTAGCAATAACACTTCTAAGTTAACTTCAATCTCATGCATCATATGGCCAGGCGATGTCATGCCTATAAACATCGCTTCGATGAGAAGCAGGCCGCCTGGTTGAAGCGGGTAACATTTCAATGCCATCGCTAAGGTAAAGATGAATTGGATTACAAGCGTCCAGCCCGCTACATATGGGTCCACCATAAAGATAAAGGGATTAACAATGAGAAAGGCAATAATGGTTTTTTTATACCAGTCGGGCGCATGTCCCAGGAAATTCTTATAGATCGCCGCGATCATTGAGGTTTGCATGAGTTCCTGTTCCTTTTACAACAAAGCACGCGTTTTTGCGCATCTTTATACTGTGTAGTTCCGGTTATTGCATACATAAACTGCTGGCGCTATGCGATTTATTTCGCCTTACCGCGGTTTTGCTGCTGTCATTATAATCGGAAATTAAGCGTACATGATATTAACGTCTTGAGAAAGCAATTCACAGACCCCACCATGTGAAAGTCACTGAATATTTATCACTTTTTTTATGATAGTTATCATTGAATTTGAAAATACGTAATATTTCGAACATAAAATGTACAAGCAGTGTTTAATGGTGTTTGAAATAACACTTTAATTTTAACAAGTTGTTAAAAGCTTTAGTGGACGAGGCATAATTCATTGTGATAATAAAACAGCATCTGGTACAATCAGTTGCAAAATAACAATAACGTGCAGGCGATTAGTTATGATTTATAAGGCACAGAGTCCAGCTGGATTCGCCGAAGAATATATTGTTGAATCTATTTGGAGTGGAAGATTTCCACCTGGCACCATTTTGCCTGCAGAAAGAGAGCTTTCTGAGTTAATTGGTGTAACGCGTACTACACTGCGTGAAGTACTTCAGCGTCTAGCTCGTGATGGTTGGTTAACAATTCAACACGGTAAGCCGACCAAGGTTAACAATTTCTGGGAAACGTGTGGGTTAAACATTTTAGAAACTCTCGCTCGTTTAGACCAAGAAGGGATCCCTGAACTGGTTGATAATTTATTAGCAGCGCGCACTAATTTAAGTGCGGTTTTCATTCGAGGCGCAATTCGAAACAACCCTCAAGAGTCTGCTGAAATTATTGCCCGTTATAAAAATGTGGAGCAAGAAGGTTTAGCTTTTGCCCAGTTCGACTATCAAATGTCACATGACTTGGCGTTAGCGTCTAACAATAACGTATTTGTTTTGATGATGAACGGTTTCCGTGGTTTGTACTCGCGTATTGGTGGCTATTTCTTCTCGCACCAACAAGCACGCGACGTGGCAAACAAGTATTACGCAGACTTGCTTGATGTTGCTGAGAAAGGCGAATACGACCGTGTCCCTGTAGTAGTTAGAAAGTACGGTATAGAAAGTGGAAAGGTGTGGCTTGCTATTCGTGATGACATGCCTAAAGATTTGGTCGACTAAACACTAGGCTGCCAAAGGCTGTTGGTTTCCATACGACGGCTTTTACAATAAACAACAAAAGCGCCGCATTATTTCTGAATATGCGGCGTTTTTTTATCGCTTTCTACTAACGCTCGTTGGTGAATTTACAGCGATGAAACACAGTTTCACATATCTTGTAACATTTTAACCCTTACTTAGTCTCATTCGCGTTAAGTAACGCTAGACCCTAAATCGTAATTATATATACTCACTTTACTTATAAACTTCGCTTAGTTTAGCTGCTTTCTTAAATCTTCAATGATCAAAAGTCGATTGTCTTCAATCGCTTGGCGGTAAACAAAGCGCCAATAAAAGTGCACAACAGGAATAATAATGAAATATCTATGGATAGCACTTGCCGCAGGTGGCTTGGTAGCAGGCTGTGGCGTCGAAAATAAAACTGAAAATCCTCAACAAGTAGCTGAAAGTGCAGCGTCATCCGTTATGCTAAATACTCAAGTAAGTGCGCCTGTGGCGAAAAAAGTGCCGCATGAAATGACCGCACATGGTGTCACCCGTAATGACAATTACTATTGGATGCGTGATGACTCCCGCACCGATGAAGAGATATTGTCCCATTTAGAACAAGAAAACAGCTATGTTGAGACTGTTTTGGCTCCTCTTAAGAAAAACCGAGAAGCGCTTTATGAGGAGCTCGTGTCTCGGATTGAGAAGGACGACTCAACCGTTCCCGTTCTCGACAATGGTTACTGGTACTACACCAGCTACTCAGGTGAAAATGAGTATCCTATTTATTTAAGAAAACCTTCACTTGATGCTGAACCGCAAGTATTGCTTGATGCAAACCGAATGTCTGAAGGGCATGATTATTTCAGTATTGGCAGTTATGCGGTGAGCAGCAACAACAAGTTGCTTGCGTATTCTGAAGATACGCTTAGCCGACGCATCTACACTGTGTATGTCAAAAGCCTAGAGAGTGAAGAAAAGCTTGATGACGTATTAGAAGGTACATCTGGAAGTGTAGTTTGGGCGAACGACAATACCCACCTCTTTTACGTGAAGAAAGACCCGCAGACTCTTTTGGGATACCAAGTCTATCGCCATAAATTGGGCACGTCTCAAAGCGAAGATGTTTTAGTTTATGAAGAGAGCGACCCTACCTTTTATACCTATATCAGTAAAAGTAAAGACGATAGTGTCATATACATTCACCATGACAACACCGAAAAAACAGGTGTGACTTTGATTGATGCGAATAACCCAACGTCTCAAACAAAAGTATTCTTGCCCATTGAAGACGGACAAGAATACAGTGTAGCAAAAGCGAGTGACGGTTATTTTGTGTTGACTAATATTGGTGCGAAGAATTTTAGAGTGATGAAAGCACCATTAGACGCCACTAACGATGTGTCGAAATGGCAAGAAGTGATTGCACATCGTCCAGACGTTTTCCTTCAAAGTATTGAAGTAATGAACAACCACTTAGTGGTTAAAGAAAAAGAAAACGGGATGCTGCGCTTAGTCGTTCACAATCTGACGACAAACGAAGAGAAAGTTATTCCAACTCAAGATCCAATTTACGGTGCGTATTTTAATGCAAACCCTGAAATGGATACCAATAAGCTTAGAATTTATTACAGCTCGTTGACCACGCCTGGTTCTATCATTGATATCAACTTAGATACCCTTGAAAGCGAGGTGATGAAACAAACCCGTGTATCTGACACTTTTGACTCCTCTCTCTATGCCTCTGAGCGCGTGATGATTGAAGCGAGAGACGGTACGTCGGTTCCCGTTTCGTTGGTTTATCGCAAAGATAAGTTTAAGAAAGACGGCACCAATCCATTATATCAATACGCCTATGGCTCATACGGTTCGACTGTAGACCCAACGTTTAGAAGCAGCTGGTTATCTTTGATAGACAGAGGTTTTGTTGTCGCGATCGCACACATTCGCGGAGGTCAAATGTTGGGGCGCGAGTGGTATGAAGACGGCAAGATGCATCAGAAAATTAATACCTTTACTGACTTTATCGACGTTTCAAAAGGACTTGTGGCAAAGCAGTACGCAGACAAAGAACGCGTCTTTGCTATGGGCGGCAGCGCGGGTGGCTTATTAATGGGCGCAATCGTAAATATGGCACCTGAACTCTATCAAGGTGTGAGCGCGCACGTTCCATTTGTTGATGTAGTGACCACGATGAGCGATGCGTCTATTCCGCTGACTACCGGCGAATATACCGAGTGGGGTAACCCAGCCAACAAAGCTGAGTTTGACTATATGCTTTCCTACTCGCCTTACGATCAGATTGAAGCAAAAGACTATCCACATATGTTAGTTACAACCGGACTACACGACTCACAAGTGCAGTACTTTGAGCCAATGAAGTGGGTGGCGAAGCTAAGAGAATACAAAACAGACGATAATTTACTGCTATTCAAAACCGACATGGAAGCGGGTCACGGTGGAGCTTCAGGACGTTTCAAACGATTCGAGTCTACCGCGCTTGAATATGCGTTTGTATTGCATCTTGCAGGTGTTCCACTCTAACTCTACACCCACCTTTTTAAAACCAGTCTCCTCTGGTATTTCGCCCGAACAAGTTAGCGCTTTTTCGGGCATTTTTATTTTTTGTGTTTTTAGTATGCGGATTCTAATTGTTAATCGTAAAGTAAAGCCATGGTGTTGAAATACACTCTCATTTAGCATTCATAGGAGCTGAACATGACTACTACTGACACAATTAAAGGTAAAATCAACGAAGCCGAAGAAATGGCACGTAAAATTTGGTTAGCAGGCCTAGGCGCTTATGGCAAGAGCGTTGAAGAAGCGCAGGGGCGTTACGAGAAGCTAAGCGAAGAAGCGAACAAAATGTTTGACGAGCTAGTGACAAAGGGCGAAACGCTAGAAGAAGACGCAAAGAGTAAGTTCAAATCTACGACTAACGATGTTGAAAATCGCGTTGCAGACGTGCGCAAGAAGCTTGGCCTTGATTCAGAGCCAGCTGATCAGCGCATCGAAGAGCTTTCAGCAAAAATCGATGCCTTGACTGAAGCGGTTGCAAAGCTAGCTGCCAGCAAGTAAAGCAATCAGTATTTTGGACACCGTTTTCGGTGTCCAAAACGCAGCTTTCATTTAGTCCTTTTAACTAAATTGGCTAGATAGAAAGCTACAGTTGAGTGACCGCGGAAAGCGAGTGTGCAACTTAGTGTGCTGTAAATCACATTGCTTTCCACTGTCATGCTTACTAAATCTCCATATTGGAGGCGTTATGAGCAACAAAAATATTCCTAACCCGGAAGCTATGCCTGTTGTCCAAAGAGAATCGACAACGCTAAATGGTACTACCCCTTCATCTCTGAAGTCGTCCCCCTTGTTTGGATGGCTTTTTGCTGGTTCCGACCTATTGTCTTCAAAGCTAGATCAAGCGGCAGGTGTGGTCAGCCAAAAAATTGATAACACTCAAGAAACCATCAATGCTATGCAAGCTAAAGGCTTGGAAGTGGAGAGTGAACTTAGACGTACGCTTAATCCATTCGCCCTAGTTGATACTGCTCAAAAACTGGTTGCATCAACGCCATTATTTTCGGCGTTGTCTGGCGGTCAAAAACGTCAACAGAAAGAACAACAGCTTGAAATGCTGAGCGCAAAAGTGGACTTACTCGTCGAGCAAGTAGCCCTTTTAGCTGCAAAGGAGGCGGCTAAAAAAGCCGAAGTGACAAGTACTGCAAGTAAGGCTACTGCCAATAACAGAACAGCAACTAAAAGCTCTTCAGCTAAGTCAACAACGACCTCGTCGACAACTACCGGTACCCGCAAACCGAGTAAAACAAAAACAACCACTACAACGGCCGCTTCATCGCCTAGTGCGACTAAAAAGGCCGCGACCGGAACAGCGAATAAACGCACCGTAGCAAAGTCAACGGCAGCAAAGAGTACAGCACGTAAAACAACGGCTAGTACAAAAGCTACATCGGCCAAAAGTACGACTAAAAGTACATCGGATTCGTCTGACATCACAAAGAACGACGAGTAAAGGCGTTCAATAAAGGTAAAGGTAGTTTTTGGTAATAGCGCCAAATAAATGAATACGCGTATATTTGGCGCTGCTTCGTCTAGGTTCGTTTAAATTATCTTTTTGTTTGAGTGTAGAGATAATTATCGGTGATGTCAGGCCTCTAAACTATCCACCTCTAATCCAAGAATTTTTGCCAGTATATCCGAGTCATCTTGTATTGCGTAATAATCACCATGAAACATTAATACAATTCTTGTTTGGTTAGTAGTTAGGGTGCTCAGTTTGTGACATGCCAGTGAGCTTTCAGATGTATATATTTGTGTCGTTACTAAAAGAAGCTTTTCAAAAGAATCAAAAGCAACTTTTAAAATGCAACTAGATAAATTCAAAGTCATCAACGTTTATACTTTAACTTAAAAATAAGAACGTAAACTAACCAAAGAAATACCGACCAAGAAACAAGAAAACCGACAAGCAACATCGACATATGTTCCCAGATAACACGCTTGATCAAAATGGATTCTGCCGAGTTTTTGGGGTTTATGAAAATGTCTACTGGCTCAGAAGCTGCAAATTTTCTTTTTAATTCAAGCCCTAATTTAAGCATAAAGCCGTCGTCATAAATGTCATACCAAGTAACTTTTCTTCCGGTATGTTCTTGGCCACTAGTATTGTATTTGTAAAGGATACGAGGCGTGTATAAAGTATATTGGCTTCGATTATCTCTAGTCGTTGTTGTAATCATTTCGTCAATATATACATTTATTAAAGTTGCTTTGATAGGAACCCAATTCATTGAAGAGATTGGGCCGGCTAACCCTTTAACTACTTGTATTGAAAAGACGATGACAAAAATTAGGGCAACTAAAGCGACAAAATAGACTCCCAATCTTGCTTTTCTAAGTTGTGCTCGGCTTACCTCAATAGTCATAAAAACGTCTCATTCAGTCCGTGTTTTATCATATTTTTATAGAAGAATACTTACTCGCTATTTATTTTTCGCCCACAAATTCTGATGCTTTTTAAAACCGAAGAAGTCATAGGGTTCCCAGAAACTCGGTACTAAATCGTCAAGTGCGTCCGGAGTGAAGTTGCTCGACAATTGACTCATAATTTCACTTAATCTGTCTTTCCCTACGCGCATGAGTTTCTTGCGGTTAGCTGGGAAATAAAGGTTTCTTCCTTTGGGAATGATTTCTTGCGTACCGCTGGTAATGTACTTCTGATTTCTTGTTACCACTTTACATAAAGGCTCAGCTGGATTTGCAGGGTTGAGGCCAATCACTATTGCACATTCGTACTGGTCCTTTTCATGACCTTTCTCATTCATCGGTATGTAGGTAATGCCGAACCCTTGTGGGAAATACCCCACAAGCTCAACAAAGTCCTGCGCTAACTGCTTATTTAAGCCGCCTTTTTTCGCTAATTGTTCAATGAGCATGTAGCCTTTAGGCAAGCTCATACGTGAGTAGTCAGACTTAGTTGAAAGCACAATCGAAACATAAATTTGAGGGATCTTTACAATCTCTCCCAGCCCCGTTTTCGACACAAATGCATCTTTTACCAGCTGCTGCAAAAATTCATTGGCTTCTTTGTGAGTTTGAACAAAGCGATCCCTTTCTTCTTTGTTGTTTCCTACATACTTAGGTAGGCCTAACCCTTCAGACAAGTACTTTAAAGTGAAGTGATAGTTTAGCTTCAGAAGATCCTTTCGCTGCGACTCTTCCAGCAAACGAAATTCGTCTAGATCGCCATTTTCCCCTTTCAAGATGGTGAGTGCGGCAGGGCTTTGCAGGCCAATATCTTGAAGTAACGCTGCGGTAATTAGCGGTCGTCCAAGCTCAGTTTTCCATTTATCGCGCCAATAGCGGTTCCCACGAAACCGGGATGCAGCTTCGCGATACTTCGAGAGATATTTGTGAGCAATCGTGTCGTGCTCTAACAGTCTATCGACTAAGCGCAGTGTAAGCACCGCTTTGTAGAGCGGTTTGAAGCGCATGTGCACACGTGCAAAGTTGCCCTCTGGTCCTCGTGTGAGCAGCATAAGTGTACCAAGCAACTTAGCGCTGAGCTGTTGTGTTTCTTGCCAGTTATCGCCCTCACAAAGCTCAATAATTTTGGTGCTTACAGCGTCAAGCCGCTCTATCCTTGCCAGACGCTCTTCTTCAAGCTTTTCAGTGCTGTTTGTTATTTGCTTGGTCAGTTGCTCTGCAAGCACCTCTTTGTTTTTATTTCCCTCAATTTTCTTAAGCTGAGCTTTCAAGTCTTCAATGTGCTGCTCAAGAGAGGGGGTAAGCGAAAAATAGTGACTCGCATCCTCGAACACCGAACCGTAGCCCGTTTCTTGAGGATAAATCATATTGATTAGTTGTTTTACTTGCTGCGTGTAAATGCTGTCGGGGTTTTGGCTTTGTGCGCTCACCGTTTTCCTTTCAAAAGATGCTGCGAATTGCCATTACTTTGCTATTGGCAATTCAAGACAGGTCAAGCGACGCACACGCTATCTTACTTCGTGCCCAAGCTCTACTGCCTCACGTTTTTTCAATTGGCCTAAATGATACCGTAAATTTTCGCTAATTTTGGTATTTCTTTTAATAACATGAAGTTGCGGCCATGATGCCCGTTCGCCACTGACAATCAACTGATTGATGCTTTCGCGCGTTGGATTAGACAACACCTGCGATAAATTTCTAATTTGGCGCTTGGGTAAAATATTGATGTTACCTACGTATTGCTGATCAATGATAGAACGAACTTTATGAATAGCCAATTTGGCACTTTTATTACCGGTTAATCTTTCAATGATATCAATGGCGAAAATACTGTTAGTTTTCGCTAGTTGGCCAAGATGGCGCGCAGACATGTCCCACAGCGAGTTGGGGTCAATGCGGTTTGCGGAAATGAATGGCACTGCCAACGGGTTTGTTTGGCTCACGATACTGTGATTTACGCCATATAGCCTCGCTAAGCGCTCGAAGGGAAGGTCGGCCATTAATGAGCCATCGGCAAAACGACGGTTGGGAATATAAGGCACAATATCGCCCGAAGGCGTTTTCGCTCTTAACTGTACAGGGCTAAAAATGATGGGAACTGCACAGGATGCACGTACCGCTTGAGTAATAATTGCATTCGGTGAGGTTTTAGCATTTAACAAGCGCGAATGTTGATGGAGGTCGGCAGGGGATACCGTCACAGTAATGTGTCGACCTGTTTTCTTAAAGGCTTCCTCAAAAGTGGTAAGGTCGAAAAGTTCAATCAGCGCATTTTCGAGCACGGAACTATCAAATAGCCCTTTCTTTCCAAGACCGGCAAAGCTTCGCCAGTGTTTAAAAGTCTCGTAAATAAAGTCGGCGCTGAGTGCTTCTAATAATTGGTCGTGAGTTCGTGTACCCAACATGGCTGCGATGATAGAACCAGCGCTAGAGCCAGACACTACGGTAGGTAACAAATTCTTTTCGTTTAATGACTTAACCACGCCAGCATGGAAAAAGCCTAAGCCTGCGCCACCTGAAAGCATAAGGCAACTGCGCCCGAAGGCGTGTGCAGTCTCTTCAAAAAATGACAGTTTCTCGTAAAAGTCTACGTCTTGTTCATCGGCGTGATAAATTTGCTCTAGCGCCAATATCACTTCGTCAATAAACTGTTCAATAAGATATTTAGTGCCTATTTTACACTGGGTAAGTAATACGGGGTTGGC
This sequence comes from Alteromonas sp. G4i35, assembly GCF_054960375.1. NCBI lineage: Bacteria > Pseudomonadati > Pseudomonadota > Gammaproteobacteria > Alteromonadales > Alteromonadaceae > Alteromonas > Alteromonas sp. G4i35. The sequence goes on along the minus strand of NZ_JBHNZD010000011.1, from coordinate 104,959 downwards.
AATATTGCCTAAATTGCCGTGTAGCCCCTCGTGCAGAATCGACATAAGCGCATGTAAATCGCCTTTGCCTCTGGCAAGCTGTAGGCGCTGAACCCGTTTGCGAATTAGTTTGTAGTCGTAATCATCGCTAGCGTCTTCGGCTTTCCATTCCTCTGCACCAGACAATGCATCGTGCGCTAAGCACGCGGCCTCATATTCATCATAATTGCCTGCATGCTCGATTTCATGTTCAAGCTTTTTTAACCGCAAGTCGAATACTGCCATGACGAGTACCTATTTTTGATTGATGAGGGCTGTACCTTCTACTCATTGGAAAAAGTACACTGACCCAAAAAACACCAGCAAAACGATAGTTTTCATTTAGAACGCAGTTCTCAAAAATTGCAGGTCTTTAAATGTCCATATAGCGAAGACTCAAAGCACGGGCTTGAGAACAGCGGTTCATACACTATTTTGAGTGTATGGCGTAAATTTAGAATTCACTACCTAATCGTTTGTTGTTGAGAAAACTGATGCACATTAGGTGAATCACACAAGGTCAAACGTTCTAACTTTTAGACTTTCATTTAGCTGTTTTCAATCAACAATTAGCAGTAATTTCACTTTTTACATTGACCATTTCATAAGCACTCAGTAGCCTGAGAGAGAAAATAACAAATTGGACCACATGTTCGTAGTATGGAATGGAACTTTGAAACGCTAAGTCTGCTATCAATTCCTTTAATTAGCGCTATTGTTGGATGGCTAACCAACTATCTGGCGGTAAAAATGATGTTTTACCCCATTGAGTTTGTTGGTATTAAGCCTTTCTTAGGGTGGCAGGGACTCATTCCTGCGAAGCGCCGCCAAATGGCCGAGATTGAGGTTGAGCTAGTGCTAGGCAAACTGCTTAGTGTTGAAGAGTTAGCACAGCGTTTAGACGCAGACGAGCTCACTAAAGCAATTGAGCGGCGTTTAAGTCAAGTTATTCGCAAAGTCGTTAACGATGTAATGGCAGAATCTGCGCCTCAACTTTGGGCTGCGTTGCCTGTACAGGGCAAAAATTTAGTCTATCAACGTATCGAAAACGACATTCCTAATGTTGTTCATAAAATGGTGGACGACTTTCAACACAATGTCTCAGAAATTTTAGATATTAAAGAGCTGGTGGTAGAGCAGCTGGTGAATGCGCCCGAGCTCGTTAATGAAATTTTCTTAACGGCAGGCAGCAAAGAGTTTCCGTTTATTGTGCGTTCCGGCTTCTATTTTGGCTTTTTGTTTGGTTTGCCCACCATGCTACTTTGGTATTTCTACCAAGCATGGTGGATTCTGCCGTTAGGTGGGCTGCTTGTGGGTTATGCCACTAATTGGATTGCTATCAAAATCATATTCGAACCCAAACGCCCAAGAAAACTGGGGCCGATTACTATTCAAGGTATGTTTTTAAAGCGCCAAAAAGAAGTGTCCGAAGTCTATTCAAACATTATTGAAGAAAAGCTTATAACGCCTAAAAACATCACCCATGTAATCTTGCATGGTTCAGGCTCAGCCCAGCTTTTAGAACTCATTGAGCTTCATGTCAATGACGCTATTGAACGCTATGTTGCCATAGCGCAACCGTATTTTGCGTTGGGTGTGGGGTCAGAAAATTACCATAAAATGAAGGCACTAGCGGTGCGTCAGATATTTGATAATTCTGATAAGTATCTGCTTTATGCGTTTGATTACGCTAATAATGCTATGCAGATTGGGCACGATTTAAGTGAGCGCATGCAGGCGTTAAGTGTTGAAGAATTTGAAGGCGTTTTGCGCCCAGCTTATCAACAGGATGAGTGGAAGCTCATCGTAACCGGCGCTATTCTAGGTATGGTAGCTGGTATTGCTCAACTCTATCTGGTGTTTATGTAGCGTGTTTCACGAATAAAAAATTAACGCACTGGGTTGGCAAAGGATTGAACTAAATTATGAAAACCGCGCAGAAAATACTTCTCACCGCGCTAACCTTATTTAACGAGCACGGCGAAAACACCGTTACCAGTGTTGATATTGCTATTGAGCTGGATATTAGTCCGGGGAATCTCTACTACCACTTTAAAGGCAAGGATAGCCTGGTTAACGCGTTGATGAAAATGCATGAGCAGCAGATGCAGAAGATACTAAGCCGAGAAAAGCTCGATACACTTCATCCTGAAGAAATTATGTATTACCTCTACTTGCTTATAGACAGTATTCATGTGTTTCGCTTTTTCTACCGTAGCCCGGCTGACTTAGCAGAAAAATATCCTAGTATCGTGCGCCCTAGACAGCACATATTGTCTAGCTTGAATAAACAATTAGCGTTTCTTTTTGAGTCACTATCGAAACGAGACATTCTTATTGCCTCAAAGGCAGACAGGGCACTTATGGTGGATTTGATGTCCTTAATCATCACACAGTCTTGTCAATTTGATGAATTAAACAGCCATATGGATAGTACGATGCAGCGCTATCATGCCTTGTCGCTAATGATGGTAAGCGTATTGCCAAGATTGGCACTGTCCGATGAACAAAAACAGCAGTTAGAACAGATGCTCGACTCTCATGACTTTATGAGAGATGCCTCAACCCCGTCACCCCTCGACTTCGCGTAAAGGAATAGTAATGGCAAAAACGCTCAGTTTCTTAGATAAGTCATTTTGGATAACCGAGTCAGACGAGAATCCAAAACACGTAGCTTGCTTGCAGCTACTTGCCATACCTAAAGGGGCAAAAAGTACCGAATATGTCCCTCAATTATTCCAGGAAATAAGAAGCTTTGCCCGTGCTACTTCTCCCTTCAACTGTGCGGTAAAAACGGTATTGGGGTACCCGGTGGGGTTTGCGCCGGTAAAAAAGCTCAACATGGATTATCACGTTCAAATTCATCGTGTGGCTGATGTTACAAACCGCGAAGCACTCGATGCGTTTGTAGCAAGATTACATGCTTCGCGGTTAGATCCCGACAAGCCCCTTTGGCAATACCATTTCATCTTTGATGACAACAGCGAGACGTTTGCTATTTATGCGCGGGTTCATCATATGTATGGCGATGGGGCAACCTTAGTGCGCTGGTTCCAAGCGGGATATGTATCAAACTCTCACGAGACTAAGTTCACACCAGTATGGGCAGTAAAACGACTGCGCCATAAGCGCAGAGAGCCTGTGAGCTTTTACAAGCGCTTAGTGGGAGTGGGTTACGCGCTTAAAACCGCGCTCGATTTGCTAATTATCTTTATTCGTATATTTATGAAAGTGCTGCGAGTGAACCCACACTATATGCCTATTCCTTTCACTGGTACGAAAACAGTGCTGACTGGACAAGTGAAAGCGGGAAGGGCTGTGGCTACCATGGACTTAGACTTTAAGCGTGTGAAAGCCCTGGCAAGGCGAACGCGCTCTACGGCAAACGAGGTATTACTATGTGCCTTCGATATTGGCGTACATAAACTGCTGCAAGACCACGGGCAAGTATTTAAAAAAGCCTTGTTCACCAATATGCCAATTAACTTACGTAAACCCGGCGAGAAAACCACGGGCAATAAGATAGCTATTGTGCCGGTGCAGCTTGCTCACGGCGAAACCGATCCTTATTTACGTTTGCGCCAAATTGTAGTGAATCACCGCATTGTAAAACATGCAGCGCAGCACGCGCGACCCGCAGCATTTAGCGGCTATACTATTGTTATTCAATCGCTTGCACTGGTCTTTGAGTGGTTAAGGCTATCTAGCGTAGTCAAACCCATTGCCAACATCTTAATCTCCAATGTACCTGGGCCAAAAGATACGCGGTATCTAAAAGATGCAGAGCTTCTGGCTTGTTACCCCATTTCTACCATGACGCCTGGTGGCGGGGTAAATATTACGCTTATGACATATGCAGGCACGGCAAATGTGGGATTAGTGTGCTGCAATAAGAATATTGAATCGCTACAGCCGTTAGCGCGCTACGTCAAAGAGGCGTTCGATATGCTAGAAGCAAGTGTGGACGATCCCAGGTTAAACATCGACGATATAGGTGAACAGGTGGATACCGTCCCTGTTTCTATTGTGTCAGATCACTAGCGTGCATTGCTTCAAACAGTAAGCGTTGTCATTCAATGAGGTAAAAGCGCAGTACGTCGTCTTCTACACGCACGTTTTGGCCAGCTTTTGAGAACAAAACCTCGCGCCAATGGTCGTTACGCATGGTATGGCTTAAGTCTTCCTGCTTAATTTGCTTTTTAACGGCGTTGTTAATGAGAGGGATGTGATAGTCCAACACTGCTTGTTTCGAGCCAGATAAATAGACCTTTAGATAGTCTGCAGCCATATCGGATGTGCCGGCGCTAAACAGTGATAATGCTGATTTTAAAGAGCCACCAAGCAAAGAATTAACGCTTTTGGGGAAGAGTCGCGACATCAGAAATTGCGTGTCTTTAATCAACGCGTAATCATCGTTAACTAAGGTGACGCTATCAGTGGCAACGCCAGTCAAATAGAGTGTACTCATATTTTTGTCGTAATAGGGTGAAGCCGACACGGTAAATACAACATGAGCGCGATAAATAGTCGTGGAGGCAACCACAATATTAAGCGCAGCGAGGCACTGCAGACCAATACGGTTGCTTTCACTATCTAGCGTGATATTTCCTTCAAGCACGGTAACCGTGCCAGTTCCCATGGGGATATCGAAAGTGAATGAGTAAGGAAAGCTGCCTTTTACGAGGTCATGAAGCTCTGATTTCGTGAAGTCGTCGTGCGTCAGCTTGCCCCATTTCACAAGCCATTGTGCAAGGTAGACTTTACATTTGTCTTTAAACGATAGGTTTTTGGTCAACGTTCATTCTTAGCCTAAATCTACTAGGCGGTGGCTTGTTGTTAGTTTTTTCAGAGTAGGGGCTACTTCGATATAGCACTTAAGTTATCAGGATTATTAGATTTTTTAAATCTTACAATTTAAGTCTTTTCTTGGCGAAGTGTTGTTTGGTAATCTGGTCGTACCACAACGTTTTTTTAACATTTAATAGTCTTGCCCTCAAGGAGTTGGCGAAATGAGCGAAGTACTGAGCAAATACGATTACATTATTGTAGGCGGCGGTTCTGCAGGCGCGGTGCTTGCCACCCGTTTATCAGAAAACCCCGCGTTAGATATTTTGCTATTAGAGGCTGGCTCAAAGGACACTAATCCGCTTATTCATATCCCGTTTGGGTTGTCTTTACTCAGTAGATTTGAGGGGATTGGCTGGGGTTATCACACAGCACCCCAAAAAGAGATGTATGACAGAGAACTGTTCTGGCCCCGCGGTAAAACCTTGGGCGGCAGCAGTTCGGTTAATGCGATGTGTTATATTCGCGGGCAAAAAGAAGACTACGACCGCTGGGCTAATGAAGAAGGGGCTGAAGGTTGGTCGTTTGATGAAGTACTGCCTTATTTCAAACGCTCTGAGAACTTTGAAGAAGGTGCTGATGAATACCACGGCACAGGCGGCCCACTCAATGTTAGCAAGCTTAGGCATACCAGCGTGCTGTCAGACGCATTTGTGAACTCAGCGTCGATTGCAGGCTATCAACAGCTCGACGACTTTAACCGAGACGACAGGGAAGGGTTAGGGTATTACCATGTTACGCAGGCCAACGGGCAGCGCTGTTCTACAGCAAAAGGATATTTAACGCAGGCCAAGCATCGCAACAATTTAACTGTACTTACAAGAGTCGCAGCCGAAAAAGTGCTGTTAAAAGAGGGGCGTGCAATTGGCGTTCAGGTACGTGAAAAAGGCGTAGTAAATCGCTATTTTGCTAAAAGCGAAGTTATCCTGTGTGGCGGCGCGATTAATTCACCACAACTTCTCATGCTTTCAGGTATAGGCCCCAGAGCAGAGTTAGAAGAAAAGGGGATTTTTGTACAGCAGGATCTGCCTGGTGTGGGCCAAAACTTACAAGACCATCTTGATGCAATTGTACAATATACTTGTAAAGCGAGAGAAGGCTATGCCGTGGCGTTAGGGGCCTTGCCTTCCTACGTAAAAGCCACCGCAGACTATGCGTTTAGGCGCAAAGGTATTTTCTCGTCTAACATTGCCGAAGCAGGTGGCTTTGTTAGCTCAAGCTTAGCGACACAAGGCCCAGACATCCAGTTTCACTTTCTACCGGCAATTTTAAACGACCATGGAAGACAGTTAGCTTTTGGTTACGGTTATGGCCTTCATGTATGCTGTCTATACCCCAAAAGCCGCGGCACTATTTCGCTTCAAAGCAACCATCCTGCTGATCAAGCCCTTATTGACCCCAATTATTTGACTGCAGAGGAAGATCAGCAAGTCATGATTGAAGGTGTGCGCATTGCCCGTAAGCTGCTATCTGCACCAGACTTCGACAAGTTCCAAGGCAGTGAACTATATCCTGGGGTAGAAGCACAAACAGATGAAGAAATATTAGAGTTTTTACGTGAGCGTGCTGAAACCATCTATCACCCAATTGGTACCTGTAAAATGGGCAGTGATGACGATGAGATGGCAGTGGTTGATACCCAATTGCGGGTAAGAGGTATAGCAGGTCTTAGAGTGGTAGACGCTTCAGTGATGCCCAGCCTAATTGGCGGCAATACCAATGCGCCCACCGTCATGATTGCTGAACGTGCTGCTGAGTTTATTAAAGCGACGCACGAAGGTCAGCCAGTATCTATGGCTAAAGCGGAATCGGCGTAACTAAAAAGTGCTACGAGCGAGTCTTTGTCTCGCTCTGGCAATTCATCCGTTCTAAGCATCCATTTGCTTTTGCATAAACAAATCTGCTGCACAATCACACATTTCCTCGATATGACTGCTGTCAGCGTAGATACCATCAATGAGCAATCGTGCAATCCCGTGTAACGTGCCCCAGGTAACCTGTGCGAGTCTCAGCGCATCCTGATTATTCGGGAGAAGCCCTTTACCTTGCCAATAGCGCGTCATCGTCACCTGAAACTGAAAGCAGGGAAATGCAACCTCTTTCAGATCGTTGGTCGCCGCTTGGTTTTGCCAAATTGTGCGACCAAACATCAATTCGTACATCTCTGGGTTGTCGGCAGCGTAGCCAATGTATTCGTGCACAAATTCGCGGAAACGTGCCTGCGGTGTTTTGTCTTCTTGTTCGAAGATTCGTTTAGCTGCGGTATGCCAATCGCTAAAGCCTTTGGCTGCAATGGCGCTTAAAAGCGCACTCTTGTCTTTGAAATGGTGATAGGGCGCAGTACGTGACACTCCGGCATCTTCTGCCAGCTTTCTGAGAGATAAACTATCAACGCCGTATTCAGACAGACGCGCCGTTGCCGCCTCTATCAGTGCGCTGCGCAAGTCGCCGTGATGGTAGCTTTGTACTGCATTAGCCATAAACCCGATGTTTCCATTTTCAAATTGAGACGAATAGATAACGTTTTATCTTGACACTGTCAACATAGCCTTTTATCTTGACGCTGTCTAGTTTGCAAATTTGTTAACAGGAACAGCCCAAGGAGACAGCGCAAACCATGAAGTACTCTACATTAGAAGTAAAACAAGAGGGTCATATTGCCCACGTAGTACTAAACCGCCCCAACGCAATGAATAGCATGATCCCAGAGTTCTGGACCGAATTGCCAGCGGCTATTCGTGAAATAGACGATGAAGGCAACGCCCGTGTCATTGTTATTTCATCAACGGGTAAGCATTTCTCTGCCGGTATGGACTTATCGGTGTTCCTGAATATGAAAGAAGACTTTAAGGGCGACCCGTCGCGCAGAGCAGAGCGTATGCGCCGTATGGTGATGTTGCTTCAAGATAGCTTTACCGCCATAGAGCAGGCACGTATGCCGGTTATTGGTGCCGTGCAGGGCGGGGCAATTGGTGGTGCAGTAGATTTGCTTAGTGCATGCGACATGCGCTATTGCACCCAAGACGCCTTTTTCACCATAAAAGAAACCCAGTTAGGTATGACGGCGGACGTAGGCACACTTCAGCGACTTCCAAAACTCATTCCCATTGGCATAGTTAAAGAACTGGCTTATACAGGTCGCAATTTTGGTGCAGCAGAAGCGCAGCAGCTTGGCTTTGTAAATCAGGTATTTGACGACCAAGAATCATTGCTAGACGCAGTGATGAAAATAGCGCAGCAGATTGCAATGAATTCGCCGTTAGCAGTTTCAGGCACTAAGACTATGATTAACTACGCGGCAGAACACACGGTGGCAGAGAGCTTGACCTATATGGCCACATGGCAAGCGGGCATGTTCCAAATGGAAGATGTGTTTAAAGCCATGGAAGCACAGAAAACCAAAACGCTGCCAGAATATCCGCCATTGCACCCAGCCATTAAGAAAATGAATTCGTAAGTGAATGTAATTCGTTGAATTACATAGCGCCTTCAGAGAAAGAGCGCATTAGATAAGAATATTTAAACAGGCTTTTTAACGGCTTTTACGAAGCCAAAACGACTTTCAGGAATGTATCATGAATCAGACCGTTACCGATCATCCCGTTTACCCTCATTTATTTCGTCCTTTAGACTTAGGCTTTACTACCCTTAAAAACCGCGTGCTAATGGGCTCTATGCATACAGGCTTAGAAGAATTACCCGACGGCCATAAACGTATGGCGGCATTTTATGGTGAACGTGCCAGAGGTGGCGTAGGGCTTATCGTTACAGGTGGTATCGGGCCAAATGAAGAAGGCGCAACTCACCCATCAACATTTCGATTAGATACAGACGAAGCGGTTAAAAACCATAAAGAAGTGACTGACGCGGTACACATAGCAGGCGGTAAAATCTGTATGCAAATTCTGCATACGGGCCGCTATGCGTATAGCCCAAAGCTAGTGGCACCTTCTGCGGTACAAGCACCAATTAACCCGTTTAAGCCAAAAGCACTTGAAGCTGACGAGATTGAAAAGCAAATTAAAGATTTCATCACTGCCGCAACCCAAGCACAGCGCGCGGGTTACGATGGCGTTGAAATCATGGGGTCTGAAGGTTATTTCCTCAATCAGTTTATTGCGAGACGCACAAATCACCGCGATGATGAGTGGGGCGGTGAATACGAAAATCGTATCCGCTTGCCTATTGAGGTAGTGCGCCGCGTGCGCGAGGCGGTAGGTAAGAACTTCATCATTATTTATCGCTTATCGATGCTAGACCTTGTTGAAGGTGGCTCTACTTATGAAGAAGTCGTGCAGCTTGGTAAAGAGATTGAAAAAGCCGGTGCCACTATCATTAACACCGGTATTGGCTGGCACGAAGCGCGTATTCCAACCATTGCCACTAAAGTACCGCGAGCGGCATTTACGTGGGTTACCGCAAAATTCAGAGAGGCGCTTTCAATTCCAGTGATCACATCGAACCGTATCAACACGCCTGAAGTGGCTGAAGAAGTGCTGTCTCGCGGCGATGCTGATATGGTGTCTATGGCACGTCCATTCTTGGCAGACCCTGATTTTGTGCGCAAAGCCCAGCAAAATAAGGCCGACGAAATTAATACCTGTATTGGCTGCAACCAAGCATGCCTTGACCATGTTTTCAACGGCAAAATGACTAGCTGTTTGGTAAACCCTCGTGCCTGTCACGAGCTTGAAATTAACGTAAAACCAGCAGAAACCAAAAAGCGTGTTGCAGTGGTAGGCGCAGGCCCAGCGGGATTAGCAGCGGCAGTGACTTCAGCCAAGCGCGGCCACGATGTTGTGATTTACGATGCTTCTAGTGAAATTGGAGGGCAATTTAATATTGCCAAACAAATTCCGGGCAAAGAAGAGTTTTACGAAACGCTACGTTATTTCAAACGCCAAATCGAGCTTCATAAAAACATTACCCTTAAATTGAATACTTATGTTGATGCGGCTGCGCTAAACGACGAAGGTTTCGATGAAGTGATGATTGCGACGGGGATAAAGCCGCGTACGCCAGCGATTGAAGGCATTGAGCACGAAAAAGTGCTGACCTATATCGAAGTATTGAAGGAAAAGAAACCCGTTGGCAATAAAGTGGCCATTATCGGCGCTGGTGGAATTGGTTTTGATACCGCTGAGTACTTGTCTCATGGTAAAGAAACGCCAAGCCAAGATATTCCTGCATTTATGAAAGAGTGGGGTATTGATATGACCTTCTCTGCTCGCGCGGGCATCGAAGGCGTTAAGCCGCAGCCTGAGCCATCGCCAAGAGAGATTTTTCTGTTGCAGCGCAAGACAACCAAAGTTGGCGCGGGTCTAGGCAAAACAACGGGGTGGGCACACCGAGTGGGTCTACTAGCCAAAGGCGTGACCATGATCCCAGGTGTAAGCTACGATAAAATTGATGACGAAGGGCTACATATTACGGTTGATGGTAACAGCCAAGTATTGCCGGTAGACAACATTATCATCTGTGCAGGCCAAGAGCCGATGCGTGATATCGTTGAAGGCTTAAACATGCCTTATCACTTAATTGGTGGTGCTGATGAAGCGTTAGAGCTAGACGCAAAACGCGCTATCGACCAAGGCACGCGCGTGTGCGCTGCGGTTTAACGAGCTAGTAAACCCAACCTTGTTAGCATTATAAGCGCCTCATGGAGAGGCGCTTTTTTTGTCTATATTAAAAGTGAACCTGTTGTGGACTTTTGTAATGACATAGACCTGTTATTATCGTTTTCTTTTTTTGAGATAAACATGGCATACAGCAGCACCCAAGACTTAGTTCAAGCAGTCACTAATTCCCCAGATACTATCGAATTTAACGACGTTATCACGCTCGTTGATAGCGCGTTTGTTTTCACGCCCACCGCTTTCACTAATGGTGACGTGAAAAACGAAGCCAATCAGAACAATGGCTCTTGCAAACTGCTCGCACTCGGTCAGCATTTAAACCTAAACCAAGCGCAAACCCTAGCCTTATTTGGGCGTTTTTATCGAGAAGATGTACTTAATAACCCTAACGGCGACGACCATGCCAACATCCGCAACTTTATGGAAACGGGCCACGAAGGGGTGGTGTTTGAGACGTTTCCTTTGGTACTAAGTCCTGCTATGTAGTGGTTGAAACTAATATAGCTCGGCCGCTAGTTTCCCTCATAGTCAAACTGAGAGAGCAGGCTACTGTCTCATTTTTGATTGAAAAAAGAGGGTTGAGGCATCATCGCCGAGTTTCCGTGACAACGACAAGCCTAGTTTAACAAGAGAGCTATCTGGGGTTGTAATAATGACATTTTTCAAAATACTAATCCCAGTTTCAGTTTCTCCGATACTATCTAGTGCAAGTGCATAGATATACCAATTTTGTGGATTATCAGGTGCAAGCTCTGTGGCTTTCTTAAAGTAAGCAATCGCAGTTGGCTTTTCTTGATTTCGAATATAAAACATCCCGAGAGCGTAATTAAATAGATCGCTTTCGGGCATATTTTCTGTCCCATTTAGTAAGATCTGCTTTTCCAACTGTGTTTTGTGTTGAGTACGGTAAAGCTCTGCAAGATTTATATAGTTGGCTTCAAAGTACGGGTCTACTCTGACACCTTGTTTTAATAATACTTCTGTCTGACCAACATTTCCTAGTTGGTATTCAACTAAACTTTGATTCAGGCTACCTTCACCACGCCATTGATTTACCTTATTTGACAGCGTAAGTTCCGACAGTGCGCTCTTAAAGCTTTTACTTTTTTTATCGGAGCCAATTAGGTTGTTTGCCGCCGCAATGCGAATGGCTCTATATTGGTCATCAAGCAGTTTGACATACGATTTCATCCGTTCATGAAGTGGAAGAGCTCGGCCGGCTTGCGCTACTGCTAATCTAATTAGCGGTTCATTACTTTGAATGAAATGTCGTAAATCTTTGTTACTGAGCGGCTGATTTGTTAAAGGGAGCATGGTTATCGCCGTTGCTCGCTTTATTACAGGCAACGATGCTGAATGTGCAATACGTAATATAGCTTGATTGCTAAAACTATCGCCGTGCATAAGTGACACGTAATCTTCTTCAATACTACTTAGCGTAGAATCTCTTCCGTACCATTTTGTTAGCTGCTTCGATACCCACTCGTTGTCTTTGTTATGGCAATTCAAACATGCATTGGGTGAACCTGTTATAGCAGAAACCTGCGGAGTTGGAATACTGAAGCTATGATCTCGTCTAGCATCAACCCCCATATAAGTGCGGCTAGGCATATGGCAGTTTATGCACTGATTAGCACCTTCACTTTCAGCATGTCTACTGTGGATTTTACCCTGATACGTGGCGACTGAGTGGCATTGCAAGCATAAGCCGTTGCCTTCTATTTTAAGCTTCATAGAATGGGGATTGTGGCAGTCATTGCAGTTAACGCCTGCCTCATACATCCGACTTTGCAAAAACGAACCATAAACATACACCTCTTCTCGAATCTGGCCGTCAGCAAAGTAAAGAGGGGAAAGCAGCAGCGAAGGGGAAAACTGGTCTAAGAAAGGCTGCTGTGGCTCGATACCATCAGTAAGTGCACTGCGAAGTGAATGACAGGCGAAACAGGTATTCATAAACGAATTGTCCCGGGAAGCTGGAACAAATTCGCCATCTTTTTCTTCATGCCATGTCGCAATACGACTTCCTTCTTTTAACAGCCATTTTCCTAGCGACTTTTGCTCATTTCGGGATAACGTGGGAGAAGTATTGGCAAGCGTGGTACCTGAACTTTTGTGAAATTCATCAGCAGGTTCACTTAAGCGGTAGTGGTTCCCCTCGTTTTTCTCAAATTCACTGTTTTTAACGTCAGCGTGTGACAACATCTCGCCGTGGCAAGATTTACATGAGACGTTGATTTCATCAAACTGGCTATTAAATGAGAGGGAGTCTGTATCAAAATTACGCGTTAAGCCGCTAGAATGGCAGTCAGCACACATACCGTTCCAGTTTTGCAATGGTTGTTTCCAATGCAACCTGTCGTTGGTCGCTATATCTTCTGATGAATAATTGGGATACCAGCGTTGACCGCCTTCTTTCTTGTCACGTGCATCCCATGCGAAAGGAAAAACCTGAAATTGCCCGTTCTGCGTTTCTACTAGATATTGCTGCAGCGGATAGTGCCCAAAAACATAGGTGATGGGGTAGGTTGTTGTAACACCGGCTTCAGTTAATTTTGCGAAGAAATCGCCACCGTTTTTGAAGAAATACGAGGTTTGTGTGAAGTGTGTGATGGTCGCTTTTTCAAAGTTACCAAGTACTGACGAGTCGGTAGCATGGTCCATCGCTTTGGCATGGTCAGATATTTTCCACTGTTCAACTTGCTCTTTGTGGCAGTTTACGCAATTTGCTGCTTCTTGTGCTTGTGCAACAACAAAGATATTTGTTGTTAGCGTTAATAAAACGAAGAGTGAGAACAACCGCGACACTACTACATCCATGACTTTCGATTACAGCTAATATTTTATCACAATATTAGTTTTTATATTGCACGCTTTCATTGATTAGAGTGTTACTCATCACGCTCTGTCAAAATCAACTCACTAGACTGGGGCATTATTGCAAAGTCAAACTGACCTAGAACGTTCATTCCCAACAATCCGTCGGCATCGGGTAGAGCGTCTTCGGGCAGCACGATGGCAGAAACATCGTTGAACTCGTAGCCAGCAAAGTAAAATCGGGGTATTTGTACCAGAGGGGCTTCAATGGTTCCTGACGCGGTTCTAATGTTGAAGTTACCAATGAACGTGAGATTTCGCATACGGCCTAAACGCGCAAAGAGTCGCGATGATATTGCGGTGGTACTGGCACCCGTATCTAAAATCATGGTGGCTTTTTGGTTAAGCGCCTTTACATCAAGGCGATATTGATCGCCAATGCGCGCTAAGGCTACACGGGTTTGATAACGTGCGGCTTCAGCGCCTGTTGGCTCTATTTCACTTTCGCTAAGCGTGTTATCTGTGTCAGCAATATCGCGCATTTCATAGGCTTTATTGCGAATGATATTCGCGTCTCTGTCGTTTGATGGAAGGGCAGCAAGCACGTCTTCCATTAACGTAAGCTTTTGCTGATAAGCGTACGCTTCAGCCAAATTAAGGGTGTAGTGCCTAGCGTCAGGTATGCGTTGATACAGTGGCTCATTTAATCTGGCAACCAGTTCCCATTGTTCGTCTTGACTTAACTGCGTCTGGGCCTGTTGATACAAAGTAGCAATTTTTGCGTCAATAAATGAGAGAGTTTCAGTTGAAAGAGGCAGTTCGGCCAAGTCGTAGTAGTGCACTATGGCCGTTGAGAGAGGCTTGGTTAACTCAATCAGTTCACCCTCTAGCAACAACAGAGATTCGTTGAGCGGGTCATATTTCAAAAGGTTTGTTAATTCAGTGGCGAGCAACGCGTATTGCTCGTTATTGAGTAGGGTAGTCAGTGACTCAAATTGATCTTGATTAACGAGTGGTGAAGAGGTGCGTAGATCGTCAAGTGCGTTGGGTGCCGTGTTAGTGCCTGTCATAGGTGAAAAGTTGGCGGGAGAGCGTTCATTGTTGAAGGGCTCAGCTTTTTCGTTTACCTGAGTTTCATCCACCAACTGTGCTTGGGTTTCTAGCTGCTTGTCACTATCTAAACGGTGTTCATAACTGGCCTCTAGTGCATAAGCTTTATCATTGTGCTGCTTTAAACTAAGCCATAGGTAAACGTTTATGCCTAGCGACACAATAAGGAAGAGCGAAAGCACTATCGCTAGCCACGTTTTCATTGTGCCACACACGCCTTGCCATAGATGTCCACGAATTGTTTAGGCATTCGCTTTGGGGCGCCAGTATCAAGGCTAACACATACGAATGTGGTCATAGCATCAAATACGGTTTTGTTTCGCTTTGGGCAGATAAATTGAAACTGGCGTTTCAAAGTAAGTTTGCTGTCGCAATGCACTATCCATGTAGCGCATTCTAACGTATCTCCAAGATGTGTTGGCAGGTGGTAGTTTAGCTCGTGGCGCTTAATGACCATGCCACGGTTAAGCGATTGATAATCGGCAAACTGCAAGCCAAGCGCGTTTGAATGGGCCCATGCTAGGCTTTCTAACTGCGACAGGTATGCCACATTATTAACGTGCTGATAGTGGTCGATGTGCGTTTCATCAATATGCCACTGCTGCACATAGGGGGCGTCTAACATCCAATTAAGCGTTGGGGTGCTCAAATCTTTTCCTTATTCATATTTTTGCTTTGATCTACTCTGCTTCTTCACGTTCAGGCATTATGCCTCATACCACAGGCAGGGGATTATCTTCAGGTAACGTTAAATCATCGCTTAACAATAATTGCATTATCGCTTTTTCTCTCACCAATACGGGGTCAATAAAGCTCTGCACGTCACCTATCGCTTTAAACGCATCAAACCCTCGTTCCAAAAATTCATGCAATGCGAGTAATCCTGCTAATTTAGCCGGACGACGGGACAGTGAAATTAACATACCTATACCACGAATTTTTATAACGTCTGCGAGTTGATCGCCCAAATGGGAAATTATGTCGATTTGATGCTTTCTATCCTCAATTCTGCCCACATTACGATACGCCAAAGCGTAGTTATCTCGGTTGATAGGTTCTCCGGGAAAATGGCTTTGTAAGTACTGAGCCATCGCCATATCCAAATTGAACGATAGTGCATTTAACGACAATGCGTCGTCCATAGCGTTCATAGCTTTGTCAGGCAATACTTTTGCGAGCTTCGGAATAACTCGCACTAAATCAGCGTCCCGTTGGCTAAAATCTTTTGGCCCGTACAATTCATCTACAAAAAAAGCCATGGCTTTTTGGTAACGTTTTTGCTGTGCTAAATCGTCGTGAGTGACCAGTAAGCGTTCGCATTGCCAGTGTTGCAATTGATGAATGATAGGCATTACACCCAACTGATTGGCTAAGTCACGAAGGGCATTGACCCGATGAATATGTTTAATTATCTCTTGCGCCAAATGACAAACTCCCTGTTGAGATAGTGTGGCTAATTCGTTGTTGTAAACCTAGATTGACCTAAGCAAGCGAGCCTTTCAAGTGAGAAGACAAAGTTTTACTGGTATACTCCACCGCCATTGAAATAGCTCTGTTATGTAGAATTTATTAGCCGCCATGAACATCGCAAGTCATCACGCATTGTTTGCCAAGACTGAAACTAAAAATACCGATACTAAAGGCTCAAACGTTGAAAGCCTAAAAAGTGAATATCCGGGCATGCACCGAGAAACGACTACGGGGTCGGATCACTCAGAAGCAGACGTTGATGTACCTGTGTTAATCGCGTTGTTTAATTCGACATTTGAAGATTTTAATACGCGTTTGGTTTTAGGTGATGACGAACCCATTTACATCCCAGCAGACAGCGCAACACCTTATCATCAAGTCGTGTTTGCTCATGGATTTTTTTCAAGCGCTTTGCATGAAATTGCGCACTGGTGTATTGCGGGTGAAAAGCGTCGACTATTAGAAGATTACGGTTACTGGTATTGCCCAGATGGCCGCGATGCATCACAGCAAGCTGACTTCGAAAAAGTAGAAATTAAGCCCCAGGCCATTGAGTGGGCGTTTACAGAAGCAGCAGGAAGAAAGTTTCAGGTAAGCACGGATAACTTAAACGGCGCTGAGCCCGACAGAGAAGGTTTTACGCGAAACGTAGCCGCACAGCTTGAACGCTATAAATCTGAGGGCTTTCCGCCTCGGGCTGAACAATTTATTAATGCGCTGTCATCTGCGTTTGGTAAAGGTAAGTCGTCTGGTTCATGTAGCAGCATAATAAATAGCACGGTAACAGACACGTCAAAAAATACGCTAAAAGCAAATTGGGTGGCGGGATAGGAGTAGATGCCGAATGAATCATACTGATCTTAGCCAATCAACGTTTGATAACAAACCCAAATTCAAATTGGGTGTTGTGGTAAATCCCTTTGCCGGCATAGGCGGAGCACTCGCGCTTAAAGGCAGCGACGGTGCAGAAATTCGCGAAAAAGCACTGGCTATGGGAGCAGAGAAAAAAGCCAACGAAAAAATGGCGAAAGCGCTCAGCATTCTAGAAGCCTTATCTGGGCAATTTACCGTCGTGACAGCATCGGGCGATATGGGTGAAACAATCTGTGAATCTCTAGGTATTCCTTATGAGGTAATCTACACGGCTGATGCCGTGCAAACCGAGGGCGAAGATTCAGAGCGTGCAGCTAAAGCAATGGTGGACGCCAACGTCGACTTACTGCTTTTTGCCGGTGGCGACGGCACAGCCCGTAATATCTGTAGCGTAGTTGGCACACAGGTGCCCGTGCTAGGTGTGCCTGCAGGTTGCAAAATTCACTCTGGCGTTTACTGCGTGTCGCCGTCAGCGGCAGGGCAGGTAGTAAGTCAGATGATCGCAGGCGAGCTTGTGAGTGAAATGGACGCCGAAGTACGTGATATTGACGAAAACGCGTTTCGCGAGGGCAAAGTTATTGCCAAACACTATGGTGAAATGCGCGTACCCGCAGAGCTCACTTACGTTCAAGCAGTAAAAATGGGCGGGAAAGAAGACGAGGCCTTAGTGCTTGACGACATTGCCGCTTACGTTGGTGAAATTATTGACGATGAGCCTGATACCTATTTTGTCATGGGATCCGGCTCCACCGTAGGTGCGGTCATGGACTTTCTTGGCCTAGAAAATACCTTGTTAGGTGTGGATGTGGTTAAACAAGGTGAGCTAATCGCAAGTGACGTTACTGCGAGCGAACTGATTGCGCTGACTCATGACAAGCCCACTAAAGTCATTTTGACGGTGATCGGTGGTCAGGGCCACATATTAGGTCGCGGAAATCAGCAGCTTAGCCCTGCTTTTATCCGTCAAATTGGCAAGCAGAATATGCTCGTTGTTGCCACTAAACAAAAACTACAGGCATTAAACGGTAAGCCGCTTCGCTTAGACTCAAGCGATGCAACGCTAGACGCTGAACTCGCAGGCGCGTTCACGGTTATCACTGGGTATAAAGATAAAGTACTTTGCCAAGCTGTTTAAAGACGTAGTTTGATACAACACGGCACATGTATAGCCATAAAAAATGAGTTTATCTCGAACTAAGATTTGATATTAAAAAACAGGAAGGAGTAAGACGTGTTACCACCTGCTGCAGCACCAGAAAATGTCGTTAACGCCATCGCAGATATTGAGGCATCGCTTGATGACGTGGTAAATCACGGTAGTGATGACGAATTGTTTATAGCCAGCTACTTGCAAGGTCACTTTGCAGTAGAGGCTCGCCAGTTAGAAATGCAAGAAGATGCTACGGTTGCGATGCTTAATGATAAAATGCTCGAGAGCCTAAATAGCGCATTCGCCAACAACGAATTAGAAAGTGAAGACGCTAAACAAGTTAAAGCGCTTTGGGCACGGCTAGTCGCAATATAATTGCGACTTTCTTCCTTACTTTTCCCCTATCAATTTTTCTTCGTTCGTCGTTTATCCTCTCTTTTACAATCCGTTACAGTTTTCTGCATCGTAACTCTTTATAAACTACCAAATTGATTTATGTTTAGTATTGGCGTAAAGCCGTTTTGTGGTGCCTGGCACATTTTGGTGTTCAGCACAGATAATAAGATTAAGGATGACGAAATGACTGTACTTAAGCATCTCACCAAGCGCTTAAAAGTAAGTGTAGGTGTGCTGGCAGTAAGTAGTACGCTGGTTGGCTCAGCGTTTGCTAAAAACGATATCAATATCGACTACGAAAAGTTCACTACCGATAATGGGTTAACGGTAATTGTTCATGAAGACCGCAAGGCCCCAGTGGTTGCCGTTGCGGTTTGGTATAAGGTGGGTTCAAAAGACGAACCAAACGGCAAATCAGGGTTTGCGCACCTATTTGAACACTTAATGTTTAACGGCACGGAAAACTATGACGATGAATGGTTTGGGCCGTTACAAGAAGCTGGGGCAACAGGATTAAACGGTACCACAAACTTTGACCGTACTAACTATTTCCAAACGGTTCCGACACCTGCACTTGATCGTATTCTCTGGATGGAATCTGATCGCATGGGGCACTTGCTAGGTGCGGTAACACAAGAGAAATTAGACGAACAGCGTGGCGTTGTACAAAATGAAAAACGTCAGGGCGAAGACCAGCCATACGGAAGCGTATTCACGCATATTTTTGAAGGCTTATTTCCCATAGGCCATCCTTACCATCATACGGTGATTGGCTCGATGGAAGATCTTAACTCCGCATCGTTAGACGACGTTAAAGGCTGGTTTAACCAATATTACGGACCGAATAACGCAATACTGGTGCTAAGCGGCGATATTAACGCAGAAGAAGCCAAACCTCTGGTTAACAAGTACTTCGCTGACATTGAGCCGGGCCCAGCACTGTCTAAATGGGAAGCATGGGTACCCAAGCGCAATGTAAATACCCGAGAAGTGATTCAAGACAAGGTGCCACAATCGCGCATTTACCGCCTTTGGGTTTCACCTGAAAATACCTCTTCAACCGCAACCGATTTGTTCATTGCCGCGAGTGTCATGGGCGATGGTAAAAACTCACGCCTTTACAAAGAACTGGTGTACGACCAACAAATTGCTACCAATGCCTCGGTGTTTAACTACGAGCTACAAATGGCGTCTATTTTTGGTGTGACGGTTGACGTAAAAGATGGCGTTGACGTTGCGACAGTGGAAAAAGAAATAGATAAAGTCATTAGCGAGTTTTTGCGTAAAGGTCCAAGCAAAGACGAAGTTAAATTGGTGTCGACTAAGCGACGTGCTTCAATTATTCGCGGGCTTGAAGAGGTTGGGGGCTTTGGCGGTAAAGCCGATACGCTTGCTAGTGGTGAGTTCATTGCTGGCGACCCTAACTACTTCAAAACTGAATTGAGTGAGCTAGGACAGGCTACTCCTAACGGGGTTAAAGCGGCTGCGAATAAATGGCTAAAAGAAGGGTGGCATCAAATCACGGTTGTTCCGTTTATTGAGCACACAGCATCTACCGAAGGCATTGACCGCAGCTCTGGCTTGCCTTCAATCGATGCAGAGACTCAACTGAGCTTTCCTGAGGTGACAGAAACTACGCTTTCTAACGGTGTAAAGGTAGTATTTGCAAAACGCTCTACGGTTCCATTGGTGAATGTTGCGGTGCAATTCGACGCAGGTTACGCTGCTGATGCGGGTGGCAAGTTAGGACTTGCGAGCTTCACCACACAGATGCTTGACGAAGGCGCGGGAAAATATGACGCGCTGGAGCTTGCGGCAGAGCTTGAGCAGTTGGGTACTGATTTAAACGCCGGCTCAAACCTAGATACCACCACAGTTACCATGTCAATGTTAACAGAGAACATGGAGCCTTCTTTGGCGCTGATGGGGGATATCTTGAAATCACCAACGTTCAAAGAGGAAGAGATTGAACGTCAACGAGCGCTTATATTAAGTAATATTGCACAGCAAAAAACACGCCCTGTAAGTATTGCGCTTACGTTACTTCCGCCTCTTATTTATGGTGAAGGCCATGCGTACGGTATTCCGTTTACCGGTACCGGAACTGAACAAGACGTACAAGCGATTACGCGAGATGACCTTGTTAACTTTAAAAATACGTGGCTACGCCCAGACAATGCGACAATTTTTGTTGTTGGTGACACCACGTTAGGTGCCATTAAACCCATGCTTGAGAAAGAGTTTGGCAAATGGAAGGTAGAAGGTAGCAAAGGTGCGAAGCAAATTGCTGAAGCGTCAATGCCTGAGCAAGGCCAAGCGATTATTATCGACCGCCCTGGTGCACAACAGTCACTTATTCTGGCTGCACATTTAGCGCCACCAACAGGGGCTGACAACAATATTGCAATTAATGCCATGAATTTAACCTTAGGTGGTGCTTTTACTGCTCGCGTTAATATGAACCTGCGTGAAGATAAAAGCTGGTCTTATGGCGCGTACACCTTCCTGCAAGATGCTAGGGGACAGCGCCCGTTTATGGTTTATGCGCCGGTGCAAACCGATAAAACAGGTCCATCACTGCTTGAGCTTAAGAAAGAGCTTAACGCTTACTTAGGTGAAAAGCCGCCAATGGCGAATGAACTTGAAAGGGCGCGGTTAGACGAAGTTCGCTCTTTGCCAGGTCAATTTGAGACGGCTAACGCGGTATTGTATAGCTTACTGTCGAGTGAAAGATTTAACAGACAATATAACTACCCAGAGTCCTTGGTCGAGAAATACAACAGCTTGTCTTTAGACGATTTGAGTAACGCGGCGAAAGAAGTGCTGCACCCAGAGAAATTAACCTGGATAATCATCGGAGATGCCGAGAAGATTAAAGCAGAAGTTGAAGCGGCTCAGCTCGGGCCTGTTAGCGTGCAAAGCATGAATTCACTGTAATTGGTAAATAATTAACCAAGAGATAAAGGGCCGATATCATTTTCGGCCCTTTTTTATGTGACAAATGCGTCTTTTGTAGAATAGATTGCGTTCAATAGATGCTTTATGGTTAAGAAAGTTTAATTTAATGTCTTGATTCCACTTTGAAGAATGCCTTCTTTGCGAGCATAACAAATCCTGTACTTGCACCAGTGCGCTTGTTTGCAATAGCTCTTCTCTGCCTGTTTTATGTTCCCTGTGTTTATCCATCTAATGCAGACAAGCTGATGAATGAGTATTCGGTTGAGCTTTTAACTGCCGAAGATGGCTTCGTCTCATCAGAGATTTATTCCATTATCCAAGATCGCCAAGGCTTTTTGTGGTTTGGTACTGCCGAAAACGGTGTAATGCGTTACGACGGTCGTAGAGTTACGTTGTTTGAGTCTGACAGCGATCCTAGCCAAGGGCTATCACACAACGACGCTGGCAATTTGATGTTGGATGCAGAAGGCAATATATGGATTGGAACGTGGGGAGGTGGAGTTAACAAGTACGACCCAACAACAGGTCACTATTCTCGTTACTTGAATGATCCAGACGACCCTCGCTCCATATCTTCAAATCGAATCCAATCACTCTTCCACGATAAAACGGGCCAAATTTGGCTAGGTTCGTATGATCAAGGTTTAAATCGTTTTCTAGGAAATGGGGAATTCGAAAGGGTTCAGAAGAAAAGCAATGAAGACCATAGTCTGTCTCATAATCGCATTTGGGACATTATGGATAATAATGACAACAGCCTGTGGGTAGCCACCAGTTTTGGCTTGAACTTATTAGACAAAAGAACTCTCGCCACCAAACACTTCTTTCCCGACCCTGATAATCGTACTGCGACAGGAGCCAATGAAATACGTAGCTTGCTGCGAACTTCGTCAAGCCAATTCTATGTGGCGACTCAGGAAGGCCCTTTTCTTTTCTTTCCAAGTTCAGGCGTATTCCTTG
Source organism: Alteromonas sp. G4i35 (assembly GCF_054960375.1). Taxonomy (NCBI): domain Bacteria; kingdom Pseudomonadati; phylum Pseudomonadota; class Gammaproteobacteria; order Alteromonadales; family Alteromonadaceae; genus Alteromonas; species Alteromonas sp. G4i35. Next base: position 82,726 of record NZ_JBHNZD010000011.1, on the reverse strand, counting down.
CACAAACTACGCGAGACGGCAAAGCATTAGGCCAAGTGAACTCAATGATTGAAGATCACGAAGGGTGCATTTGGTTTGTGACCACCACGGGTCTTTATAGACATACAGGTGAGGGAAATTACGTAGAGAAGATGGACTTCGGCTATGACAACGGACTTCGCATAATATATGAAGACCACACTAAAACAAAATGGGTAACCAGTGAAGTTCACGGCATATTTAAACTATCTCCTCGCCGTAAAATCAAGCAGATCAATAGTGACTCATTGGTTTCACCCAGTGGCATTGAGCTAGATACCTTCAAAAATAGTGGCGATGTATTGATTGCTACAGCAAATGCTGAAATTTATACATGGAAAGTGAAAGAGCAAATACTCCAAAAGGAATTTGACTCGGTATTTAAAGAAGACAGTGAATATTCAAATAGGGGAGTTATAGAACGACCTATTATTGTCCCCGATAAACACGGCAATATTTGGGTGGCACAAGACAACTTTATTGCACATGTTAACAGAAAGAATGGAAATGTAAGTCGCTTAGAATATCCCAGAGAAAACAGCAAATATCGCCAGTTCAGAGAATTCAGAGCGTTAGCGCTAGATAACGAAGGCAATGTATGGATAGGTACCTACAAGCATGGTGTTTATATATACAACGTGCAATCTGGCGCCTTTGAGCATCTTTCAACGACTGACGGCTTAGCTCACCCAGAGATTCACGCCATTGTTAATGACTCTCAAGGAAATATGTGGATTGGCACTGGAAGCGGCGTAAATTTATGGTCCATTCAGGACAATACTTTCACTCAGATTGAATACAATAAAGATCACAATGCAGGTCTGTTGGGCAGCATTGTCGAAGATATTCATGAGACCAAAAACGGCCAAATTTGGATTGCAACCCAACGGGGGTTGAACCTTTATAAGCCCGAATCGAAATCCTTCGAGTGGTTTGGGGAGCAGAAAGGGTTGCCCGCTACCTTAGTAAGAGCGATTGCAGACGGCGACGAGGGCCAGCTCTGGCTTACCACGAATAAAGGGATCTTTCTTTTTAATCCGGCTACTGAAAGTGCCATTAATTACACTAGCACTGCCGGGGCTGTAAGTCAGAATTTCTATTCAAACAGTTTACTTAGAGCCACTAACAACACGTTCTTTACCAGTAGCCAGCGAGGTATTGAATACTTTGAGTATGTGCCAGGACAGTCTGAATTGGTCGATTCTAAAATTGTGCTAACTGGCTTCAACAAAATGGGCGAAGCAGTAAGCCTTGATAAGCCACTATCCTACGTTACGGATATTAATCTTTCCTACGAAGACTATTTCTTCTCATTAGACTTTGCTCTTCTAGACTTCTCTGATCCCAAGCGTTCTCATTTTTCCTACAAATTAGAAGGGTACGATGAACAGTGGATTGATATCGGAAATCACAACAACGTTTCATTTACTAACCTAAATGGCGGTACCTATACATTGCTGGTCAAAGCAATGAAGCCCAATGGTGAATGGGGCAGCGAAGTCATGTCGGTTAATTTGCATGTAGCAGCAGCTCCTTGGAAAACATGGTGGGCATACAGCATTTACATTGCGTTTTTACTCGGCATTGTTCTGTTGATCATTTACTTAAGAACCCACTTACAGCAAACAGAAATTACCAAGCAGAAGCGCTTTGTTCAGGCGCTAGAGCAACAAGTTTCAGAAAAAACAGCCTCGTTGAAAGCTCAGGCCAACGATTTGAAAAAAGCGCTGGAACAAGCCGAAGAAGCAACAAAGTTGAAGTCTGAATTCCTTGCAAATATGAGCCATGAAATTAGAACGCCAATGAACGGCGTGATAGGGATGCTGGGTCTGCTTAAGAAAAGCAACCTAACTACTGAGCAATCACAGCGCGTCAACATCGCAAGCTCAAGCGCTAATTCTCTACTGGCCCTGATTAATGATATTTTGGATTTCTCTAAAATAGAAGCGGATAAACTCGAGATTGAGTCCGTTGAATTTGATGTAAGGGAATTGATTGAGAGCATTGCTCAATCGATCGCGCATTTAGCGCAAGAAAAAGGGCTGGATGTTGTTGTAGATTTGTCAAAGGTCAGTGAGTCAAAAATAAACTCAGACCCCAGCCGAATTCAACAAATCCTCACAAACCTTTTAAGCAACGCCGTTAAATTTACCGAGCAGGGAGAGCTCTCTGTCACGGCAGAATTGCTTCCTACTAACAATCAGAATACTGCGCTTATGCACATTGCGGTGGCAGATACGGGCATTGGTATTCCCGCATCAAAACTACCTCATTTGTTCGATGCGTTTACACAGGTCGACGCTTCTACAACTAGACGCTATGGCGGAACAGGGCTTGGGTTGAGCATTACCAAAAAGCTATGCCAATTGTTAGGAGGAGACATAAGTGTTACCACCGAGCTTGGCAAAGGCAGCCGTTTTGATGTGACATGCGAAATTCGCTACGCCGAGCAACGCAACGCTGTGCGCCCTCAGCTTGCTAAACAAGACATGTGTTGCCTGATTATTGACGACAATGCTTCAACAAGACGTGCCATGCAAAGCCAGCTGAAACTTTGGGGAGTGCTTACGCTGACCGCATCTTCGATTGAGGAAGCGATTAGCTTATATTTGAAAGACAGCGAGCAAGAGATACCGGCAATACCCATTGATGTTGTATTTCTGGAGAAAGCAGAAGAGGAGGAGTTTTCACAACACTTCGGCCAGATACTTTTAGATAACCCCAGAACAAAACATACGCGTTTGGTATTAATGACACAGCTAAGCGACATGGAGAGCTCTGTTGTCTATGGCGGAGTAGACGTTGATGAGAGTCTTCCTAAGCCACTGACCTCTTCAGATTTAATTCGAATTGTAGAGGAATCAGTTAATACATCTGACTATGAAGCTAAACCACGCTTTAAAAAACGCGAGGATGATCCGGTTCATATTATCGAAGGCAACACTCAGCACGTGCAATCACCTGAAGAAAACGCAAAATACACCTCTGATGGCAATGCTTATCGAATCTTGTTAGTAGAAGACAATGCCATTAATCAAATAGTGGCCACCAATGTTCTAGAAAGCGAAGGGTATGTGGTTGACGTTGCCAACAACGGTGTAGAAGCGTTAGAACTGTTGAAAAGCAGCAAGCTAAAGGCGCATTACAGCGCAATTGTCATGGATTGCCAAATGCCGGAAATGGACGGGTTCGAAGCAACCAAGCTTATTCGCTATGGTGCAGCCGGCGACGTTTACAAACGTGTACCCATCATAGCGATGACGGCGAATGCTATGCAGGGCGACAAAGATATGTGTATGAAAGCCGGTATGGATGATTTCCTCACCAAACCCATAGAGCACAATAAAGTAACTTCAACATTACAGCACTGGCTCAACAAAGTTAATTAGACCCTCGCCAACAGGGAAATAAACGCGTTAATATGCAACAAGTTTTTAACATGTTGTGAGAGCGTTAATGCTAAACCGAGCATCAAAACCCTTCGTCAAACTCGTCGAACGATATCTTCCTGACCCCTACATTTTCGTTTTATTACTCACCCTAATTACGTTTGCGTTTGCAGTGGTCATTCAAAATCAGTCTCCATTTACAACTATTCAACAGTGGGGTGACGGATTTTGGGGGCTGCTCACATTTTCAATGCAAATGCTTTTGGTACTAGTCACTGGGTTTATGCTGGCATGCACGCCATTAGTAAAAGCTTTACTTGAAAGGCTTGCGAGCTTAGCAAAAAGCCCTGGGAGCGCCATTGTGCTGGTCACGTTGGTGTCGCTTATCGCAAGCTGGATAAACTGGGGCTTTGGTCTTGTTGTAGGCGCGTTGTTCGCTAAAGCCTTAGCAAGAAAAGTGTCGGTTGATTATCGGTTATTGGTGGCAAGCGCGTACTCAGGCTTTATTGTATGGCATGGCGGTCTAGCGGGCTCTGTGCCCTTAACTATTGCAACGCCGGGTCATTTTTCAGAAGCACAGATTGGCGTAGTTGGCACTGGAGAGACTATTTTCAGTGGGTTTAACTTGCTGTTATTGGCAATCATGTTCGTGATTATTCCTCTTGTTAATCGTTTAATGTTACCGCCTGAATCTGAAAGCATTATTGTCGATAGCGCCAAGCTAAAAGACGACACTTTGCCTTCGGCAACAAACGAGCGGCCCGCCGACAAACTTGAAAACAGCAAGGTGCTTGGGTTACTCGTAGGCTTTGCAGGGCTTGCTTATCTCACTAACTACTTTGTTTCTGGGGGCGGGCTTAATCTCAATATCGTTAATACGCTATTTCTCTTTCTCGCTATTGTCCTTCACGGTACACCACGCAATGTACTGCACAGCCTGCAGCAAGCCGTTCAGGGCGGTAGTGGTATTGTTATACAGTTCCCATTTTATGCAGGGATCATGGCGGTAATGGTTCAATCAGGATTGGCCCAAACCATGTCAGAATGGCTGATTAGCTTTGCATCTGCAGAGTCGCTGCCAGTATGGAGTTTTATTAGCGCAGGCATTGTTAATATTTTTGTGCCTTCGGGGGGAGGTCAGTGGGCAGTGCAAGCCCCAGTAATCTTGCCGGCTGCCGCTGAACTTGGAGCCGAAATAAATAGAGTTGCCATGGCGGTAGCGTGGGGTGATGCGTGGACCAATTTGATTCAGCCATTTTGGGCGCTACCCGTACTTGCCATAGCTGGCCTGAAAGCCAAAGACATTATGGGCTTTTGCTTAGTTCAGCTTATCGTAACCGGTGTCATTATTTCCTTGGTATTGCGGTTTGTGTGAGGATTTCGAGAGCAATTTAATGCCGTAAAACAAAGCGAAAAGAGCCGAATGTGAAGCCACAACTTAAATAAAAGCGGTGTGAATGATGCATTTAGACGAAGAAAAGGTAGGTTTGTTGATCGTAGATGTTCAGGGCGCGCTGGCTCGAAAAGTCAATGATAGCCAGACAATGATCTGCAAAACGGTGAAGTTAATACAGTGTTGTAAATTGCTCAATATTCCCGTAGTTGTACTTGAGCAAAATCCTGATGGCTTGGGGAGAACGGTCCCTGAAATTGAAACTCATGTCGCAAGCGATCCTCACTTTAAGAAATTTACTTTTAACGCAGTAGCAGGTACTGACCAGTGCTCGTCCGAAATACTGGCGTACATTGGTGAAATGGAATTAAGTCGATGGCTGGTTGTGGGAATTGAAGCGCACGTATGCGTTTATCAAACGGTAACGGGTTTATTGGAAAATAATCACACTGTGGAAGTAATACAGGACTGCATTTCTTCAAGAGAGTCTTCAAATGCTGTGCTCGCCATCCAAAATATGCGTGAGCAGGGCGCACGGATCAGCAGTTTTGAGATGACACTTTTTGGCCTTTTAAAATCATGCCAACACCCAAAATTCCGAGAAGTGTTAGCGCTCATCAAGTAGTCGAACAACGTGATGAGCGAAACAAGTCGGAGCTAAGCGAAAGCGGTTTCTATCGATACAATGTCAATACCACGCACTTGCATAGAATCCAGCGCCAATAGATGACCAATGGCGTCACGCGTGCAGGTGCAAGGTTCAATGACTTTGGGGGAATACTTGGCAGCAGCTGGTGATAATGCTGTGTGAGTTACGCAGTTGTGCGTCATCATACCTGCAAGAAGAATTTCATCCACGCCCAATGACTGTAAGGTTTCTTCTAAATTGGTGTTCTCAAAACAATCGGCGTGTTGCTTTGTGATGATGGGCGCATTCGGGGCTGCGGCTATCACCTCTTTATGAATTTCAGCGCCGTGAGATCCTTCATAGAAAAACAACCCTTCTCCGGCCTCAACAGGCACAAGGTGCTGTATGTGAATAATCGGAATGCTCTTTTCCTTTGCAATAGCCATCGCTTTAAGTGTTTCTTGCATCGCAAGCTCTGGTTTGTGTAAAGGATACTTCCCTTCAGGAAAGTAATCGTTTTGAATATCTATAACAATAAGTGCTTGTTTAACCACGGTCTTACCCTCTTTATCCAAGAAATAGTCTCTAGCACGGTTTAAGTTGTGCTTACTCGATATTGACTATTTTGCAGATTTTCACGTGTAATAGAGAGTGACGATAATGACAAAAAGCGCGCCAAATGCGACAGCGTTCACAGAACGACAATGAAACGATGAAAGAAATAAAAATAGCAGTAATAAACTATCCAACCGCAAGCCAATCTGCGCTTTACGGCATCGTTGAGATGTTAGAGTTAGCAAATACGATGTGTGAGCAAATCAACGCTGATGTGGCATTTAGCGCGAGTATTTACAAAGCGGAACAGTTAAACTCAAATGCACTGGTTGATGTCGTCATCTTGCCGCCAAGCATGAGTGAAACATTTTTTGAGCATGACTTCACATCACTCATCAACTATATGGAAGTCATGCAGTCCCAAGGTGCATTGCTCGCATCTGCTTGCGTAGGTGCATTTATTCTTGGCAAGGGGGGCTTTTTAGATAACAAAGTGTGTACTACACACTGGCGAATTGCCGATCACTTCATGGCAACCTTTCCCACTGCAAAGCTAGATGCTAAGGCTATCGTGGTAAACGGGGAGGGTGTAATAACAGCTGGTGGAAGAATGGCGTGGATTGATCTTGTGTTTGAAATTATATCGACCTTAAGTTCACCCACCATTGCCTTGAGTCTTTCTAAAGAGATGGTGGTGGATACAGGTTACAGGGAGCAAGGCTTTTATCACCAGTTTTCACCCAAAAAAGATCATGGTGATGCTCTCGTTGTTAAAGCGCAAAATTACTTGGCAAATCATTACAGTCAGCCAATTTCTCTTAGCGATTTAGCCAGTCACACTTTCGTTAGTCAGCGAACCTTACAGCGAAGATTTACGCAAGCGTTAGGTATGTCAGTCATCGACTATCTGCAGAAGCTGAGACTTCATCATGCTTGTCAGCAAATTGAAGTATCTACGCGTAGCATTGCTGATATTGCATTCAACGTGGGCTATCAAAACGTCAATGCGTTTAGGAAGATATTCCGTAAAGAATATGGGCTTAGTCCGGTGGAATACCGCGAGCGTTTTGCAATAAATTAATCATATCGTTATTTTTATTTTAGTTGTTATGTTATAACATTTGTTAAATTCGAGATTTAAAATGAAACTTAGCGAGTCGTTATGTCTATTCAAACTCAGCTTCCCGTTACCGTACTATCGGGCTTTCTAGGCGCCGGTAAGACCACGGTTCTAAACCATATTCTGAATAATCGTGATGGATTAAGAGTAGCCGTCATTGTTAACGATATGAGTGAAATCAATATCGATGCTGCTACGGTGAAAAATGAAGTTAGCTTTAATCGAGCTGAAGAAAAGCTGGTTGAAATGAGCAATGGCTGTATTTGTTGCACGTTGCGAGAAGATTTGCTTGAAGAGATAGAGCGTTTAGCGCATGAAGGTAAATACGATTATCTGGTAATAGAGTCCACAGGTATTTCGGAGCCTTTGCCTGTAGCTGAGACCTTCACGTTTGCCGATGAAGACGGTAAAAGCTTGTCGGAAATATCACGCCTCGATTCGATGGTTACCGTTGTCGATGCCTTGAATTTTCTTAAAGACTATGACGAAGCTAAGTTTCTCAAAGAAGTGGGTGAGAGCTTGGGGGAGGAAGACGAGCGAAGCGTGGCAGACTTGTTGGTCGAACAAGTGGAATTTGCTGATATATTGCTAATAAGCAAAACCGACTTAGTCTCTGAACAAGAGTTGGCGCGCCTTAAAAGTATTCTGCAAACCCTCAACACCGAGGCTATTCAAGTTCCTATCGAGCATGGAAAAGTGCCCCTCGACAAAGTGCTGAACACAGGGCGGTTTAGCTTCGAGCGTGCTCAGCAGTCGCCTGGTTGGCTGAAAGAAATGCGTGGCGAGCACGTACCAGAGACTGAAGAGTTTGGTATAAGCAGCTTTTCGTACGAAGCGCGACGTCCGTTCGATCCGCAGAAGTTTTATGATTTTATTCATAGTAAAGACATTGCAGGTAAGTTAATTCGTTCAAAAGGCTTCTTCTGGCTGGCAACACGCCCTCAATTAGCGGGTAGCTGGAGCCAAGCTGGCGGTATGGCAAGATACGGGGCTGCTGGGCTGTTTTGGAAAGCCGTACCCAAAGAGCAGTGGCCTGAAGACCCTGAATACCTTAAAGCGATTGAAGAACAATGGATGGAGCCCTTCGGTGACATGCGTCAAGAACTGGTGTTCATTGGACAAGGGCTTAATAAAAACGACATTATCGAGCGGTTAGATCGTTGCTTGTTAACAGACGATCAGCTTATCCAAGGCCATCATGTTTGGGCTGAAATGCCTGACCCATTTCCTGCGTGGGAGCACTAATATGCAGGCGCTACAAGACCACAATACTTCCTTTGAACACAGCGACTCTTGGCGTTCAAGCGCCGATGCTATGGTGTTGGGCGATATCTTTGAAAAAGGGATAAGCGTTGCGTTATGGACAAGGCCTGAAGCTCCACTTGTCTCGCAATATTATGTCGACGTTTTTAAATCATTAGGAATGGGGATTCGCGGTGTTTTCTCTTTAACATCACTGAAAGAGGAAATCGCAAAGCTTTTATCTGATGGAAGAAATAATGCCGGAAAGCAGGCTGCCATTGACGATATTTATTTGCTGTCTGACATGCTCACCACGCTATTTGACTGTGACAGTGTGGGTGTAAGGTTAGTGCCCCTTTCATTAGCAATGTGCCCAAGCTTTCATGTGGACAATATTCCTGTTCGGTTGGTGAATACCTATTTGGGCGAAGGTACAGAGTGGCTGCCGAAAGAAAGTGTGGTTACACGCCCAATGATTGGTCTTAACGACGCGAATACGCAAGGGCTTACTAAGAATAGATTGGGCCAGCACTATCGAGAGAGCAGCGTTAGGCAAATGAACGCGTTCGATGTGGGTTTACTTAAAGGTAAGTCGTGGCAGGGCCATGAAGAATTTGCCGCCGTGCATCGGTCCTGCAAAGTCATCCCTGGTACTCATCGCGTGTTGCTTACCCTGGATCCCATGTAGTTTTTAAATACTTATTGTACCTCACCCTCGGTTACTTCGGCGCTATCACTTTTTCCATGAGTTTTCCCTTGTGATAGCGCTTTTTTCTCTCTCGGTACCTAGGGCCTGGTGACCTTTGGTGTACGAATTTTGGTCTAAATGGAAGCCTTTTAATCGCGAAACAGTCCTGCAAGCCTAGCGGGCTAAGTTAAAGGACTGTGACAAAGAGTAAAAGGCTTCCATAACGACCCCTTCGGGCAGCGCCTTTGTGCCATCTATACTGCGTTGAATGTTCTCGATTTAGAACCACTAAACCGTCAAACATTCGCCTTGTCTAGATGGCACACAGACCGCTGCAAAAATGTACAACAAAGGTCAACAGGCCCTAGCCTCGCTAATCTTCTTAAATATTCGCTTTTAAGCTTCCAGCGTTAAGGTAAATAGTCTAACAGGCAAGTGCCACGTCTTTTTAGCGAAGACCTGAAAGGCCAAGTTTTTCAACATACACCCTTAAACATTATAATCTTTCATATTTAACGTGTTGTGAATGCTAGGAATACGTTCTTCTGCATGGTGATTTACATACAGCAGTGTACTGGTGCCTGCTTTAGCCAATATATCGATAAGCTTCAGCGCTTTTTGGCGGTTGAAGTCGTCTAAACCATTGCAAGGTTCATCCAAAATAAGCACGGCGGGGTGCTTAACCATAGAACGTGCAATAAGTACTAATCGCTGGTCACCAAAAGACAGTGACTGAAACGGCGTGTTCTTTTTCTGTTTCAAACCCAGTACTTCAAGCCACTGCTCTGCCACCATGCGTTCCGCTAGCGTGGGGCGAGTGTACAGACCAATACTGTCGTGAAAGCCTGAAATGATAACGTGCTCAACACTTGCATTCACTTTGTACTGCATGTGGAGCGCATTCGACATAATTCCAATGTGCTTTTTAATGTCCCATATGCTCTCGCCTGTGCCACGTTTTATGCCAAACATTGTTAAATCGTTGGTATAACAATGGGAATTATCACCAGTAAACATTTGAAGCAAACAGGTTTTTCCTGACCCATTTGGACCAGTGATCTGCCAATGCTCATTTTTGTTAAGCGTAAAGTTAAGCTGTTCAAATACGGTTCGCTCATCGAAGCGCACGAACCCATCTTTAAGCTGAATTAAGGTATGAGGTAGTGAATCTAACTCACTGTTTTGCTCATTGAGGTTTCGGTCATTGCGATTGGGGTCATCGCCGTGTTTGTCTTTAGCGTTTAGGGCTGAGGGAACATCGATATCATCAGACTCTAGTGCAAACCAGGTGCTTAGTTCTGAGCGCAAACCGTCATAGTTAAGTTTATCTTCAGATTTCCACGTAATGGCCAAGTCATCCATGACAATCAACTGAGCTTGTATATTCTTGGGAATATCTGCGAGTTTGTTGGCGGTAAGTACTAAAGAAGCTTGCTGCTGAGAGACAAGAAAGCGACTAAATGCGCTTATCGCTTCAACATCTAAACCTTCGAAGGGTTCATCAAGCAAAATAATAGAGGCATTACTTAACCATGCCAACATGATAATAATCTTGCGGGTTTCACCTGTTGAAAGTGAAAGAAACGCATTATCTAGCAGATGCTCAATTCTAAGCGCAGAGGCGAGTTCGTCGTAATAAGGGTGGTTTTTATAATCCTCATTAGTCTGTGCGAATAGTTCGCGAACCTGTGTTGGCTCAGCTATTACGTCTAAAATATCTGCACTGTCTTTTTGTTTTTCTTCTTCAATTATCGCTTGCTGTTTAAAAACCGATACCTCTGCAACAACCGAAGTACATTCACGACTACCGCTTGCTACCTTCCCATTACCGGCAAGCGCGGAAATTAAGAGTGACTTTCCGCTACTGTTTCTACCTGCGATAAGGAAGTGCGACGGCGCACTTTCAGTACAGAGCGCTAGCGAAAATGCAGGAGTAATGTATTGATTAGGAAGCTTTATTTGAAATTCAGAAAGGTACAGCATTAATGATCGCGAGTGAATATGGAGTAGAACCATTGTGAAGTTTTCTGATTACGTGTCAATGGTGAATAAGACTTTCTGAAGCCAGAACTAGCTGGTAAGTTAGTCTTATAAAGTTAGCGCCACGTTCAATGGCCAGTTAAGGGAATCAAATTGTGGGCAAGGTAGTTATTGTCACAGGTGCTAGTCGTGGTATTGGTGCTGCGACTGCTAAATTGTTGGGAAGTAGCGATTATAAAGTTTGCGTAAATTATCTTTCGGATAAAAACGCAGCTGATAGCGTGTGTGCGTCGATAACTGACAACGGTGGCGTTGCATTTGCTCATAAAGCCGATGTTTCCGATGAAGCGCAAGTACTGGAAATGTTCGAATATGTAAGGGAACAGTGGGGTGAGGTAACGCATTTGGTTAACAATGTGGGTGTTTTATTTACCAAAACTGAGTTAATTAACGTCAGTGCAGAGCGCTTCACCAAAGTACTTAATACCAATGTGCTTAGCGCATTCTTGTGTTCAAAGGCTTTTGTAAAACAAAGCGTTGCAGGGGGCGTAATCGTTAATGTTTCGTCCATTGCCTCTCGCACTGGTGCTCCTTTTGAATACGTCGACTATGCGACGTCGAAAGGGGCAATGGATTCATTTACTAAAGGGCTTTCATTAGAACTTGCTGCGAAGAACATTCGTGTAAACAGCGTCCGGCCTGGTTTTATTAAAACAGACATTCATGCCGATGGTGGTGAACCTGGCAGAGTAGAACGGTTAAGCTCACAAATTCCTATGCAGCGGGGCGGTACAGCAGATGAAGTCGCACAGGCGATAGCCTGGCTTCTATCACCTCAGTCTTCATATGTTACAGGGTCGTTTATTGATTTAGCGGGTGGGAAGTAAAGCGCGTGATAACACTCAGAGATTTTAAAATGAGCGATGTAGGTAGACTGGTAGATATTTTGAATCAACCGTCGGTCACGCAATTTCTGTCGACAAAAATTCCCAGCCCTTATACAAAAGAAGATGCCACATGGTGGATTCAAGAGGGGAGCAAAGAGGGTTTTATAAAAGCTGTAGAGTACGACGGCGAGTTAGTAGGGTGTATTGGTGTTAACCCTGGAAACTTTGAATATGAAAGAGCCGGAGAGGTCGGGTACTGGCTTTGTTCATCACATTGGCGAAAAGGGATTATGCGTGACGCGCTGCGCCAAATTATCGCCCTTACTTTCTCAAACACAAGTATAGAGCGCATTTTTGCCTGCGTATTTTCATCCAATCTTGCTTCGCAAAAGCTGCTGTTAGATGCAGGGTTTAAGCAAGAAGCGATATTGCAACGCGCCATTTTTAAAAATGGACGGTTTTACGATAGCCATATTTTTGCCATTTTGAGGTAGCTCTGCGATGGTGACTTTAGTACCCGCAAAGCGTTGAGTGGTTTCCATTGATACGGATATTTATTTTACTGCCTTATTCGCTGCAACGCCTTCAATCACCCCTGCGGCTGCAAGGTTCATCAATCGACGAAACCTCGGACATTCCAAATGACTCGGTGCTGTGCAAGCAGCTGCATGCTGCAGACCATCACGCATTGCTTCTAATTTTTTGATTGTTCCATCTAATTCGCTCGCTTTTTTAAGTAGCAGAGCGCGGTCTATATCAGGCTTTGCATCGGTTCCTAATATCCCAGAAATTTCTTCCAGTGAAAAACCAGCTGCGCGGCCTAGTGCGATTAATTCAAGGCGCTCTAAAACGTTTGAGCTAAATACGCGACGTATACCTTGTCGACCAATAGATTTGATAAGGCCTTTTTCTTCATAAAAGCGCAGTGTTGATGCCGACACTCCGGACTTTTTGGCGACCTGAGATATTTCCATACTTTTTCCCAAAGGAATGCTTGACTTAAAGTTAACTTGAAGTTGTAGGCTAGCATCTCATGTTAATTGAAACTAGTTATTGAGAGTGAATATGGAAAGTATTGTTTTTATCTTGCTGATAGGTATTGGAGCTACTTTAGTGATGGATTTATGGGCCTTGTTGAGAAAGCAATTGTTTGGTATTACTCCAACAAATTGGGGCATGGTAGGGCGTTGGATAGGGCATATGAAAAAAGGGCAGTTTCGTCATACTTCTATTTCAAGTGCCCATGCTGTTCACGGGGAAAGTGCTATTGGATGGACAGCCCATTACCTAATTGGAATTGCCTATGCAGCGCTGCTTATTTTCATATGCGGAGAATCTTGGTTGTTCGAACCGACGCTAGGTCCAGCAGTGGCGCTCGGTATCGCTACAGTCGTTGCACCGTTTTTTATATTGCAGCCAGGTATGGGGGCGGGTATTGCCGCATCGAAAACGCCTAATCCCAATAACGCTCGGTTACACAGCATTATTAATCACGTCGTATTTGGCGTTGGGCTGTACCTTTCGGCTTTGTTAATTAGGCTTTTACTATCAATATGGCTATAAACGACTAATGATGACTTGAGTGAACTTCAGCTTATAATGGCAATAAAACAGCATGCTTTTATAAGAAGACAGGATGAAAATTTCACTGGAAGAAATAAACAAATCTAACTATGAGCAGGTTTGTGACTTGGATGTGGCGGATGATCAACAAGCGTTTGTAGCGTGCAATATGTGGTCGTTGGTTGAGTCTTTCTACAACGATAACCATACCTGCAAAGCCATTTATTGCAACGACCAGCCCGTAGGGTTCTTGATGTGGGTTCAGGAAACGCCAACCAAAGTGTCCATTTGGCGCTTTATGATTGATGAGAGCCATCAGAATAATGGAATTGGCAGAGTTGCTTTATCTCAAGCTATCACGCTTATAAAGCAAACTTCTGAGCTCAAACAGATAGAGATATGCTATAACCCCAAGAATCCTGTCGCCAAAGCCTTCTATTCAAGCTTTGGTTTCGAAGAAGTGGGGTTAGATGAAGATGGTGAAGACATGCTTGCTGTTATTGCCGTTTAGCCACGACTTAAATTTAAAGCAGCGAAATGCGAGGGATCTCAAGATATGGACGTCATAGATATTAAGACTTTTATTCCAAGCAAAAACTACGATATTTCTAAAGCATTTTATTCTGAGATTGGATTTAATGCTTCATACGTAAATGAAGACCTAACACTGTTTGAGAATGGTGATTGTCTCTTCTTTCTCCAGCGCTTTTATAATCCTGAATTGGCGAATAACTTTATGCTACAAATATGTGTAGCAGACATTCAGGACGCTTTTGATTTGTGCTCGCGCTCGTTACATAAAACGAAAATGTCATCAATTGAGCAACAACATTGGGGAAGTGTTTTCTATCTGTGGGGCCCGTCGGGCGAACTACTTCACATTACCGAATTAGGTAGCTAGCTTTTGCGAGAACGGGGGACGGAATGACGAATGATGCATACGAATTACACCATTAAAGAAAGCCCTCCGTCAGCTGAAGACTTTGCCAGTTTAAGAAAATTGATTGGATGGAGTAACCCGTGTCTATCGGTTGTTCAAAAAAGTATTGATGCCTCGTTGTTTTGGGCAACAATTTACCTCGACAACAACCTTCTAGGCTGTGGTCGGGTGATTGGCGATGGCGCAATGTATTTTTATATTCAAGACGTCATTATTCATCCAGAACATCAGAATAAAGGCTTGGGATCGAAAATAATGAACACGTTGATTGCACATTTGGAGTCTTGCTGCGCACCTGGCGCAACCATTGGCTTGTTGGCTGCGCACGGAAAAGAGAGCTTTTATCTTAAGTTTGGCTTTAAACCTCGCGATGGCCAGAGCTTAGGTTTAGGCATGTGTAGGTTTATTTAGCTACTTGGTCATTAACGTGGCATGAGAGTCCCAGGAGTCCTCAAGTTCTTTAGTCACTTGGCATTATGATAATTGCCTATTAATTATCGGCAGCTTTCTGTCCTAAGGCGGCAAGTCGCCTCCGCTTTTCATGCACGGCCTGACGAAAAACATCAAGTTCTTTTAACACTGAGAAAGGTACATCTCCTTAAACTAGGCGCTTTACGTCACTTGGTTATTAGCAATTTTTTTCAATGTAACCTTCAATGTAACGGTCAATGCTGCTTGTAGCCTCTCTTTGGTGTGAATTTTGCAAAAGCCTGTTTAAAGACACTGAAAATGTCGGTTTGCGTAGTAGCTGATCACTGTTTTTCGATGAGTTTTTGCTTCTTTCCGATAGAAATTTGACGTTTTTCACTGGACACGTGTAATGAAAAGTATGACAAAACCTGTCTCTCACGCTTTGCTGACAGAAAATGGTCGCTTAGTCGCGAAAGCCTTGGCATATACCGCGCTTCTCTTGGGCTTTCTCTCTGGTTGCTCTTCATCTGACGAACCTAAGAGTCAATTTGCGCAAACCGATGCCAGCGATGTATCGGCATTGGGGAATGTGGAATACCATACCTATATGTTGGCGAACGAACTTTTTGCTGATGTGGGTCCAGCACGTCAGTCTCGCTATGCGGTAGTCGGCTTTGTACCTGCGGATACTATGAAATACAGTGCTGGTCATCAACATCCGCTAATGTTGTTGGGCCATCAACTTGAACAGGGAATGATTACTGAGGCCACGAAAAGAGGCTTTTCTACTCAAGAATTTAAGCTTTCGAACGATATAATTGTTAGTAACGAAAGCGACAGAGTATTAACCCGCGATATCGACCAGCTTTCCAACATTGAGCGCGTCGATTTTTATATTACCGGCACTATGGTGTATCAAGAGTCTGGCGCGGTGGTTAACGCTCGAATTATCAACGCTAGAAATAAAAACATTGTCGCTGCAGCAACACGCTTTTTCCCTGCCGAACTGTTTTGGCGCGAAGAACAAGTAACCACCAGAAACGGCAAGTTATACAGAACTGAAGGTACGAGGTAACCCCATGAAAAGACGAAATCAATACGCGGCGCTTTCGCTTTGTGCTTCACTGCTAAGCGTCAGCGGGTGCTCTATGATGATGGGGGAAGAAGAGGTAGCCGAACAAGCGCCTCAGCGCCCGGCCATGAACGTGATTGATATTACTGCCGCCGACCGCGCTCCCTCAAAGCCAGTTGAAAATACCAGTGATACTCAGTCTCAGGGTATGGATGCGTACGGCGCTATCGGTCAACCTCCTTTGTATTCGAGCGTACAGGGCGCGTATAAAGGTCGACCTCTAACCAAGCATATTGGCGACTATGTGAAGAACATGACGCAAGACTTAATTGCCAATATGGAATATGTGAATAACAAGACACCTATTGGTGTAACCCATTTTGCACTGCTAGATACTGATTTGCAGAAAACAGATTTGCTTGGTCGTCAGATGGCGGAATCTTTTGTTCACGAACTGCATAAATTCCGCGTGCCGGTTATCGACTTCAAAGCCACCGAGTATATTCGCATTACTGACGATGGCGATTTTGTATTAAGCCGAGACTATTTGGAATTGAGCAGCAGCCTTCCTATTGAATACGTGTTAACCGGAACGATGACCAAGCACCAAGGTGGCGTGTTAGTTAACGCTCGTATTTTGGGCATGGAGTCGCGCGCAGTGGTGGCAACTGCGCAAATGTTAGTGCCGTTCTACGTGGTAGATGCACTTATTCCAAGTGACGGTAGCCAGCAAAACGGTATGCGCGATGGCGTTAAGCTAAGTCGCGGCTAGGAGTTTCAGCATGGTGTTTACAAAGAAGCTAGTGCCAAGCAGTTGGGTAGCCGTTGGCATAATGCTAAGTGTATGTATGACAGGGTGCACTAGCACAGAGTCTATTGGCTCGTTTTGGTTAGGTGAAGACGGTGAGATTACGCATCACGCCGAGCCAGTGCCTGTACCAAGTCGTTCAGGACTGGAGTACACACCAGATTCCCGCGATAGACAATATCAACAGCACGTAGAAGTCGAACCCGGCTATAAAGACCCACTACACCATGGCTATTCACCTTCACAAACGCATAAGCGCTTAAATGATTACGCCTCGCAACTTGCGATGGAGTTAATGGACAATGCAACCCGTCTCACGCAGCAAGATATGGTGGGTGTGGCCAGTTTTGTGAGGCTTAATCAGTCGTTGAGCGACAGCACCGTGTTAGGTAATCAGCTTTCAGAATATTTAATTGCTGAGCTGCAAGACTTCGGATTAGCGGTTGTCGACTTTAAACTTGCAGGTGGCATTACCGTGACACCAGTTGGCGATTTCGTACTTACTCGAGATGGTACTGCACTCGCTAAACAGGTTGAAATGGACCATGTTGTAACCGGCACCATCATTGAAGATGACAGAGGCGTCCGCGTAAATGCCCGTATCGTGTCGCTGGAAAATAAACAAGTGGTAGCAAGTGCCAACGTATACATTCCTGCGTTTATCGTGATGGATTTAAATAAAATGGCTAGCGTAAACTAGCCATTTACTTCCATTGCGCTCTGTTTTTTCAAAGCGAACTCCTTTCATGTTCGCTTTAAAACCTTTAAACATCAGATCTTTTGTGTCTTGCACAGGAGAGTTTTTACAAAGGCCTCTCCGTCTATTAACCCTGACTTCTAATCGCTTCGCGAGTCATAAAGCGGCTTGTGTTTACAGCATTAAGCAGATCATTGCTTAAAGGTAGCGGCTCATTACATAGACTGCTCACCAAGATCTCTGCCATTAAAGGCGCAGTAGTTAACCCTCGTGACCCTAAGCAAGTAAGCGTGGAAACTACGCTGGTTGGCAACACTGGCGCTCTGGTTAACGGCTTGCCCACACCTAGCATAGTGTAGTGTTTTTTTAGCGCATTAAAATCATGCAGTGCACCTACTACTGGCTGGTGGTCGGGGGAACCTAAGCGCGTTGCTGCTCTTGCTTCGCCGTCGTGCTGTAATGCCTGAACTATGCTGGTGTTTGCCAGCGCCTGTTCGTGGGTGGCTAGGTTCGTTTCGGTTTCATCGCTTCGCACATCGGTACTTAAGTCGTTTTTCACGTAGGTTGAACCTAACGCATGCCGACCTTCGAATACAGGTGTCATATAGCCTTTGTGACACAACACAGTGTTAAGCTGTTCAATTGGCGTTTGGCTAGGAATAGCTTCAACCTGGCCGCGAACAGGGCGAAGGGACAGGCTGTCAAATTCGCTAGCGTTTACCGCACCTGCACCAAGGGCAAGAATAAGGTGATCGGCAGTAATAACTGCTTCACTCTTAGCGCTATCTAAGTTAAAACGAATTTGCACCTGCTGCTTTGTTGTCTCAACTGCCTCATGAGATACATAGGTATGATTGGGTTTCAGCTCGAGTTTGCCACTTTGAAGTGCTTCTTTAATCATGGCAGTAACTAGCTGTGGAGGAGAAAGCCATCCGCCGAGGCCGATGTATAAGCCTGAATAGGGAAGGGGCAGGTTAGCGATATCGCTCACTTCTTTGCTGTCCACGGGCTTAATCAAAGCTTCAGGCCATACGTCGGCTGCTGCCAGTTTATTTTGGCGTTCTGCTACCTTGTCGTTAAAGCTTAGTTGAATAACGCCACAGAAATCATGGGCAACGTCGGCTAGGCCACAGGCTTTTGCATATTCAATAGTGTGGTCGTAGGCTTGTCTAGCATACAAAAAACTGTGCGCCTGAATGCGACTGGCAATACTTGCTTCGCTATGAAGCTGCGGGTAAAAGCCGCCTTGCGGGTTGCCGGAAGCGCCGCTTGCAAGGGTGTCACCATCAAAATACAAAGTAGTGCTAATGCCGCGTTTTACTAAAGCCAGGCATGCCGTAGCTGCTGCAAGGCCGGAGCCCACTACTGCAACTTTACTTGTTTTATCTAAACTGCCGTCAGCGTACCTGTAATAGGGGCCAGCAGGCAGACGAAGTTTATGCTGCACATTCTCATGGTCTTGGTTAAAAACGCCGGTCAACATGTCGCGCTTACGGCCAAAACCATTGCGTTTTTTTATGGTAAAACCCACACCAGCTAGCCCACGCTTTACGATGCCTGCGGCGGTAAAGGTTCCAAAGGTAGTTCCGGTTTTTGACAAGCGAGCCATTTGGCTAAACAGAGCATCTGTCCACATATCAGGGTTTTTGCTGGGTGCAAAACCATCTAAAAACCAGGCATCGATGAGGCCATTTACAGGGGAATGCCACTGAGGTAGAAGTTCGTGAACATCACCAATCCACAAGTCGAGTGTGGTTGAATGGTTATCAAAATGAAGGCGATGACAACCTTCTAGGCCCATGGGGTAAAGTGAGGCGAGTGCTTCCGCTTCGTCTTTAAGAGCAGGAAAAGCTTCTAGCGCTCGCTGCATATCTTGTTGAGGCAGTGGAAACTTTTCCGTGGTAATAAAATACAGGTGCTTTAACGGATGGTCGGGGTTGGCTGCTTTAAATTCGTTAAAGGCACGCATGGCGACCAAAAAGTTCAGCCCAGTTCCAAAACCTGTTTCGGCGATGACAAAAGTTGGGTTGCGCCACTGTTGCCAGCGCTCAGCAAGGTCGTTGCCTGCAACAAAAACGTGTTGGGTTTCATCAATTCCGCTGTCGTTAGAAAAATAAACGTCGTCAAAATGGTCGGCGACAGGCGTACCGCTCTCATTAAAATGAACCTGTGCATGCTTAGATTTCACTGTTTATTTTTCTCCGTTTATATTGTTTTGGTGTTGGCACTTTGAATTGGAAGCGGCTTTCACTACTTCAATAGCTTGCCCATCCGATGCTTGTTTTGAAACGTCAGAGTTAGCCTGCCTTTGAGATAAACAAGACACTTCTGCGAGTGTTGAAAAGTGCGAGGTGACTTTACTAGTAACCCGCTGCGCGCCAAGCATACCGCCAATAGTGACCCAAGAACCGTTAACGTTAATTAATCCGCGATGATCCATGGTAGGCGCTTCAGCATCTGTTTTTGATATAGCCCAGGTTTCTTCGGCAATATCAAAGATCCAGATGGCGTCATCTGCAGTTGAAGGCTCGCCGTTATAGCCAATGCCATTGTAGTTGTACGGATTAGTCGAGCCGCCAACAAAATAGATTTTATTGGTGGCTTCATTGCCCGCTGCGGCCATGCGATAGCGCGCAGTACCTGTTGGATGGTCAAGTGTACGCCAATCAATCTTAAAAGGGTTTTGCTTATCAATTACGCCTTTAAAGCAGGCCGTTTCTGCAGCAAAGCTACGGCGTTTATCACTGTGCGGTGTTACTGATACACCGTCACAAATTACCATAGTGCTGTTAACGATGCCGCCAGCTTGCCCGAATACCGGACTGCCAAGAAAAGGGCTCGCCTGTTGCCATTGGCCGGTTTGCGTATCGTAAACCTGCACAAGGTTTACGTTCCCATCGTTGTGCCAGCCAGAAATTAAGTACACGTAACGGTCTTGGTAAACTAAAGCAGTTGCATCATCAACAGGCACGGGCATAGGCGCCAATAGCGTATAGTCCCCTGTTACAGGAGCGTATTTATAAACATCAGGCGTACTAATTTCATTATGATCTTCATCAACCGTGTAACCGCCAAAAATATAAATGCTGTCATTAACGCCTACTGCTACTGAGGCTAAACGGCCTTTAAGCGCAAGGCTGGATGGAACTGGGGTAAGGGCTTGCCATTGCGAAGGTTTATCGTTGTTGTTAATCACAAGCTGCCAAGCACGGTTGTGCACGTCTTTATGGGTTTTGCCTTTGCCAAGTCCCATAAAACTAAATACATATTGCGTGTCGTCTATGGTTACAGAAGCTACGGCATTGTTTGAAACTGGCTCTGGTAGCGCGGGGAGGGCGATAGGCGCAGCTGTTGCAGAGACAGTCGCAGCAGAAGCAATCATAAAGGCAGCCACCACGAAAGAAAGTCGGGGTACCGCACTTTGAAAAATGCGTAGAGCAATGGTTCTTGGCTTTTTTAATAACACAGCAATCTTCAGTTTTATCTAAATTTCGAACGTTTGGCCGCGTATTCTACCTGTCACCTTTTTGTTTTTCCGCAAAAGTTTGTACCTGCTTAAAACTCTTCTTTTCTTATTGCTTCTGCAAATAACAATCTATCAATAAAAACAATACGTTTAGTTAATTGTTGTTGTAAATAATTTGTTAAATTTGGCGCTAAGTCTATTGAGGATAGTTCAGGGAGAAGGTATGGCGGGCGTGTTTCACCAATGTGGTCAAAGCATTTGCAAACGCACTAGAGACGAAATGGATGATCGTGCACGTATCATCGCACGTGCACTTGCTGAGCAAGGTGTGTGCGATAACGATGTGGTAGCTATTCTTATGCGAAACCACGTCGATATATTTGAAATAGTAGAGGCATGCCGATATGTGGGATCGCGCTATGTTCTGCTTAATTGGCACAGCCCCGTTGCCGAACTTTTGCCTATTCTGGACGACTGTGGCGCTAAAGTACTGTTCGCTCATCGCGATTTATTAAAGGGTGAGAATGCCCACGAAACGTTATTACAAGTTCCCACCTTGTCTGCGATATACACGATTAAAACGCCAAAAAGCATTTTAGAGCGCTATCATCTTACAGGTGATTCTGAATTGGCTACGGAACCGAAAATCGGGGAGCAGTATCTGTGCCTTGATACGCTATTAGCTGCCCCAAACGCAGAGCGTCACAATGAACCGCCCAAGCGCTTTAAGGGCATGTTTCCCTACACATCTGGCAGCACTGGAAAACCTAAAGGAATTAAGCGAGATGTAGACCTAACTCGGCCAGATCCTTATTTGATATTTAAAGGGCTGTCTGAAGCGTTAATGCAGCTATCAATAGGTGATCGCTTCTTCGTCTCGGCACCGCTTTATCACAGTGCACCACATGCGCTTACGCTCTGCTGTTTAGCAGCGGGTAATATTGATGTATACATTGAGCCTCAATTCGACCCCGAACGCTTTTTACAAGACATAGAGCGGTTTAAACTGACCCACGCCTATATTGTTCCCACCATGATGGTGAGGCTACTTAAACTGCCCGAGTCGATAAGAAGCAAATACGACACTTCAAGTTTGCGATTTGCTTTATCAACCGGGTCCGCACTGCCTAGCGATGTGAAAGAAGCCATGATTAACTGGTTTGGTCCAATTTTCTATGAGTCTTATGGCGCTAGTGAATTAGGCTTTATGACCTTAATTTCATCTCGCGAAGCATTAGATAGGCCAAATTCTGTGGGTAAGCCCATTCCCGGTGCCGCGATTAAAATACTGAGCGACGATAAAGAGGAGTGCGAAGTAGGTGATGTTGGCGTTATATATGCGCACCTTTCCATGTTCGCGCCATTCAAATATACCAATACTACGGGCACGCAAAGCGACTTACATGTTGGTGAATTCACGACATTAGGTGATATGGGCTATGTGGACGAAGATGGCTACTTATATATTTGCGATAGAAAAAAAGACATGATCATCTCAGGTGGTGCCAATATATTTCCTGCTGAAATAGAAAGCGTCATCATAGAAATGCCAGAGGTTACAGACTGTGCAGTGTTCGGCGTGGCTGATGCTGAGTATGGTGAAAAAGTTGTGGTGGCTGTTCAATGCTCACCCGGCAATGCGCTGTCGATTGATGCGCTACACGGGTATTTAGATGGCAAACTGGCGCGGTTCAAGTGGCCTAAAATGTTGCAAATACTCGATACTCTGCCCAGAGAAGATACGGGTAAAATATTTAAGAACAAACTTAGAGCTCACTTTGGTCAATAAAAGAAACCGCTAAAGCTATTTTGAAGGTTTTGTGAAGGTATAAATTAACGCTGGTCATGACCCTGTGCATTCGTGCTACATTGGAAATATTCTGAACAAGAAAGCTTAGACGAAGACGGCAAAAACGAAAAAGAAGGGAAGTGGGAAATTACCTGTTTGTATACATAAGCCCAGATTTGAAACAGGTACTGTAAAGCTGAAGTTTAACAAATTTGAGTATGGCAATTGGCAGAGCAGACCACTTTATCATTCAAAATCGTTACCATAAGCCGCAACAACGCAAAGGGTAAACTATGAGAAGAGCAGTTATCACCGGTCTTGGTATCGTATCAAGCATCGGCGTAAATAAAGAAGACGTACTTGCTTCACTTAAAGCGGGTAAGTCTGGAATTACATTTTCAGAACAGTTCGCCGAAATGGGCCTTCGCAGCCAAGTTTGGGGCAACATCGACATCGATTTGAAAGACCATATTGACCGTAAAGCTATGCGCTTTATGGGCGATGCGGCAGGCTACGCATATGTGGCGATGCAACAAGCCATTGCAGACTCTGGTTTAGAAGAAAGCGACATTTCAAACGAGCGCACAGGTATTATCGCAGGCTCAGGTGGTGCTTCTTCTGAAAACCAAGTGCTTTCTGCAGATATTCTTCGCGAAAAGGGCGTTAAGCGTGTTGGTCCATACATGGTTCCTCGCTGTATGGCGTCTACGGTATCAGCTTGTTTAGCCACACCGTTTAAAATTCGCGGCGTGAACTATTCAATTGCTTCTGCGTGTGCGACCAGTGCCCACTGTATTGGTAATGCGCTAGAGCTTATTCAGCTTGGTAAGCAAGACGTAGTATTCGCCGGTGGCGGCGAAGAACTACATTGGTCACTATCAAGCCAATTCGACGCTATGGGCGCACTAAGCTCTAAATATAACGACAATCCTGCTGTGGCATCACGTACTTATGACGCAGCACGCGACGGCTTTGTAAGTTCAGGCGGCGGCGGTATGGTTGTTGTTGAAGAACTTGAGCACGCACTAGCGCGCGGCGCAAAAATCTACGGTGAAGTGGTAGGTTACGGCGCTACATCAGACGGTTTCGACATGGTTGCACCGTCGGGTGAAGGCGCAATTCGCTGTATGAAAATGGCAATGCAAAATATCGATGCGCCAATCGATTACTTGAATACCCACGGCACATCTACGCCTGTAGGTGACGTGAAGGAACTTGCGGCGATTCAAGAAGTGTTTGGCCAAGCGGGCGTACCAATTAGTGCAACTAAGTCACTGACAGGTCACGCACTAGGTGCAGCGGGTGTAAACGAAGCTATTTACAGCTTGTTGATGATGGAGAATAACTTTATTGCGCCATCAATTAACATCGACACACTGGACGACGCGGCACAAGGGCTAGATATTGTTACCCAAGCTCGTGAAGCAACGTTAAACACAATTATGTCTAACAGCTTTGGTTTCGGCGGCACTAACGCAACGCTTGTTATGCAGCGTTACAACGGTTAATTAAAACCGCTTGAACCAGTAAGCTTTTTTAGCTTCAGTTAAGAAGTTTCAAAGAAGACAAAAGGGCGTAAACCTGAGCACCGTGGGTGCTTGTGTTTACGCCCTTTTTTTATTGATATTATTTTAAATAAAACCTGTGTTTTCAGAAGCGGCCGCTTAAGCGATTGTAATTGTGTGTTTTGTCCGTGAAGCAGAATGTCAAATTTTTATTAAGCGCAGTGTTTCGAGTGACGCTGAATTTGTCGTTTAACTAAGTGCTCTGAGCTATCGGTTAAACTAACTTTCATTACTCAATCGGCAATCTTTGTCAATGTTTGCCATAATTTGCAAATGGTGGACATTCGGAAATAGACAATGGCAACTTTAAATGTGTCGCTTCCTGACGAAATGCGTACGTGGATTGATGAACAAGTAAAAACTGGCAAATTTGCTAATGCTAGTGATTATATTCGCGATTTAGTGCGTCGCAATCAGAGTGAGCGAGAGGCAATTAGCTTAGCTCTCATAGAAGGTGAATTGAGTGGGAAAAGTGATAAGAATGTTTTAGATATTATTCAAGTTAAGAAAACTCGAGCCTCAGAATGAATAAATATACCCTCTCCAATAAAGCAGAGGAAGTTATCTCCGGGATTTACGATTATTCAGCCAATATTCATGGCGTAACTCAAGCTGAAGCCTATCTTGTTGCCCTACACGAAGCTCTAGTCATTCTGGCGGAAAACCCTAGTATCGGTACTTCAGCTGAGGATATCAGAAAGACTTACTTTCAACTGCCAGTTCATAGGCACATGGTCTTCTATAAAAAAGTCGATGACGGCATTTTCGTCATTAGGGTACTTCATCAACAGATGAAATACTCTATACATCTATGCGATTGAAATACGAAGGAAAGACCCAGTAATGTGGCTGAAGCGTCAAGTCAAATAAACTGATAACGACTAAACAAGGTATCTGGCTCGGGAATAGTGATTTTCCCGTAATGCCGTTTAACCAAACCTTCTTGTTGAAGTTCACCTAATAACTGGTTCACCGTTTGCCTACTGCTATTTATCATTTGCGCTAAAGACTCTTGCGAAAGCGTAAGTGTAATCGCGTTGTGTTTGGGCAAATGCTGACCGTAACTGGTGGTAAGCATTAAAAGCCGTTTTACCAGCTGGTGCTTAAGGCTAAGCCCTGCGCTTGAGTCAATAAACTGAAAAGCGCTGCGCACTCGCGTGCATAAAAGGCGAGTAAAATGCGGGTAGAGTTCAGGATATTGCTCAAGCAGTGCTTTAAACGCGTTCTTTTGAATAATCGCCACCGTGCAATTTGTCTCGCAGAAGTTGTCGTGAGTACGAGGGAGGTCGTCAAACATCGATATCTCACCAAACCAGGTGCCGGGGCCCAGTAGCGCAAATAGCATTTCGCGACCATCCACGCCCACAGTGACAACTCTTAAACGGCCTTCGCATACGCCGTAAAAACCGACACCGTCTTCACCTTTGGCATGAAGTTGCTGCCCGGCTTTTAGGTGTTTTAGGCGCATCTTGTCGAACATGGCTTCCTGCAAATAGGGTGGGAGCGCGCCAAACCAAGTAGAGCTAACGAGAACAGGTTTAAATTTTTCCATTTAACAAATTTCTTACAATGTCGTATATCCGACAGTGTATAGCAATTACTGCGCGTAATGTAGGTGGTAAGAGAAAGTAAGTGGAAGTTTCATTGAAACGTTCAAGGTATCGAGCCTTCCACCTAGGGCTCCCGCCTCAAATGAAATTAATTTGTACGTTAAAAGAGTAAAGCTATGACAGATTCAGTAAAGTCGAAAGTTAGCAGTGAAGAATGGCAAACCCGTGTTGACCTTGCCGCATGTTATCGCGCAGTTGCTATGTATGGTTGGGACGACCTTATTTTCACCCATATTTCTGCCCGTGTTCCTGGGCCTGATCATCATTTCTTGATCAATCCTTACGGTTTAATGTTTGATGAAGTTACTGCATCAAGCTTGGTTAAAGTTGATCTTCACGGTAACAAGGTAATGGAAAGTGAATACGACATTAACCCAGCAGGTTTTACTATTCATAGCGCCGTTCATGAGGCTAGAGACGATGCAAAGTGCGTGTTGCATTTGCATACAGCAGAAGGTGTGGCGGTATCCATTTTAGAAGAAGGGTTGCAGCCATACTCGCAGCAATCGCTTTTTCCGCTGGCGTCGCTTTCCTATCATGCCTACGAAGGCGTGGCGTTGAATCCAGAAGAAAAAGTGCGATTGGTTCGCGACCTTGGCGATACCCAATTTATGATTTTGCGCAATCACGGGCTTTTAACCTGTGCAGACAATATTCCCGATGCCTTTTTGTTTATGTTTATCATGCAGCGCGCCTGTGAAATTCAGTTAAAAGCGCAGGCCACAGGCAAGCCGCTTATTCCAATTCATTCGGCAATTCTAGATGGCATTCGTATACAAGCCGATCAAGTCACTCGGCAGGCTGGTGGTTCGTTAGCATGGCCGGGTATTAAACGCCGCGTTGAACGCCGTTTCCCTGGTTACGACAAGTAACTATTTAAAGTTAACGTTATCCAATACCACGTTCGCAAAGGATGAAGTGGACAAAAAACGTGAGCTAAAGCGGTTTGCTCTAAGCGTTCCCGTTTTAAAGGATTGTATGAACTTCGGCCGTCTCTTTAATGTTGCGGCCAAACGTGCATCAAAATGACGTAAATTAAACGAATCACCGATAAGATAAATCAAGGGCGCTGGGTTACTAAAAGCCTAAGTTAAGGTACACTTAGCGCCATGAAAATACTTCTTGAAGATACCATTCCGTTTGGCACCGATTACCTTAATAGCGTAGGTGAGATTGAAACCTATGCGTGGCAATCTCTTGTGCCTGAAATGCTGCGCGATGTAGATATTCTTGCGCTACGTTCTACCACCAAGGTTACCCCTGAACTGCTGACCAGCGCTAACAAGCTTAAGTTTGTTACTACGGCAACGGCGGGGACCAATCATCTAGATAAAACGCAATTAGATAGCGTGGGTATTATGCATAGCAGTGCAGCAGGCTGTAATGCCGTAGCGGTTGCCGAGTACGTGTTGAGTGTTTTGCTGCACGCGCAAAAAGCCCAAAAGCTCGATTTATATAATGCGACAGTGGGAATAGTAGGTGCTGGTAATGTGGGAACTGCATTATCAAGAATTTTAATGGCAATTGGCGTTAAACACTGTCTGTATGACCCACCGCTACAGCAAGCGCTAGCAAAATCTGGTAAGAAGGAGCATAACGGTCAGTCATTTGTAGACTTAGCGCAAATAGCAAAGTGCGATGTTATCTCGCTTCACGTGCCTTTTATTAAAGGCGGCGAATATCCTACATATCAGATGATAGACGAAGTGTTTCTGGAAGGATTAACGTCAAACCAGCTGCTTATAAATGCATGCCGGGGTGAGGTTATTGATGAAGTGGCACTACTTAGCGTACTTCAAGGGGAAAAAGCGCCAACGGTGGTACTCGACGTATTCGATAATGAGCCTGCCATAAATACAGCATTATTTGACTATGTTTGGTTCGTTACACCACATATCGCGGGGCACTCTGTAGAAGGCAAAGTGCGCGGTACGCAAATGATTTACGAGCAAATTTGTGACGTAGTGGGCAAAGCCCCAGACAAAGTGCTTAGCGACTTTTTAGAGAAAACCAATCCGATCAAAGTTGCGTTAAACTCGCCTGAGGCGGTGCGGTTGTCGGTTGAGGATCTCATTGCCGTATTCCACAATGTGTATGATGTAGCTATTGACGATGAGATAACGCGAAACGCGTTTGCGTCAGGCCATAATGAAACGCCAGAGACACACATAGCAAATACGTTCTCTACATTGCGTAAGCAATACAGAGTGCGTCGCGAGTGTAGCGCCTATGCGTTACACTTGCCAAAAAACACCAGTAAGCAAATCCAAGACACATTCACCAAACTGGGCTTTCACGTAAGTCTGGTTTAGTTATTTTAATATTAGGAGCATAAAGCATTATGTCGCAAGCGTTTGACGTAGCGGTACTTGGCGCCACAGGTCTAGTGGGCCAAACCATGATTGAACTATTAGAAGAGCGAGACTTTCCGGTAAACCGTTTGTATCCGCTTGCCAGTAAACGTTCAGCAGGTAGTACCGTGTCGTTTAAAGGCGAAGACATTGAAGTATTAGATGCTGATGATTTCGACTGGTCATTAGTGCAATTTGGCTTTTTCTCAGCTGGAGGCAGCATTTCTGCAAAATTTGCTCCGATAGCGGCAGAGGAAGGCTGTATTGTTATCGATAATACTTCAGAGTTTCGTTACGAGCCAGATATCCCACTTGTGGTGCCAGAAGTTAACGCCCATGCACTGGCAGAATTTCGCAATAGAAACATTATTGCGAACCCAAATTGCTCAACCATTCAAATGTTGGTTGCACTTAAACCTATTCAAGACGCTGTTGGTATTGACCGTATTAACGTGTGCACATACCAGTCAGTTTCTGGTGCAGGTAAAGAAGCCATGGAAGAACTGGCTAAACAAACCGCAGGTTTGCTAAACGCACGTGAAGTAAAGCCAGAGTCGTTTAGTCGCCAAATTGCCTTTAATGTCATACCTCAAATCGACGTATTCCAAGACAACGACTACACCAAAGAAGAAATGAAAATGCTGTGGGAAACCCAAAAAATCATGGGCGATCAAAGTATTTTGGTAAACGCGACGGCTGTGCGCGTGCCGGTTTTCTACGGACATGCTGAGGCCATTCACCTTGAAACGCGTTCGCCAATAGACGCGCAGCATGTTAAAGAGCTTTTAGCCGATGCGCCAGGCGTAACAGTTTACGACGGCAATGAGCAATTCCCAACGCAAGTAAGCAGTGCTAGCGGCAACGACATTGTGCATGTAGGGCGTATCAGGAATGATATTACTCACCCTTGTGGTTTAAATTTGTGGGTGGTGTCAGACAACATTCGCAAAGGTGCAGCGACAAACAGCATTCAAATTGCTGAGACACTTATTCGCGACTACTTATAAGTATTCTACAGAGACACAGCCTCTGATTAATCGGATAAGCACAGGAAAAGGTAAACATTTTTCTGTGCTTGCCGATACGCAATGAAAGGGCAATGCCTGTTGCAATGAAGCAGCACTGTTCAACGGGATAGAAAGACAGCACTCGAAGCTACTGAATGACGGTTTTTAGCGAAAATTTGAGCATTAGAGCGCTTCAATACTACTGTCTAACTAGATCACCCTTAATAACTGGTTTATAGTTTGTAAAGTTAGGAATAGAACAACGTTAAAAACAATACTCAGTCAGACACTTAGGCGAAGGGTAAGAACTCTAAAAAGCGCAAATAAATCTTACTGCTAAGTTCATAAAGACTGTAAAACGCTAGCTTGATTATTAATGGTTTCAAGGTGGCTTAAGAATAAAAATAAAAGCCAATATTTTCTTCCGTACTGATTGGCTAGAAAATCCGCCCATATGTCTCGGGTGGTAAAGACGCTTGAGGGCATATAGGACTGCTATGAAATTGCATTTGACGGGCTTACTTTTACTAACACTTTGTTTGTCTGGCCCTATTATCACTGTAGATGCACAAGAACGCGCTACCTTCTTAAAAGGTCCCAAAGACGCAACTGATCAGTATTCGGGCCTAGAATATGGCCCTATCGACGCCAACGATACTCTATGGCGTATTGCCGAGCGTTACCGCCAAAACAATAACCTGAGTGTGTATCAGGTTATGACCGCTATTTACGAGCTCAACCCAAACGCATTCGAAAATGGCAATTTAAATTTATTAGTTGATGGTGCGGTATTAAAGTTACCATCAGAGCGATATATCGCCAGAATTGATAAGCAAAAAGCCCAGATGCGCGCTGAGCAGGATGATAGAGCATTTGCTGAAATGCTTAATAAGCCCGGCAGTAGCGTAAGAAATATCAAGCCTGCATCGCCTTTAGTCAATCAACAAGACTTAACGCAAACCCAAACTGATATTGAACAAAAAATCACTCGCTTAGATCAGGAGCAAACCCGACAATTTGACGAGCTGCGTATGCAATTTGCAGCCTCACTGGAAAATGTTGAAGCTATTCTTAACGAAAACAGACGCTTGTACGAGCGTGTTGAGGCCGTTAATGGCGAGCTAGAAACCTTGCGTGGACAAGTGGAAGGTGATGTTAAGAGCCAACTTGATATGCAAGTGGCGCTTCAGCAAGAATTGCTCGACATGATCAAGGCCGAGCAAGCGCAGCGCGAAGCAGAAAAGCAGTCTTCTTTTTTAAGCGCACTTACCAGCCCACTCAGTCTAATCATAGGCTCTGCAATTCTGTCACTATTGTTAGTTGGTGGTCTTATCATGTGGCTGCTAAAACGTAATAGTAAGCCTGACGAAGCGCCTGCGGCTGGACCTACGATTACAGCCGATAACGATGAAGTGCCGGTACCTGATTCTGACATTGGCGATCTTTCAAGTGCACTGGCCCCTGACTTTGATGATAAAGCAGAGTTGTCAGATGATGACTTGTTCAATGACGACGACCTACTTGATGACGTACTTACCTCAGATTTAGAAGAAAGCCTAGATGACGAACTAGAAACCTTCGCTGACCTTGAAGACGACATGTTGGTGCCAGACGATGGCAGTGATGACTTGTTTGAAGCTGGCGATGATGAGCTTGATCAAAGTGAACTAGATAGTCTGTTTGATGACGATGACCTGTCAGATAAAGTATTAAACGAAAACGACACTGACGACCTTGAAGGCTTCGACCTGTCAGGGGATGACGACATCTTTGATGAAGATTCTGCCGATGAAAGCGAGCCAAAGACGGAAGTTGCTGACGAGGCGGCCTCGACAGATGACGATGATTTTGACATTGATGACTTGCTTGATGATGTACAAAGCCAAGACGCGGCAGAACTTGAGAGTGATGAGCTAGATGAGTCGGGCGACATAGACCCTGACGACATACTGGCTGAGGTCAACGGTACCGCTGAATCTGACAATGTAGATGAAGACGATATCGACGCGTTGCTTGCCAGCTCGGTTGATGATTTATCTGACGCTGGCGAAGAAACAGAAAGTGTTTCTTCTTTGCCAACCGTAGAAGATGAGGACGATAAGCCTGAAATCAGTATTGACGATTTGCTAGAAGAGCACGGCGTCGATGCAGGTCTTACTGATGAGCTAGACAGCAATGACGACCTTATCAATGAGGATATGTTGAGCAAGCTCGACGACGAGATTAATCAGCAAAATAAAGAAATTGATAAAATCACCGACGATTTGTTAAATGAAATTGAGCAAATCGAAATGATGGGTGGCCTAGGTGAAGAAGATGACGAAGACGAGGATGATCTTGAGGAAGAAATAACAACTTCTTCGCCGTCGCCGCAGTCTATTCAGAGTCTTGATGCCATTACCGACGATTTAGACGAAATAGTCACCGACGAAATCGAAACTAACGCGGACTTCAGTGACCCTCTTTCCGATGAGCTTATTGCTGAGCTACAGGCGGAAGATGAGCTTGCTGAAGAGCCTTCAGCGGATCAAATGCCCTCAGCGGATCAACAGCCTTCAGCTGATGAAGAGCTCGATGAAAGCGCTTCTAGCGATTTACCTACTCAGTCCGATGAGGAAGGTGATTTTGACGATCCGTTTACTGATGAACTACTTGCAGAGCTTGAAGCAGAGTTAGATGGCGAGCCTGAAGTTAGTCCTGAAGCTCACGAAGAAGACGTAGATCTTGAAACGCCTGAAGGCGATGAAGAAGATGCAAGCGAAGATGATTTTAGCGACCCGCTAACTGATGAGTTGCTTGCTGAACTAGAAGCTGAAGAATCTAAAAGCAGTGAAGATGTAGATTTGCTGACAGACGAGCTACTTTCTGAGCTTGAGTCTGAAATAGAACCTGATGATGAAACAGATGCAGAGTTCGAACCTGAAGTCGAGTTTGAGTCAGAATCAGAAGCTGAGCGAGAAGCTGACTCGGAAGATGAAGTAGAGCTTGAGACGGAAGCCGAAGGTGAACCGCAGTCAGAACTAGAATCAGAGCTTGGCACTGAAGTAGAAGCAGAGCAAGACGCTGAGATTGCGCCTGAACTAGAAGCGGAACTTGAGTCTGAGCCGGAGCCGGAATCAGAGCTAGAATTTGAAGCTGAGTCTGAATCTGAATTCGAACAGGATATCGATTCTGAAACAGAACTAGACCAAGAAGCAGAAGAAAAAGCTGAGCCTGAAGCCGCCTCGGAAGATGCAGTAGAGTTAGAGACGGAAGCCGAGGGTAAAACGGAGTCAGAACTAGATTCAGAGCCGGAGTTTGGCACTGAGGTAGAAGCAGAACAAGACGCTGATATTGAGCCTGAACTGGAAACGGAACTTGAGTCTGAACCAGCGACGGAGTCAGAGCTTGAATTTGAAGCTGAGCCTGAGCTTGAATCTGAATTAGAACAGGATATCGATTCTGAAACAGAACAAGACCAAGAACCAGAAGAAAAAGTTGAACCTGAAACTGAAGCTGAACCTGAAGCCGACTTGGAAGATGAAGTAGAGCTAGAGGCGGAAGCCGAAGGTGAACCAGAGTCAGAACTAGATTCAGAGCCGGAGTTTGGCACTGAAGTAGAAACAGAACAAGACGCTGATATTGAGCCTGAACTAGAAACGGAACTTGAGTCTGAACCAGCGACGGAGTCAGAGCTTGAATCTGAATTAGAACAGGATATCGATTTTGAAACAGAACAAGACCAGGAACCAGAAGAAAAAGTTGAACCTGAAACTGAACCTGAAGCCGACTTGGAAGATGAAGTAGAGCTAGAGGCGGAAGCCGAAGGTGAACCAGAGTTTGGCACTGAAGTAGATGCAGAACAAGACACTGAGATTGAGCCTGAATTAGAGGCGGAACTTGAATCTGAGCCAGAGCCAGAATCAGAGCTAGAATTCGAAGCTGAGCCTGAAACCGACTCGGAAGATGAAGTAGAGCTAGAAACGGAAGCCGAGGCAGAACTACAGCCAGAAACAGGCGTAGAGCCAGAGCTCGATGCTGTCGACGAAAACGCCAAAGAAAAGGCGGAGGAAACGTCAGACGATCCACTAGATGACGCTATTGAAGCGTTTGAAAGACAGATGATGGATGATATTCCTTCGTTCAGTCAGATGGATACGGAAGAGCCATCAGCGCAGGAAAAGCCCTCAGCGCCAACAGAGCCAGCGGAAGATGCTTCAGCAGAAGACAGTGATGAATACGACGACAGCCTGTTACACGCTGCGTATGACGAAGTAGAAAGCTTTGAATTAGAGCAAGAAATTGACGGTGTAGTAGACGGTGAAGATGAAGGTGACGAAATATCATCAGAATCTAGTGCTGCTGAAGAATCGAGTTCACCTGAAGAAACTGATTTAAACCAAAGCGATTCAGATAAGAACAGCGAAGAAGACTTTAACGAACTTGACGATGTTCCTGGCCTTGACGACTGGCTGTCTGCTTCCGATGACGACGATCATGTAGACGACAACGAGATACTTGACGATCTTGACAGTGCGGAATTCGATGAGCTTCTTCAAAGTCTTGAGTCAGACGCTATTGTTGATACAAGTGATGTCGACACCAGTGAAATTGAAAGTGATGACGACGGTCAGGATCCAGAAGCATCTTCAGCAGAGAGTGAAGATACTTTCGAGCTTGAGCAGGAAGATGATGAAGCCAAATTCGAGTTAGAAGGGAGTGACGACAACCTTGGATTCGACGAAAGCGATGATACGTTTGAACTAGACGAAGAAGATGAAACCTTTGAGCTAGACGAAGATGGTGCTTTTGAGTCTGAGCAAGAAGACGACGAAGATACTTTCGCCCTTGAAGAAGATGATTCGGAACTTGCATTAGACGACCTTGAAATTCCAGATGATGTGGAATTGGATATTGCCACGCCAACTGAAATTGAAGAGGACGAACAAGAGGCTCAATCCGTTGAGACTGAAAAGGCTCAAGAGGATGATCTTAAACTCGATAACCCTGATTTAGATCTTGCCGCCTTACTTAGTGATGTCGATGGTGAAAGTGACGCGCAAACGCCACCAGAAGACTTCCTTGATGTAGAGGCTTTAATGGACGATGGCGATGATGCAGACGCTATTGACCCGGATAGCCAAGCGCTAGATCTTGATGTAAGTTTATCTGACTTCACAGGTGTATCTGATGAAGATACGGTGATTGATATAGATAAAGACGCAGGGCAAAACGCTAACTTGGATTTGGCTCGTGCCTATATTGAAATGGACGATGTGGACGCTGCAAAAGAGTTACTTGAAGAAGTGATGAAAGAGGGTAGCGAAGAGCAAAAACAGGAAGCCGCATCGATTTTAGCGAATATTGCTTAAGTAGTTTGCTCTTATGCGCATAACCGCGCTCTCGTTTGAGATTTTGGACGGCCAGTATATTTACAAGATATACAGGCCGTTTTTGTTTTAGGTGATGTACATTTATTTTCTATGACCTAAAAGAGTTTTGCGTATTAGCGCCATTGCATGTTGCAAGCGACATGACTACACTTAGCGCCTTTTCAGAAACGGGGTAATACAGATATGGGGCGAATTGCCTTAGGGATTGAATACGACGGTGCTGCTGTATACGGATGGCAACGCCAGCGTGAAGTACCAAGTGTTCAAGAACATCTTGAAAAGGCACTATCGACAGTAGCCAACGAACCCATTGAAGTGCAATGCGCTGGACGTACCGATGCTGGTGTACATGCTACTGGGCAAGTGGTTCACTTTAACTGTGATGCACCACGCTCAGAGCGCGCTTGGACACTCGGCGTAAATGCGAATCTGCCTAACTCTGTTGCTGTTACCTGGGCAAAGAACGTCAGCGATGACTTCCATGCACGTTTTTCTGCTACCCATCGCCGCTATCGTTACGTTATTCATAATGCGAAAATGCGCCCAGCTATCCTCCATTCCGGTGTTACCCATATTCACCGCGAATTAGATGAGAAAAAAATGCATGTTGCCGCACAAGCCTTGCTAGGCGAGCAAGACTTTACCTCGTTCCGCGCAGCGCTTTGCCAAAGTAAAACGCCATTTCGCAACGTTACTGATGTAAGCGTATATCGCCAAGGGCGATACGTTATAATTGATATTCGAGCCAATGCTTTCTTGCATCATATGGTTCGCAATATCACGGGCGCGCTTGTTGAGATTGGGGCAGGGGAGCAAGACGTAAATTGGATAGCTCACTTGTTAAGCCTGAAAGACAGAAGTAAATCTGCAGCTACGGCGAAGCCAAATGGGTTGTACTTGGTCGACGTCACTTACCCTGACGAGCACGGTTTACCTAAGCCGCCTTTAGGACCACTATTCCTTCCAGAAGCCTAATCTATCTACCTTCGCCTTTAAATTTTTCAATCTAAGTTAGCTGCACATCGCCTAGCAGTTAACTCAGGTTGTATTGAAGCGTGTATCTTCAAATCATCCCCTGCCAACTTCTAAGACCAGTTTTGTTTTTTCCATTTCGTTGTATTGTGGTCTAATAGCGCGCTATATTAGGTAGCTGTTCTATTGTGTTACGTATTTTTTCTTTGTAATACAGTATGAAACTTAAAAAATTAATGTGTTGTTGACCACAAGTATGAACAAACATCAATCGTCATGGTCGGCAAACAAAAAACAAAGGATTCAATTTCCATGAGCTGGATTCAAAAAATTCTTCCTCGCACGCAAACATCAACCAAAGGTAACGTACCAGAGGGTATCTGGACGAAGTGTGGTTCATGCCAAGCAGTACTGTATAAGAGCGAACTGGAAAAACTTCAGGAAGTTTGCCCTAAATGTGACCATCACATGCGTATTACGGCACGCCGCCGTATCGATGCGTTCCTAGATGATGGCGATCGCGTTGAGTTAGGTGCAGAGCACGAGCCGCAAGACGTACTTAAGTTTAAAGACTCTAAGCGCTATAAAGACCGTATCGTTGCTGCACAAAAGGCAACGAACGAGAAAGACGCGCTAGTGGTAATGCAGGGCAAGCTAAAAGGTATGCCTGTAGTAGTTGCGTGTTTTGAGTTTGCGTTTATGGGCGGCTCAATGGCATCGGTTGTAGGTGCTCGCTTCGTTGCTGCTGTTAATGCATGCTTAGAAAACGATATGCCGCTTATTTGCTTTAGTGCTAGTGGCGGTGCGCGTATGCAAGAAGCACTGATGTCGCTAATGCAAATGGCTAAAACATCTGCAGCGCTTGCTAAAATGAGTAAGAAAGGCCTGCCTTATATTAGTGTACTTACAGACCCTACAATGGGTGGTGTATCTGCAAGTTTGGCGATGCTTGGTGACGTAAACGTAGCCGAGCCAAAAGCGCTAATCGGCTTTGCGGGTCCTCGCGTAATCGAACAAACAGTAAGAGAAAAGCTGCCTGAAGGTTTCCAACGCAGTGAGTTCCTTGTTGAGAAAGGTGCAATTGATATGATTGTTGACCGCAGAGATATGCGTGATAGATTACACAGCCTGTTGGTTAAGTTGCATTATAAGAATTAGTGAATAACGAAAACAATCTAAATACTGGCTCAGCGCCACACGCAGAAAACGCTTCAGCGTCTTCATCTTCGCAAAAAAGCCTGAGCCAGTGGTTATCCTACCTAGAATCTATTCATCCTAGCGCCATCGATATGGGGCTAGACAGAGTGAAAGAAGTGGCCAATGCCATGGCACTTTCACTCAGCCAGTCTTTGGTTATTACTGTAGCAGGCACAAACGGTAAAGGCACAACGTGCCGCTTACTTGAGCAGGCCATGCTTTCGCAAGGCAAAAGTGTTGCGGTATACAGTTCACCCCATTTAACCGACTATCGTGAACGCGTGCGTTACAACGGCGAATTACCGCCTGCCGATGAATTTGTAAATGCATTTGAGTTTGTTGAAAGCGCGCGAAAAGACACGGGTGGCGAACCTATTACTCTAACTTACTTTGAGTTCGGTACACTGGCTGCCATGAAAATGATGCAGTCATGGGCTGTTGATGTGGTCATTCTTGAAGTAGGCCTAGGCGGGCGTTTGGATGCCACCAACATTATTGATCCCAATCTAGCTGTTATTACGACTATCGATCTTGACCATCAAGATTGGCTTGGTAATACCCGCGAAAAAATTGCTCGGGAAAAAGCGGGCATTATGCGCAAAAACGGCAATGCAGTGGTTGGTGAACTGTTTCCTCCATCATCGCTTTACGATGTGGCTAACGAGCTACAAGCTAACGTACGTTGGGCTACACAAGATTTCGAAACAGTGGTAGCAAGTGATTACAGTGAGTGGAGCTGGAAAGGGAAGAGCAATAGTTATACGTCGCTACCTTATCCTAAAATTCCACTTCAAAATGCGAGTACAGCGTTGGCCGCGCTGGAGCTACTAGATTTGCTGCCCGAAGAAAGCGTGGTAAGAGATATTATTGAGAACACCACCATGCCGGGGCGCCAGCAGACTATCAGTGATTCCCCGTTAGTAGTTGTAGACGTTGCCCATAATCCACAAGCGACGACAGCTATGCAAGATTGGCTAAACCGTTACGATGTAAGCCAAATGCGCGTTGTGGTGGGCATGCTAAAAGATAAGTCTATTGCAGAGACCTTAGCGCCACTGGCGACACTTAATGCCAAGTGGTACGTAGCGTCAACGAGTGGTCCTCGGGGCTGCAAGGCAGAAGTACTTGAAAATGCACTTGTTAATGCCGGCACAACCATAGAGAATATAGACACGTTTCAGGACGTGACCTCGGCATATCAGCGCGCGCTTGCAGATTATCAAACTGGTGAGCTTATTCTCGTTTTTGGTTCTTTTGTTACCGTAGCAGACGTGCTTGCTGAGCAAAACTAACACGCGCATTGTAGAGTAAAACCGTGTATTCAAGCAGGAGAGCACAGTGACATCGGCATTAAAGAATAGACTGGTGGGGACAATTATTGTTGTCGCCCTAGCGGTAATCTTTTTACCAGACTTTCTTGATGGCAAAAAGCAAACAAACAGAGAACCTTTTGTCTCTGTACCTGCTAATCCGCCTAAAAAGCCCATCGTAGAGCCAGAATCTTTTCCATCAGAGCGCGTAGCGAAAGCTGCGGTGCCAGCGGTTGAAATTCAAGATGAAACGGCATTAGATGATGATCTGGATTCTTCTGGCGCAGGGGAAAGTGGTAGTGCAGGTGAAGCCACTACCGCAAAAGCGCCAGCGGTGAAAACCTTTGAAGAAGAGGACAATCTAGTAAGCCAAACGGTGGTTAATACAAAAAGTGCCGCAGATGATGACGCTGGTTGGGTTATTCAACTTGGCAGCTTCCGACACGAGAAAAACGTGAAGGCACTGCTGACGAAACTGGAAAAGGCTGGGTATCGTGCGTTTAGTCGCAAAATTCAAACCAGTTCTGGCCCGCTTAATAAAGTTTTCGTTGGCCCAGATTTAGACAAGAAAAAACTGGAATCGGCACTACCTCACTTAAAGGAACTCACGAGTCTTAAAGGTAAGGTCACTACGTTCAAAGTTGAATAGTGCGCATTGTTCTTGGTGCTAGTCGAATTAAGCACGGACAGAGCAACAGGGATTGGTATTACAGACTAGTAATATTTTTATCTTCTGTTAGAATGCGCGCCATCTCGCCAAAGGCTCGTTGCTTTACGATAAAAAGCAACATCAACGCAATAAAGAGACGATGAACTGGGTAGACTTTTCCATACTGGGTATCATTGCGGTATCTACCTT
This sequence comes from Alteromonas sp. G4i35, assembly GCF_054960375.1. Lineage (NCBI taxonomy): Bacteria > Pseudomonadati > Pseudomonadota > Gammaproteobacteria > Alteromonadales > Alteromonadaceae > Alteromonas > Alteromonas sp. G4i35. The sequence continues at coordinate 43,837 of NZ_JBHNZD010000011.1, read as the reverse complement.
AATAAGCCTGATCAGAGGGTTTGTTAAAGAAGCCATCTCGTTAGTGGTATGGTTTGCTGCACTCTTTATTTCAAGCAATTTCTACGCTGACCTCGCCGTTTACTTCACAGCCATTGACGATCCTTACTTAAAAAACGGTGCTGCAATTGCAGCATTGTTTGTCACCACGCTCATTCTTGGCGGCATGATCAATTACGTGATTAGCCAATTGGTTCAGGCAACAGGGCTGTCTGGAACAGATAGGGCCCTCGGTATAGTTTTTGGCGCACTGCGTGGCGTGCTTATAGTTAGCGCATTGCTCTTTTTTATGGATACCTTTACTGGTGCAGCTTCCTCAGATTGGTGGCAAGCATCGGTACTCATTCCAGAGTTTGGTGTCATCATTGAGTGGTTTTTCAGCTATGTGAAAGACTCCTCCAGTTTCTTAAATCCCGCTTGAAATAGGTAACGCACATGTGTGGTATAGTCGGAATAGTTGGTAAAACGCCCGTAGCTCAGTCACTGTACGACGGTCTAACGGTTATTCAACACCGTGGACAGGATGCCGCAGGCATAATGACTATCGACCAAAATATGTTTAATTTGCGTAAGGCAAATGGTTTGGTTCGAGATGTTTTCCATACGCGTCATATGAAGAGGCTGTCTGGCAACATGGGTATTGGCCATGTTCGCTATCCTACCGCGGGTACATCAAGCTCTGCAGAGGCGCAACCGTTTTATGTGAACTCGCCGTTTGGTATTGCCTTTGCTCATAACGGCAACCTCACCAACGCCCATGAGCTACAGGAAGAAGTATTCCGCATTGCACGCCGCCACATCAACACCACCTCAGATTCAGAATTATTGCTTAACATTCTTGCGCATGAACTGCAGCAGGTAGCAGGTTTAAGCGTAAGTGCCGAACACATTTTTGAAGTGGTAACGAAAGTTCATAAGAAAATTCGTGGTGCCTACGCAGTCGTTGCGGCGATCATCGGCCAAGGTATTGTAGCGTTTCGCGACCCGCACGGTATTCGTCCTCTAGCACTCGGTAAGCGTATGAGCGAGCTGGGTGAGGAATGGATGGTGGCATCTGAAAGCGTGGCGCTTGATGCTGTTGGCTTCCAGTTTGTGCGCGATGTAATGCCAGGTGAAGCGGTATTTATTACCGAAGAGGGTCAACTGCACACCAGACAGTGCGCCGAGAATCCAGTAACCTCTCCGTGTATCTTTGAGTTTGTTTACTTTGCTCGCCCAGATAGCTTTATAGATGGCATTTCAGTTTATGCATCGCGTGTAAACATGGGCCGTAAGCTAGGTGAAAAAATTAAGCGCGAATGGGCAGATCTGGATATCGACGTGGTTATTCCTATTCCTGAAACGTCGATGGATGTGGCGCTTCAAATCGCAAACACACTGGATTTGCCATATCGCCAAGGCTTCGTTAAAAACCGCTACATTGGCCGTACTTTCATTATGCCTGGCCAAACCATGCGTAAAAAATCAGTACGCCGTAAGCTAAACGCAATCTCATCTGAGTTCAAAGGTAAGAGTGTACTACTTGTCGATGACTCTATCGTGCGCGGTACTACATCGGGTCAAATCATTGAGATGGCGCGTGAGTCAGGTGCGAAGAAAGTATACTTTGCGTCAGCTGCTCCAGAAATTCGTTTCCCAAATGTGTATGGTATTGATATGCCATCGGCAAACGAGTTGATTGCTTATGGTCGTGAAATCGATCAAATTGCAGAGCTTATCCAAGCAGATGGCCTTATCTTCCAAGACATTTCTGACTTGGTAGATGCCGTTCGCGAAGAGAACGAAACCATTCAGCGTTTTGAAACGTCTGTTTTTGATGGGAACTATATTACTGCGGATATCGACCAAGAGTACCTTGAGCGAATTGATATGTCGCGCGGTGAAGCGTCAAGAAAAGCGCCAGTGGTACAAGCAGAGCTTAGCAATCTTGATGTGCATAATATTGATGCCGCTGATTAATGTAAGACGCTCTTTGATATAACAAAAAGCCGCTTTTTAAAGCGGCTTTTTTAATGCTTTATTTCAATGAAAGAGGCTAGTGAACAAATACTGGTCCGCCGGACAGTCCCCACACCAAAACTGAACCTGTCATTAGAATAACGAGCAATACTAGCCCACATGTCACTACCGAGCTTGAGTAAATGAACCCTTTATCTTCTGGCATATGCATCAAAATTGGCACGCCAGAGTAGAGCAGGTATACCGAATAGCTAATACCGACTAACAGCGCCGTCATCACTACCCAGAGTTCTGGGTAAAGACCTGCGAAGCCCACCATAAACAACGGTGTAGCCGTGTAGGCCGCAAGTTCCAGCGACTGCGTATAAGTTGGCGTCGCATCAAACGCTTTAGCCAACTCATGAATAAGTACAGCCAATGCGACCACGCCTGCAATTAAGCCAAAATACATGCCTATACCCATCATAATGGCGGTATTTTCGCTAAGGCGAATTATGTCACCTGCGCCGATACTCCAGCCAGTATGGGCACTGGAGTAATAGGCCACGAGTGATGGAATGAGAGATATAAAAGCGATATGGGTAAGCGCGTAAAAATAGGTTTCGTGTTTGGTATCAATGGTTTGCCACTCTTCTTTTGGATGAGTGTAAATACCAATTAGATGATTCAAAATCATAAAGTCCTGCCTTGTTCACCAACGTTATTATTTTAAAAAATATTGTTGTGAGGCAGGGAGAACACACGGACTAACCGTAAAACCAAGGAGACACAAACATAGCGCAAAGCGCTAAACACTGCCGTTAACAATATGTTTACAAATTGAGTGTGCAGCAGAATTACTAAACCGTCAATATAAATTGATTAATTTATAAACGGATGCAAAGCGTTAACTTAAGCGTGGTGCACCTGAGTGGAAACGCAATTCGTCATCGTCGCTTTCAATCAGCGATTTTTCAACGCTTCCGAAGTGGGCAACGCGCTCTGAAATATCGGTTTTAGCGATTTGCCCAGCCAGCGTTAGGTAGTCTTCAAAGTGTCTGGCCTCAGAGCGCAACAGCGACACATAGAACTTGCCTAAATCTTCGGAAACATACGGCGCAAGTTTGGCAAAGCGTTCACAGGAGCGCGCTTCAATGTAGGCACCACAAATGAGCTTGTCGACAAGCTTTTCAGGTTCGTAAGTGCGTACGTGACGCAACAAGCCATTGGCGTAACGACTGGATGTTACCGACTTATATTCAAACCCCAACTCGTGCATAATTTCTAGCACTTGGTAAAAATGATGAAGCTCTTCTTTAATTAGCATGACCATTTTATCAAGCATGTCTTTTTTAAAAGGGTCTAGCCCTTCAGTGTTAAATACATTTTTGGAAAGGTGCTTAGTATTAAGCGATTGCCAATCGCCTTCGTGGCGGTAAGTGAAGTCTTCGTAAGGTTTCAACCAGCCCAGCAATACCTTACTGGTTTCCTCATCGGCTACATAGCGGCGAAGTAGGTACATAGCCGACTGAGCCGCTTTAAGCTCGCAAATTAGGTGGTCAGTAAGGATAACGCGAAGGTTTTCCTCTTTCTGCGCTTCGTCTATCCACGACTGTGGCGTCTCGCAATGTAAAAAGGCATTGATTGGTGAAAGTAGAGACGTGACTTCAGAAGTGGAGATTACAGACATGTTGAAACTCAATTTTAAGTGCTACGGTTTTTCAGTTACATTTGAATTTGGTTGCTGCCAACGCTAGTCTCGGCAGTTTCGGTTTATAAAAGTACAAAATTCAGCGTATCAGAATTGAACCGCAATTTTACTTGATACCTACAAGCCCTTACAACTTAAAATAGAGACCAATAAATTACAAAATGAATTATCTTGCCCATCTTTTCTTAGCCCGACCAACCGCCGATTCTCAATTCGGTAACTTACTCGGAGACTTCAGGCGGGGTGTTGATATTAAAGAGTTTGGACAAGCGGTACAGCTAGGTCTCAAAAACCACTATGAAGTGGATAGGTTCACCGACAGTCATACCAGCGTCTTAGCAGCAAAGGCGTTATTTCATAAAAGTCGTCGGCGCTTTGCACCTGTGGCGCTGGATATCTACTTCGATCACCTGCTAATTAAACATTGGGCGTCGTTTACAGCACAGGGTTTTGACGACTTCAGAAAACAGAGTTTCGCATTGTTAGAACAGCGATTGCCCACTATGCCAAGAACGATGCAGCACAGTGTTGGGCATATGATAACCCATGACTGGTTTGAAGATTATGCTAAGGAAGAGGGCATTGCTAAGGCGATTGCTGTGGTTGCTAAACGTATTCGTTTCCCCAACACGTTTCATCTTGCTGTGGATGATATTAATGCGAACAGAGACGAGATTGAAGCGAGATTCTTAACGTTTTTCCCTGAACTCATTACACACATAAAAATCAATGGCCCTGAGAATATTTGAAAGGCTTAACCGTGTTACAGAAATGTATCGAAGAAATTGGTCGTTTTGTCGTTCATTGCTAAGCTGTCATGTGAACAGCGATATAGTAAAGCGTGCAATACAAAGACAACACAAAAAAGATAAAATTAACGACACTCAAAGATAATAATGATGAATATTCAATCCTTAGTTAGAAATACATCGCCCGTATTATTAAGTCTGGGTAAAAATAAGCACAAAGCGCAATCGCACGCGACCCTAGCATGGTTAACGGCAGCCTTAATTGCTTTTGTAAGCTTAACTACCAGTGCTTCAGCGCAAGAAGAAAGCGCATCTGCCCATGCTCGTTCAATAAAAATTGATAGCAGTGTAGTGACAGAGCACGAAACTAAAATCCTAGGCAAGCGCGTAAAGTACAGTGCTACCACGGGTACTCAACCGGTTTGGAACAGTAAAGACGAAGCGGTTGCCACTTTGTTTTACACTTACTATCAGCGCACTGACGTAAAAGAGAATACTGAGCGCCCGCTTATTATTTCTTTTAACGGTGGTCCAGGCTCTGCGTCAGTGTGGATGCATGTAGCCTACACAGGCCCTCGTATTCTTAATATTGACGATGAAGGCTATCCAGTTCAGCCCTATGGTGTTCAAACCAACCCTTACTCCATTTTGGATGTGGCAGACATTGTGTTTGTTAACCCAGTGAATACAGGGTACAGCCGTGTGCTGCCTAAAGCTGACGGCAGCATGCCATCGCAAGATGAACAGCAGAAAATGTTCTTTGGTGTAAACGCCGATATTAGCTATTTGGCAGACTGGGTGAATACTTTTGTAACGCGTGATAATCGCTGGCGTTCACCTAAATATCTTATCGGTGAAAGTTACGGCACGACGCGTGTGTCAGGATTAGCATTAGAGCTTCAAAATCGCCAATGGATGTACTTAAACGGCGTTGTGCTTGTATCGCCAACCGATATTGGTATAGAGCGCAACGGGCCGGTAAAAGCCGCTAATCGACTGCCTTATTTTGCTGCTGCGGCGTGGTATCACAATAAGCTTGAACCCGCGTTGCAAAACAAAGATCTTACTGAGCTATTGCCTGAAGTTGAAGACTTCACCATCAATACGCTTATTCCTGCTCTGGCCAAAGGTGGCTTCATTGGTGAAACGGAAAAGCGCGATGTGTTAAAGCAAATGGCGCGCTATTCTGGGTTAAGTGAAGCGTCTATTGCGCAAAACAACTTAGACGTGAGCACTGCATTTTTCTGGAAAGACTTACTGCGCGACGAAGGGAAGACGCTAGGTCGTTTAGACAGCCGCTATTTGGGTATAGATGCTAAGCAAAGCGGCGACCGCCCTGACTATTGGGCTGAGCTAACATCATGGCTTCATTCGTTCACGCCCGCTATTAATTACTATTTGCGTGAAGAGTTAAACTACAAAACTGATATTAAGTACAACATGTTTGGGAACGTGCACCCATGGGATAGAAGCAATAATCAAACGGGTGAGAACTTGCGATTGGCCATGGCGCAAAACCCGTATCTGAATGTGATGATTCAAGCTGGCTATTACGACGGCGCTACGAACTACTTTGATGCCAAGTATACGATGTGGCAGCTCGATCAAAGTGGCAATTTAAAAGACCGCTTGAGCTTTAAGGGATATCGCAGCGGCCACATGATGTATCTGCGTCGCGACGACTTAAAACAGTCCAACCAAGACCTACGCGAGTTTATTAAAATGAGCACACCAGGCAAAGGCATACCTGCTGAATACAAGCGATAGTACGTCTGAAAATCTAAAGACAAGGATGTCAGGTTTTTTTACATTATATTAAACTAATTCATTATTTATTTTTTAAGCTTCTGTATTTAAAAGCTATTTTAGATTTGGCTTACACTTTGCTAAACCGGGTCTGCTAAATAATGAAATTCTTATTAACATAAACTACAAGGACGTATACATGAAAAAGTCTTCGCGTTTTTCATTATCCCTGTTGGCGAGCGCAGCGCTAGCATTCTCAATCTCAAGCACCACAGCCAATGCTTCAGTGCTCCTTTCCGGCTGGGAAGGCTCTACTGAAAGTGGATTTGGCAACTTAGCGATGAATGGTAACGACGACGGTTCATCGGGCGCTATCGTATTTGACGCATTTGAATCGCTTGCCTTCGATAGTGGCGTAAATTTCTTTGGTACTTCATACGATAGATTCTTCATTAACAATAACGGTAATATTACCTTCAATGGCACCGTGAGCTCCTTTACGCCAAGACCCTTCCCCATAAGCAACCAGCCAATGATCGCGCCATTTTGGGGCGATGTAGATACGCGCTGTGCAGAGTGTGGCGACGTGTTTATCGGTTCACCGAATGAAAACACGCTGGTAGTGACATGGAACGATGTTGGTTACTACAGTCAAAACAGTAACCCCACAAACACGTTCCAATTAGTGTTAATTGATCGGGAAGACACAGGTGCGGGAAATTTCGACGTTGAGTTTAGATATGAAGATATCGGCTGGACTTCAGGTAGTGCGTCAGATGGCGTTCCAGCACAAGCGGGTTATGACGCGGGAGATGGGGAAAACTTTTTCACTGTGCCGGGGTCTCAAACCGCCGCTATCGCTGATATAGACGAAAGTAACAGCAACACGGGCACGCCTGGTATTTGGAAGTTTGCTATTCGCGATGGCGTACTACCGGGTGATACTCCAGAAAACCCTATATTGCCAATTGTTAATCCAGAAACACCGACAGACTATGAATTTGAATTCTCTATCGATGATCCAGATGAACTTGTATTCATCGACCCAGATGTAGCAGTAGGCTATGACTATATTGTAAATAGTGGTCCAAACATCGCGTCAGTACTTTTGCCTGAAGGTTACGACGACAACATGTTTGACCTATTTCTTTGGGACAATGTTCTGATGGATTGGTTCGATACAGGCACAGATATCACTGGTGGTGAGGAGTACGACTTCAATACCCCAGTTGACCGCTTCAGAATTATGGGAATTGATGTTTCGAATATGCTCGAGCCTACGCCGGACGCATTTGTAACCGGTCTCACTTTCGATGGTTCTGGCGTTGTTAACATGAACCAGAATGCCGTTACTGTGTTTGTACCTGATCCTGTATCTGTGCCAACACCCAATACTCTATTTCTAATGCTAAGTGCAATGTTTGCTACGCTTGTTATAAGAAAGCGGAAGCAATAAAGTTGTCATAAAAGAGGGGGAGCGTGCGCTCCCCGTTTTGCTAAGAGGTGAAAGTGAAATATTTAGTAGCAGTTAGTTTAGTACTTGCATCGTTTTTTTCATGGGCTGTAACCACAAGTGACTTTGGTAGTTGGAGTTTGCTATGTAATGATTCGTCTGTGTGTACGCTTAGCCAGCTCGTTGCCAAAGACAAAGAAGCAAAAAAAGTGCTATTGGGCGTCAACGTTGACTACTCCTATTCGCAAGATTTTCCAGTATTGAAAATAAAGCTTCCAAAAAATACACTCACAAAAAATGGTGTAGGAGTAAAAATCGACGATTTTGCATCCATACAAGTGCCATTCTCAGGCTGTGACGAGAAGTCTTGCCAAAGTATAGTGAAAATCGACAATGAACTTTTGAAACAAATGCACAATGGACAGACTATGCTAATAGCGTTTCAAAAATCTGAAAACCAGCAAGTTACCTTACCCATATCATTGACAGGTTTTGAGGAAGCTTACGTACAGCTAAATAAAGGTATTCAAAAGTAAATGCACAGATACTCGTCTATTTTTGATATTTTGACACGCTGAATGTGGCTAGCTGCGCTAAACATTCAGCGCAGCGCTCTTTCAGCATATCTCTGAATAGTCTTACTGCTGGAGTAATAGATTGGCGGCTAGGGCAAATCAGCCAAAGCTGTTTCGGTTTAGGTTGATATTCGGGCAACAAGGTTACAAGTCTACCCTTTAAAATGTCGTCGCACGCATCTAAGCCAGATTTAACAGCAATACCTTTACCCGCAACGGCCCAACGCTTTACTATCTCTCCGTCGTTTGCGGTTCTGTTGCCTCGCATTTTTATCTTCAGCGGTGTCCCTTTGTGAAAAAACTCCCATTCGTTATATACCTTGTCGTGTAGTTGGTAAAAAAGCCCGTTGTGTGTTTGCAAGTCTTCAAATTTTTCAGGGGCACCATGAGAGGTGATATAAGAAGGGGAGGCAACAAGTAAACTTGGTACATCACAAATTTTGAAACCGTATACATTCGCATCGGTTGGAGTACCGTACCTTAGCGCTAAATCGACGGGATCGCGATAAAAGTCAATGTTGCTGTCACTCAGGTTGAGCTTTACGGTTATTTTGTCATGTAAATCCATAAAGTCATCTAGCCACGGCGCAATCACATTTCGGCCTAAATCAGACGATAAACCTAACCTAAGCTCGCCCTCAATCACGCCTGTATCGCCCTTTAAGTTCTGCTTGGCATTAGCCAGCATTGACATGGCTTCTTGGCACGTTGGCAAAAACCTTTCACCCGCAGACGACAGACGTAGTGAGCGTGTAGTACGAACAAATAATTCGGCACCAAGGGCCTGTTCTACGCGTTTTACCGCAGCACTTGCGGTTGCTGTACGCATATTCAAATGTGTCGCTGCTGCAGTAATGTTTCTAAATTCAGCAACTTTTATTACTACATTCAAGTCGTCGAGTAACATGGCTTTCAAAAACTATTTGATAATGTTTCTTTTATTGTGCTGTTTATCCAAATTTAATCAAGAGTATGATGATGATATTACTCAAAGGAGAGACAAATGATGAAAGCTATTGGTTATACCCACTCACTTGGTATTAATGAGCCTAATGCACTGGTGGATATTGACATCGAAACGCCCAGCGCGTCGGGTCGAGATTTACTTGTAAAAATAAGTGCGATAGCAGTCAACCCGGTCGATTATAAAATTCGTCATCGCGTTAATCCTAATGGAGGTGATCCCAAAATTCTGGGGTGGGATGCAGTAGGTGAAATCGTTGATATAGGCGCTGATGTTACCGAGTTCGCAGTTGGTGACAGAGTTTACTACGCTGGCGACCTTACCAGAGCCGGCTCAAACGCAGAGTTTCAATTAGTTGATGAACGTATTGTCGGTAAAGCGCCTAAGTCTCTGTCAGACAGCGATGCTGCGGCACTTCCTCTAACCACAATCACAGCATATGAATTGTTGTTTGATCATCTTGCTCTAAGGCAACAAAGTGAAAAGAGCGATGAGGTTGTGCTTGTGGTAGGCGCAGCTGGTGGCGTGGGTTCTATTATGCTGCAATTGCTTAAAGTACTAACGGGGGCTACCGTGATCGCCACTGCCTCGCGCGAAAGCTCAAAAAGCTGGGTTCAGGAGTTAGGTGCCGACTACGTAGTGGATCACAGCAAGCCTATGGCTGAGCAAATCAAGGCCTTAAACATTGGTGAAGTGACTCATGTCGCAAGCTTAAATAATACGCACCAGTACATTGAAAGCTTTGTTGAAGTTATGAAGCCGAAGGGCAAACTAGCGCTAATTGACGACCCAGAAAGTCTTGACGTAGCTAAGCTTAAGCAGAAGAGCTTGTCACTTCATTGGGAGTTCATGTTTACGCGCTCAATGTTTGAAACCGACGATATGGCAGAGCAAAGCCGCTTGCTTACTCATGTAGCATCGCTTATCGACGACGGTAAAATTAAGACTACTGTAGGCAAGCATTTAGGTAAAATAAATGCGGCTAACTTAATCGAGGCTCACAAAATTTTAGAAGAAGGGCGTGCTATAGGTAAGTTAGTACTAGAGGGCTTCTAAAGAAAGCGTGCTTGAGATGATATTCCGTAATACTATGCGCTAAATTAGGTGGTTTTGGCTAAGGTTTGTAGCGCAAATGTTTGAATGGCTTGCGAGTCCAGAAGCTTGGGTGGCATTAGGCACCTTAATGGCATTAGAGATAGTGCTTGGTATTGATAACATAATCTTTATTTCAATATTGGTGGGTAGGCTACCTGAACATCAAAGAAATAAAGCACGTCAAATAGGCCTTGGTTTAGCCATGGGCTCGCGACTGTTATTGCTATTTAGTTTGGCTTGGGTAATGGGCTTAGTTAATCCGTTATTTAGCCTCTTTGGGAATGAAATATCTGGCCGTGACATTATTTTAGTGTTGGGCGGTCTCTTTCTTATTGCAAAATCAACCCACGAAATACATGCCAGTTTCGAGGTGACCGAGGCATCAACTACGGCAGTAGCAGCTTCTGGTTTTTTCTCAATATTGGTTCAAATTGCGGTGCTGGATGTTATCTTTTCTCTAGACTCTGTTATCACAGCAGTAGGGTTAGTTGAACATTTGAGCATCATGGTTATTGCTATTGTTGCGTCAGTAGCAGTGATGCTAGTAGCTGCAAAGCCGATTGGCGACTTTGTGGATGCAAACCCAACCATCAAAATGCTGGCTTTATCGTTTTTGATTTTAGTGGGCTTTACCTTAATAACAGAAGGCTTTGATGTTCATGTACCTAAGGGGTATGTTTATTTTGCGATGGCGTTCTCGTTTATTGTAGAAATGCTGAATATTAAGGTTCGCTCGCGAAGAGCAAAGCAGGTCAGCACCATTCACTTGGCTAAAAAAATGAGTAGCGACGGTAACCAGTAATTTGAAGGGGTCTGAGCAGGTAGACAGAAGGCACCATCTTGCGGTGCCTTCTTTTTATGTACTTAACCTTGAACATTAACCAAAGTACGGCCAGAAATCTGCCCTTTTAAGATTGCGTCTATTTTTTCATTTACCGCATCAAGGGTCACTTCCTCGGTAAGGTCATCAAGGCAGTTTAGCTTCCATTCACTAGCAAGCTTGTCCCACAACCTCAATCTTGGAGGCATTGGGCACTGCACAGAGTCGATACCGAGAAGCGACACGCCTCGCAAGATAAATGGAAATACAGTCACGTTAAGATCTGCAGCAGCCGTAAGACCGCAGCACGTCACTGCGCCGCCATATTGCGTAGCTTTGATTGCCTGTGCTAGATACTCTCCGCCTACTGTATCAACGGCGCCAGCGAATTGCTCCTTAAGCATGGGGCGTTCTTTGTTTTCTAATAGTTCGTCGCGAGTTATCACTTTGCTTGCGCCAAGTGTCTTTAAAAATGACTCATGCTCTTTTTTTCCGGTGCATGCCACAACCGAAAAGCCAGCTTTGGCCAACAGGGCAACAGCGACAGAGCCCACGCCTCCTGTAGCGCCAGTGACTAGAATATCGCCTTTGTCAGGAGTCACGCCGTGTTCAACCAAGCCTTGTACCGATAGTCCTGCAGTAAAACCTGCGGTACCAATGATCATTGACTCTCTCAACGTAAGTCCATTTGGCTTAGCTACCGCCCATTCACTTGGAATTCTGATGTATTCGCCAAAGCCTCCAGCGGTGTTCATGCCGAGGTCAAATCCGGTGACAATAACTTCGTCTCCTTCTTTAAAGCGATTGTCACCACACGATACCACCGTGCCTGCTGCATCAATTCCTGGGGTATGAGGAAAGTTTCTGCTCACACCTGGATTGCCGGTGGCTGACAGTGCATCTTTGTAGTTAAGCGATGAATAATGCACCTTAATGAGTAGCGTGCCTTCAGGCAAGTCATCAAGTGAACGCTGCGTTACTTTACGCGTAAAGGGTTTATCTTCCTGCTTTTCTACAAGCAAAGCTTTAAACGATGTCATACCTGTCTCCGTTAGTCGAATGATTACGCTACCCATTGTGACGATATATAAACTTTGCGCAAGTATGCACTTTTTAGTAGGGTAGTCCCCTAAAAGATACTATTGGCGTGATGTAAACCCTTTGCTCGATTTAACAAAGACCACTGACATCAATGCTGACACTAATAATAAAGCCTTTTACGTAGTGAATATGAACGTAATTACTCTAAGAGGGAGTAGTATGACCGCAACTTTGAACAGTGTAGTGGCAGAGGAAAGTGATGTGACATCAGACATTGATAATAACGCCGTCCTAAAAAGCCAGAAACAAGATAATGAGCCCAATGCTGCAGAAAATAAGAACGACTCAAATCAATACATTTGTGGCGTAGCAGTATCCCTTGAGATAATAGGCGGTAAATGGAAAGGGGTTATTTTGTGGCACCTTTGCCATAAAACGCTACGTTTCAGTCAGTTGCGTAGACGATTGCAAGGCGTTACCCAAAAAATGCTTACACAGCAGTTAAGAGAGTTAGAGCGTGATGGGTTGGTAAACCGGAAAGTGTATGCAGAAGTGCCCCCTCGTGTAGAGTATTCTCTGACCGATTTAGGCCGTACACTAGAGCCAACTTTACGTCAGCTATGTGACTGGGGTAGGGCGTATAACGACTACAGATAAAACACCAACATAAACTAATACGTCATTTAGGTAAACGAGTACTGAGTTAATTCACAACAATACCAGTTCTTCTGGTGGGGCTTGTAATACTTAAATCGTAATGGCTAATCCAAGGTTTACGTGCCGCTAATGCGTTTAAGCGCATTGACGACACGTGTTAATTCCTGAATAGCTGAGCGCTAAGTAGCTAAACTATCGCTAAAGATTGCGCTTTAAGCAAGTAGTGTGTTGATTGACAATACGCTTTCTTCACCATTATCCACCGTATGAATAGTTGCATCCATTGTGCTGAAGTTCACGTTTAGTGACGCCGCATGGTTGCCGTTTTTCCACGAAAGCACGAATACGTTGTTGACGTAACTCACGTCAAATACACCGTTAAAAGCATCGCTTTCGTTTCTTAGCCTAATAAGCTGCATCAGGCCTTTAACCACTGGCTTCTCAACGGCTTCTTTTACCATGGCAGTAGACAAGTATGGGCGGTTGATGTCGCGGCCAACATTGGTTTTAGCAAGTAACGCCATGTCATTGTGCGCAGCAAGCAAGCCACCGTAATAAACTTGAGGGATACCCGGGCTAAAAAATTGAATGGCGCGTGCAACCAAATAAGCGAAGTCATCTTTACCTAACGCATCGTAATATGTGCAGTTTACCTGGTAAAGGTCTACATTATTTGCAGCGGCACCGGTGGCTTTTTTAGACTCGCCATTGGAATTTTCATGTATTTGGTCAACGAGCGAATTAATCGCATCTGCGGTAAGCAGGCCTGGTTTGTCACCATTCGCGCCCACGTCAACAATGCCGATGCCATCGTGAGTATCTAGCACGGTAAAGCAGTTACGTGGCGAAATTGAAAGCCAGTATGCCAATGCCTCTGCATTTTTAGAGAACAAGGTGTGTAGTACAAGCGGAGGTAAAGCGAAGTCGTAAACACTGTCGCAACGCGCAGCAATATCAATTTGAGTTTGATAGTGACTGTGTATTTCGACCAAACACTGCATGCCCATACCACGTGCGCGGTTTGATAATTCTTCGATAAATTCGAAGGTTTCTTCAAGCATAAAGCAGTTCGAACCTGCGCGTTTAATTGCATAGCCCGCCGCATCTAAGCGAATAAGATCAACATTACTTTCAGTAAACGACTGAAGAATAGAAGATAGGTAGTCTTTGCCTAACTGTGACTCCACATCAATATCAATTTGATTAGAGGTAAAAGTTGTCCAGAACGGCACGGTTTCAGGGTTACCAGTCTCTGTGCCCACCTCGTAATCGCTGAAAAACGGTGTGGGTCGAGGGCGGAACACTTGTGCTATTTGTTCGTCAATTTGCGTTTGATCGTTGCCCTTAAAAATATCTTCCTTGGTTAAGAACAGCGGCCAATAACTCGATTCGCGCCCGTTTTTCAGCACGTCTTTGAACGCTTCACTTTGCCCCGACATATGGTTAACAATGAGGTCGGCCATGATATCTACCGATTCGCCAAGCTTTTTAACGTTGTCCCAATCGCCCAAGCGCTCATCGACCAAGGTATGATCGATAGGATCGAAACCCGCGTCTTCACCATCGTAAGGGTAGTAAAAAGGAAGGATGTGAACACCCGTAAACAGGCCACCTAACGGGCCCTGAAGTATGCTTGTTAGACTCTCGATGTTGCCATCGCCTAGTCGGTCTGCATAGGTGATTAGTTGAACGCCATTGCGTATAGACATGATAACTCTCCAAAATTCAGCATGCGCTTGCTCGTACTTCTCTTACGTATCGCGAGCACACATTACTACGAATTAAGCACTACCAGTCTGGCAGATTCAAAATTAACCATGTAACGGGTTTAGCTTAATTCTTAATCTTCTGCTATTGACTGACCAAATTTGGTTGAGACTCACAGAAAATCAAAATCTTAATCGATTAAGATAAAATAGCAGTAGAATAGAAATTTGTAAATGAGAAGTTTAAAAAATGGAACTGTCGAACGCTCATGCGGCGGTTTAAATTAGGCAAGTTCTAAGGCAGGATAGCTCGTTCGAGGGCTGTTCAATAGTAGGAAATAGCGAACAGGGCATTTTTAAATACGAGTACGGACCGCTAGTCTGGAGACCTTGTGTCTGATGACTCATTATTCGCTAACTCGTCAAATTCTCGCTTTGCTTCTTTCCACTTAGCAAGCTTTTCGTAGTATACGTCCCAAATACATGGGCAACACGAACCTCCGCCGCAACAATCGTCTCTTAATGGTTTCTCTGGTTCTTCGGGTAGCGACTTCATAGCACTTATCCTCGACTTTCTTCCTTAAAAATATCTAAATCTCAGATAATATTTTCAAGGCTTAACAATATCCTCACGTCCAAACCTAATGTTTAAGCGCAGAGAATACAACTTTGCCTGTGTATGTTACTCCTTATGATACGCCTTTGCAGCTTGAAAGGTTACAAAGGCGTTTAACCTATTTTCGTTAATAAGTGAAAGCTGACATCAACGCCATCATGCTAATGGTGTTACAACTTCATACCACCAGATGCCTCAATCCTTTGGCCGTTAATCCAATAACTATCGTTACTTAATAGCGCTGCAATAACACCACCTATATCTTCGGGTTGGCCAACGCGGCCCAAAGCGGTCTGAGAGGCTATAGCATTATTGACTTCGCTGTTATCGCGAACATAGCCACCGCTAAAGTCAGTCTCAATGGCACCTGGAGCCAGGGTGTTTACTCTAATTTTACGGGCTCCTAACTCTGCAGCCAGGTAACGACTCATTACCTCTATGGCTCCTTTAGCCATACCGTAGGCGCTGTATCCCGGGAAGCAAAATCTTGCCAAACCAGAGGAAACATTCAGTATTGCTCCGCCATCCTCAATAATAGGTAACAGTGTTTGGGTTAAAAAATAAGGTCCCTTCACATGCATATCAAATAGCGTATCGAACTGTTTTATACTTGTTTCTTTAAAAGAAGCATTTAGACCAACGCCGGCGTTGTTTACCAGATAGGTAATAGCCTGTTTGCCAAATTGATTGTTCAGCACGTCTTTAAGCGTAACTAGAAATTCCGGGAACGAATAATGCGAGGCGGCGGTGTTAAGGGGCAGGGCACAGGCTTTTCTTCCAATGCTCTGAATCTCTTTAACAACCTCATCGGCTGCTGCTTCATTAGTGTTATACGTGATAACAACGTCTATCCCTTTTTTCGCCAGTGCTAATGCGCCAGCGCGCCCAAGACCTCGACTTCCACCTGTTATTAATGCAATCGCCATTGTTATCTCTCTTTGTTGATTAATTCGTAGACGATTATATTGACTAAAATTGGTATGAAAAACCTACCTAAAGCGATAACATTGTTCTTATTTTGTGAACAATAGGCGAAAGATGGACAGGTTCGATATGCTTACACGGTTTGTAGAAACCGCGAGATTGGGAAGCTTCAGTGCGGCGGCTGCACTTCTAGGTTTACCGAAATCGAGTATTTCTCAAGCGGTAACAAGTCTCGAAAAGCAGTTGGGCACACGCCTTTTTAACCGAAGCACGCGAAGCGTTTCTCTCACCTCTGATGGAGAAACGTTTTTGCCGCAAAGTATTGCCTTATTGAGTGAATGGGACGCCTTACAATCACAATTCATAACGTCAGCAGACAGCGTAAGTGGCGAGCTTCGTATCGATATGCCAAGCCGATTTGCAACCAATATTCTGCTTCCCATTTTAGGTGAGTTTATCTCTACTTACCCCAAGATTACGTTGCGAGTAAGCAGTGTCGATCGCAAAGTTGACCTTATTAAAGAAGGGTTTGACTGTGTGATTAGGGTTGGTGCATTAGCGGATAGCAGTTTGGTTGCCCGCCGCCTTTTAACTTATCCAATTTATAACTGTGTAAGTCCTGATTATGCGACGAAGTGGGGCATACCGCAGTCGCTGGAAGATTTAGCTAATCACAAACTTATTGATTATTCCCATACCCTAAGCCACAAAACACCAGAATTTGAATTTATGAAAGGCGGAGAACTCCATGGCGTCGAAATGCAAAGCTTGTTAAGTGTTAACAGTACCCAGGCCTATTTCGCTGCGTGCGCAAGTGGATTAGGTATTGCGCAAATCCCAAGTGTGGGGGTTGAGTCAGAGCTGAAAGAAGCAAAACTAATTCGTGTGCTTCCTGAATTCGAGGCCCAAGCGATGCCGGTAAATCTCCTGTACCCCTCTAGAAGACAAATGCCACTTCGGTTAAAAGTATTTTCGGAATGGTTAGTTGATAAATTACGTGAAAACAAAAAGCCCTGTTGAATTACAGGGCTTTGGATGTTGTGTCGTGTTAGCTAGCTAAATACTAGCTCAATGAGCATTAATCAGCTGGAAGCTCTTCCGACGCTTTATTACCATTTAGGTTTTCTGGTGCTGCCACAATAGGTTTAGGTTTTACTGCATTGGCCTTGGTCAGTATGTCGCTGTTGCCTGTTACCAAATCATCTAATGTGCCTTTTTCCGCATCGACCAAGCCCACTTCACGCAACATAGAGTCTACCAGTGGGGCGTTAGCACGATAGCTTAGTGCGGCTTGCGTTACTTGTTCAGCTAAACCACTTCCAGCAGTAGCAACGGTGTGATCGCCTTTCACGCCACTGCCTTGGCCGTAGCCTTGAAGAATTTTAATACCTTCTATGTTTTCAAGTGGCTTAACGGCATGTGCCACAAGCTCAGGCAATATTTTGAGCATGGCAAGGGCTTTTTGCAGCTCGATTTGCTCGGTCTTAAGCGTATTTTCAGCCTCATAAAGCGCTTGTTTACCTTGTGCTTCAACAGCAAGCACTTTCTCATCAGCTTCAGCTTGAAGCATTTTTGCATCGGCAGCGGCCTTCGCTTCGGTAAGAATGGCGGCAGCAGAGTTTTCAGCTGCTTCTTTCTTAGCTTGTGCTTCTACGGTAATGCCCACAGCCTCACGCTCTGCCTCTTTACGCGCGTCTATAACTTCAATTTGTTTCTTACGCTCAGCTTCTGCCACCATTTTCGCTGTGGTTACTGCTTCCACTTTTTCTACTTTAGCCTTTTCCGCTTCAGCAGCTTTAGCACGTGCGGCCGACTCTTCCTCAGATTTTGTCGCAACGGCAATTTGTTTAATTTGCTCAGAAACCTCAACTTCTTGCTGCTGACGAATGCGCGCTTGCTCTAGTGCCTGACGCTTAGCAATTTCTTGGGTTTCAATTTCCCGTGATTTTTCAATTTCCGCAGCCTCGATAGCACGGTTTTTAGCAATCTCTGCTTCGCGCTCTTCCCGTTCTTTCATTTCGCGCTGCTTAGCAATTTCTGCTTTTTGTTCCTGACGTTTAAAGGCAAGAATTTGCTCTTGGGCTAAGCGAGCTTCTTCTTCATCTCGTTTCACTTCTAGCGATTGTTTCTCAGCAGCCAAATTACGCTGTTCAATGAAAATGCGGTTTTCTTGTTGAATATCGTTGGTTTCCTTGCGCTTTTCTTCAATGATCTTCGTTAAGCGTGCACGTCCCTCCGCATCGAAAGCGTTGTTTTCATTGAAAAACTGTAGGTCGGTTTGGTCAAAACCAGTCAAGCTCACCGATTCTAACTCAAGACCGTTCTTTTCAAGGTCGTTAGCCACGCTTTGCTGAACTTTTTGTACAAAGTCAGCACGCTGCTCATGCATTTCGGTCATGCTCATTTCAGCAGCTACCGCACGTAGTACGTCAACAAACTTAGACTCCATTAGCTTTTTAACTTCTTCAGCGCGAGTGGTGCGCGTTCCTAGCGTTTGCGCAGCCATTGATATGCCATTGGCATTGGGGGCCACGCGTAAATAGAAGTCTGCCTTAACATCAACACGCATGCGATCTTTGGTAATAAGCGCGTCTTTTTGAATTTTTTCCACTTCTATACGAAGGGTGTTCATATTTACTGGAATTATTTCGTGAACGACAGGAAGCACGATAGCGCCACCGTCCTTAATGACTTTTTCACCGCCTAAACCGGTTCTTACGAACGCAGTTTCTTTCGTCGCGCGGGTGTAAAGTTTGGCAAAAATAAGGCCAATAACGATAAGCCCTACAACAATAGCACCGGCAATAAAGAGTATTGACGGCAAGCTAGATGGTTGAATTGTATCCATACTTTTATCTCTTTTAAGTTATAGGTAGCGGGTTGCTAACCAGCTGTGTTGTTTTTTCTGAACTAAAATGACGCGCTCTCCCTGTGCGAACAACTCTTCATCTTCGAAAGGTTCTACTAACACAAAATGAGGCTGTGAATAATGGTCGGTGAACTTTGCTTCAGCTGGGTTGCCTCGGCTTGCTTTTCCAATCGTGATTTCGGCCACAGACCCAATGAAGTCATCGCTGTTAACCGCGCTAGACTCTACACTAGGCAGTAAGCCTGAAATTACCTTTACGGTTTTAGCTGTTACGAACGCGCCAATAACAAATGCAAGGGGAACGGACAGGAAAGCTGGCAAGATATAGCCGAGTGCACTCGCTGTTAAGCCGTTAACCATCAAGCCAACTAAACCGAATAGAGTAAGAAGTACTACCAGGTAAATAAGAAAGGGAACTTTATTGATATTAAGCCAGTTGGCAAACGAGGTATTAAGAAACCCATTGCCATCAAACTCTGCAAAATCATCGCCTAACCCCAACAGGCTTATACCAAAAATAGTGCTAACAAGTTCTAGTATGAAAATAAAGAAAACGGCTATAAGCGAAATGCTAAACCAGAAGTTTGTAGGGGAAAGAAGAACATCTGTCATTTACACCATCCATGATGACTAACTTGCTTTTATTCTTTATACCACAGAACAAAAATTAAGCCAGCGCGTAACGCATGTACTTTGGGCTAGTTTGTAACAAAACCTTTTCACAGTGCCTAAATGGCTGAGCCGCAGACACAGCCATTTAGAGAGCGATTTTATACGTTTAGTGTGCGTGACCCTCACCGATACTGTGACCGTGCTCATCGTAGTAGCCACTGGCACCAGCTTCAATAAAGCCTTGAGTTACCATTTTGGTTAAAAAAGGATCCGTGTGATCATCGCCAATATCAGCGTAATCTGTACTTTGATAGTCTTGTCTTTTTGCAAAGAAGTCTCTCGTGTTCACATCGAAATCTACGTTTGTAAGCTCCCAATCTCTTACATATCCATTTCTATCAACGCTAAAAGATCTGACTAATTTTAAGTGAGGAATCCATGTGAGCTTGAAGTGCCCTTGTTCGTTGTCTAGTGAATAGTGTTCAACGGCATTGCAACCTTTTCCGTCTTTTTTATCCAAGGTCATGGCATCAATGAGTTTGTCACTAATGAGTTGGTAGCGGTATGAAAAGTCCGTCTCTTTTTTTCCGTGAATGGTTTCACCTGGCTGGTATTCGATAGCGCGCTCATGAGCATCGAAAAAGCGAGTAGGCTTTATAAATTTGTTTCTAACAAGTGTCCATGACTCAGTAATATTGGTGGCAGGGTATTCATGTGCGACTTTATTGCCGTTTCGCCACAAATGTAGTGATGTAGTTTGTAAAGTTTTAGATGGGCTAGTCACGCTTATTTCATATTTAGCGAACAGACTGGTGCTGTCTTCTTTACACGTCTGCTCATTAGTTACGTTTACTACAGACGAAGTTTCAGCCACTTGAGCTAAACTAAACGTACTCGCACTTGTAAAAAGAATAAGCGCAAATGCATTAAATAATTTCATTCATTTATCCTACCGAAAATGAAGTTCTTAACCGAAGCGAAAAAGGCGACCAAAGGCCGCCCTAGCATTACTTTTTTAATAACTTATTCCATTGCATTTTCTGCTTGAGAGACAAAGTCCCCTGCAAAATCCATAACATGGAATATAACGCTTTGCTCATTAGTACCGTTGACGAGGAAAGCGCCAGGGCCTTTAGCATAAATGCCTACATCTTCACCCGAGTGTGTTTCCGAACCCAGTGGAATTAAGGCTTCTTGGTGATAGCCAGGTGTTGTAGTGTCGACATCAGTGATGTCTTTACGACCTGTATCAGGGCCTTCTAAATAAGCTGCGTCTGAGTTAGTAACGTCTCCCAGATTTCTAAAACCTAGGCCATTTGTGTAGCCAAGTGTGGTGTATGGCGTACCGTCGGCAGCTGTAGCAGCTTCATCTGAACCTACGTTTACTACCTTGCCTAAAATGGGGTTGCCGCGCTTTGGATAACCAGCAATGGTAAAGACGTGCCCGTGGTCAGCGGTTACAATAATAAGTGTATCTTCATCATCAGTAAGCTTGTCAGCAGCATCAACAGCTTCAGCAAAAGCGATAGTGTCATGAAGTGCCCCGTAAGCATTACCTGCGTGGTGAGCGTGGTCGATTCGACCGGATTCAACCATAAGGAAGAAACCTTCTTCATTGTTATCTAACACTTTAATTGCTGCACTTGTCATTTCAGCGATAGAAGGTTCACCAGCAATGTCGTTGCCGCGGTCGGCTTCGTATTGCATGTGTGATTCGTTGAATAACGCGAATACTCTTTCAGTGGTTTCAGTATCCAAGCCGTCGAAACCAGATTGATCATAGATATAAACCCCGTTTTCGTACATTGCTTGCCACTCGGCCGTTAAATCACGTCCATCTGTACGATCGCCTTCTACACTGCTCGCAGCGTCGGGGCTGTTAAATGCTTCGTCACGCGGCAAGAAGTGGCGACGTCCGCCACCCATTACAACTTCAAGACCATCAACGTCCAGGCCTTCAAAGTTCGCTTCTAAGTTAGCTTCGAAATTAACCAACTGGTCGGCAATGTCAGAACAACCCGCTGTAACCGCATCTTCTGGCATATCTGAAATGTCTTCCCAGTTGCGATCTGCTGACTTTGCATAGGTTGCTGCTGGCGTGGCGTGCGTAATACGGGCAGTAGAAATAATACCGGTAGACTTACCTGCAATTTCAGCGAGTTCTAGCGCCGTAACTAACTCGTTACCTGCAACGGTAGAACAATCACCGCGCTCAATATCTTCGTCTACGCCGATAACACCTACGTTAGTTTTTATGCCGCTCATCATAGCGGTCATTGTGCCTGCAGAATCCGGTGTTTGGGCATCAACGTTATAAGTTTTTGAAAGCCCGGAGAATGGAAATTTGTCAAAGCTAAGCTGGTTTTCTTCGCCTGCTAGGCCGTTCATCTGACCATCTAGAATACGCGCTGCGGTAACGGTAGAAACGCCCATGCCGTCACCGACAAACAAGATAACGTTTTTCGCTTTACCGCGCAGGCTCGCTACCATGGCTTTTAATTCTTCTTGCGAATTTGCAGTGACAGTAAAAGACGCGTTCGATGACGCTGCACTTTCACCCGATGTTGCGTTCATCCAAACCGCTTTATTGTTTTCCACTTCGTTTTGAGCAGACACAAACCACTCATTATTGAGGCTAGTGAGTAGTTCGCTATTGCTCACGCTGTTTACGCCAGGAACACAAACATAGCTTGTCGAAGTAATTTCACTATCACCAAGTGTGCCGTCAGCATCGGCGTCTAAGCCTGAGTCAATGCGAACACCCGAGTTAGGGCAGTTAGCATCGCCAACCGCTAATTCCGTTTGCACGGTAAGGCTTGTTAAACCGTTTTGACCGTCAGCGCCATCAGCACCTGGTGCGCCATCGTTACCATCGTCGCCTTCCAAGCTACACGCTGAAAGACCTGCTACTGCTACCGCAATTATACTTAATTTAAAAAGGTTCATATTCTTATCTCTACTTACTCGTTTACAAGGCCAAGCGCTTGATTAATCAAGTGGAAAACAACGTTTTGCTCTATTACGCCTTGCGCAAGCTGGCTTCCAGGTCCTTTGGCATGCAGTGCAATGTCTTCTCCAGAGTGTGTTTCTGAACTAAGTGGAATAAGTGCTTCTTGGTGATATCCAGGCGTTGTTGTGTCGATATTGGTAATATCAACGCGACCTGCTGCGTTTTCTAATGCATACGTGGCATCAGAATTTGTTTCATCACCTAGGTTGCGGAAACCTAGACCGTTGGTGTAACCGAGTGTGGTGTATGGCGTGCCATCAGACGCTGTTGCAGGTTCGTCTGAACCCACGTTAACCACTTTGCCTAGAATGGGATTACCGCGCTTCGGATAGCCTGCGATAGTGAACACGTGTCCGTGGTCAGCCGTTACGAGGATTAATGTTTCAGAAGGATCGGTATTTTCAACCGCTGTCATTACTGCTTCTTCAAATGCTAGGGTATCGGTAAGTGCACCCGCCGCGTTGCCCGCATGGTGAGCGTGGTCAATACGGCCTGACTCAACCATTAAGAAAAAGCCGTTCTCGTTGTTATCAAGAATGTTAATTGCCGTTTCTGTCATCTCTGCAACTGATGGTTCGCCTGCGATGTCATTTCGACGGTCTGCTTCGTATTGCATATGCGACTCGTTGAAAAGGCCGAATACACGTTCAACACTCTCCGCGTCTATCGCGTCAAAACCTGCTTGGTCATAAACATATACACCATTTTCGTACATGGTCTGCCATTCAGCCGTAAGGTCGCGATCATCGGTTCTATCACCTTCGACATCACTCACTGCATCAGGGCTATTGAATGCGGCGTCTTTTGGCAAGAAATGACGGCGACCACCGCCCATAGCAACCTCAATACCGTCAACGTCAACACCGGTGTAACGCGCTTCTAAATTGCTTTCAAAGTTCACTAGCTGGTCAGCAATGTCTAAGCAGCCATCGGTTACAGCGGCTTCTGGCATGTCGGAAATATCTTCCCAGTTGCGATCTGCTGACTTTGCGTAAGTTGCCGCAGGGGTAGCGTGAGTGATACGGGCTGTCGAAACGATACCTGTAGACAGGCCTTTTATTTCAGCAAGCTCTAGCGCAGTAATAACTTCATTGCCTGCAACGGTTGAGCAGTCACCGCGTTCAATATCTTCGTCAACGCCAATTACACCCACGTCAGTCTTTAGGCCCGACATCATAGCGGTCATGGTGCCCGCTGAATCTGGGGTTTGAGCATCTACATTGTAGGTTTTAACCAAGGCCGTATGTGGAAAGCTTTCAAAACTCAAATAACCTTCTTCACCAGGGTTTCCCGCTAATTGACCTTTGTGAATTCTCGCTGAGGTGAGGGTTGAAATACCCATACCATCACCTACAAACAAAATAACATTCTTTGCTTTGAACTGATTATTGGTTTGTAACTTTGTATTTAGTTTTGATTGTGCGTCGGTAAACCAAGCGCTGTTAGTTTGGTGCTCGGGTAACACTGCCGCTTGAAGACTAGCAGAAACCGCTAGAGCAACAGCAGTACATGCCACTTTCCAGTTACGATTCATGATTTTTTCCTAAACGTATTGTTTGTATTGGTTGTGGTTTTGTCTAGACATCCAATCACTACCCATCATCATTCCTTGCATGGAGAGTGAATTGTTAAATCACGGAGAGTGTATGGAGAGAAGGTGACAATTCTTTGACATTTATATTGCTGAACTGTCATAAATGTCACAAAACTGTATCTCTGGGAAATTTTACGGTCGATTGAAATTTGATAAAGCTTACGTTTTATAGTGAGTTAGAGGTAAAGAAGGGCACACATATAAAATATTATTAATGGTAATAAAAAAAGTGGTAGGACCATTTGTAAGTGTCAGATTTTATTACTAAAAGTTGTGATGTTGTAACATAACATCTGAAGGGGTTACCTTTAAAACGCTACCTTGATCATACCAATCGCCGAGCACGATTCGAGTCGCAGGTTTGCCATTAGCTTCAAGGCTGTGAATGTTTGGTCTGTGTGTATGACCATGGATCATGCGCTGCACACCCCACTTTTCCATCACTTTCACTACCTCTTCTGGGGTAACATCCATAATATCTGGCTTAAGGTTTTGTTGCTTGGCTTTGCTTTCCTTGCGACCGTTATCGGCAACACGCTGTCGATACCATAAAGGAAGCGCAAGCATTAAACGTGGCCACCACCAACCGCGGGATTTCTTGCGAAACTTTTGATAGGCAACATCGCGAGTGCATAGTTCGTCACCATGAGTAAGCAGGGTTGGTGTGCCGTATAAGTCTACAACTTCTTGTTCGTTTAATAACGTCATGCCGGCTTTTGATAGCCACTTTTCACGTATGGCGAAATCGCGATTACCGTGAATGAAGTATATAGGGCAATGCTGACTCACTGCCTTGAATGCTGATGCTATGGCAGTGTTAAATGGAGTAACGTTGTCGTCGCCAATCCAAACTTCAAACAAGTCACCAAGAACGTAAAGTGCATCAGCATTAATCGCGTCTTCTTTTAAAAAGCGCATTAAGCATTCTGTAATGTCAGGGCGGTCGGCACTTAGGTGCAAGTCGGCAATGAAGTAGGTGAACGACATAAATCTTCTTATTGTGGTTTAAAAAGCCGCGTTAAAGTAACGCGGCTTGTTCTTAACCCAAGGCCTTGAGTATGTCTTGAAAATCATATTGGCCAAGGCGTTATTGAGACAGCTATTTAAGAAATAATCGCCTTTTCAATGATAACAGGCTCAACAGGAACATCTTGGTGATAGCCGCTGTTACCGGTTTTAACCGCTTTAATTTTTTCAACAACATCCATACCCTCAGTTACTTTACCGAATGCACAGTAGCCCCAACCATTGACAGACTTGCTAGAGTGGTTAAGGAAGTCGTTGTTATTTACATTAATAAAAAACTGAGCCGTCGCAGAGTGTGGATCTTGGGTACGTGCCATCGCGATTGTACCCACTTCGTTTGCTACGCCGTTGTCCGCTTCGTTTTCAATAGGGTCTTTTGTGTCTTTCTGATCCATATCTGGCGTAAAACCACCACCTTGGATCATAAAGTTGTTGATTACACGGTGAAAAATAGTGTTATCAAAAAAACCGTTTTCAACGTAAGAAATGAAGTTAGCTACCGTTTTAGGTGCTTTATCTTCAAAAAGCTCTAGGGTGATGTCACCGAAATTTGTTTTTAACGTAACCATTGTGGTTTGTCCTGTGTGTTAGCATACATATAAAGTAGCGGCATTTTAGCGTAAAACGAGTCGTTAGCGCAAAGAGACAGTTATCGCAAAACCCAGCCATATCATTGCAAAAGGCCTGTACCATTTAAATCGTGACAGTGCTAAACTTTGCGGCCGAAAAATTATGACAAATAGGAAATATAGACATGCTACATCTTTACAACACCCGAACCCGTGAAAAAGCGAAGTTTGTACCGCTTCAAGAAGGGAAAGTGGGTTTGTATGTTTGTGGTATTACCGTTTATGACCTAAGTCATATGGGTCATGCCCGTACTTACCTGAGTTTCGATGTCTTAGTACGCTACATGCGCCACCTTGGTTTAGATGTGAAGTACGTGCGCAATATCACCGATATCGACGATAAGATTATTGCTCGCGCCAATGAAAATGGCGAAAGCTTTGAGGCGCTAACTGCACGCACTATTGCCATGATGCACGAAGACTTTGCGGCGATTAACTTACTAGAGCCAGACGTCGAGCCGACAGTAAGTGGACATATGGATGAGATCATTGAAATTATCCAGCGACTAATGGACAAAGGCTACGCCTATCAAGCCAAAAGCGGCGATGTACTATTCGACGTAAGCAAGTACGAAGATTATGGCAAGTTAAGCAAACAAGACTTAGATCAGCTTAAAGCGGGTGCTCGTGTTGAAGTGGCGGCAGGAAAAGACGACCCGCTAGACTTCGTACTGTGGAAAACCACCAAGCCTGGTGAGCCGGCATGGCAATCGCCATGGGGCGAGGGACGTCCGGGATGGCACATTGAATGTTCTGCAATGAATCATAAGCATCTTGGTGCGCACTTTGATATTCACGGCGGTGGCTCAGATTTAACGTTCCCACATCACGAAAACGAAGTGGCTCAGTCGTGCTGTGCGTATGACACACCTTACGTAAACGTGTGGATGCACGCGGGTATGGTACAGGTTAATGACGAAAAAATGTCTAAGTCATTGGGTAACTTTTTTACCTTGCGCGATGTGCTTAAAGAGCACGACTCAGAAACATTGCGTTTCTTCCTGATGTCGGCGCATTACCGTAGCCAGTTAAGTTACTCTCAAGACAATATTACTCAAGCGAAGGCCGCCCTAGAGCGTTTGTATACAGCCCTTCGTGGTGTTGAAGTAGATGAAAGCACTGATCTGAGCTACGGTGGCTATCTGAAGCGTTTCGAAGCAGCAATGAACGACGACTTAAACGTACCTGAAGCCTTTTCGGTGTTGTTCGATGTGGCACGTGAGCTTAACCGCCAAAAAGATAACGTAGAAGAAGCAGGTAAACTGGCTGCTGTTCTTAAAGGCCTAGGCGCAATTTTGGGTATGCTTCAAAGTGATCCAGACACCTTCTTGAAAGGCGGTGAAGGCAATGACGACGAAGCGGCTGAAATTGAAGCGTTAATTAAACAGCGTAACGATGCCCGTGCTTCCAAAGACTGGGCAGCGGCAGATGCCGCACGCGATGCGTTAAACGCAAAAGGCGTAGTGTTAGAAGACGGCCCAAGCGGTACTACGTGGCGTAAAGCGTAATTAGCAGCCCATACTTTTTAATAGAATGAAGGCCCGCATTTGCGGGCTTTCTTTTTAGTTAAGCTCAAAGCGCACACCGAGTTTTCGTCATTGAACGGCGGTTTTTGGATATACGTACGAGGCTAAACATCTGAAAGTAAAATGGTATATCCCGAGCTAACGTTTAATGCTTGTGCTGTTTTGCGAGAAATAACAGCTATTTCGTCTTGTTCTTCGGTTTCTGCCATCATTGCATAAAAAGGCTGGCTTAACGTGGCGACAAGCGTCATTTTACTCTCGGTGCCGCGCCTTGTACCTTCGCAAACTTTTATTCTTACTTGCTTTGTTGATTTGACAGTTTTTAGGCTTAAAACTTCAGCTTCCATACTTGGCGCACCATCAAAAATATCGATGTAGTTCGTGAATTTAAACCCTTCTTTTTCAAGCATTGCCATAGCGGGTTGGCCGTCGTTATGTGGTTTACCAATAGCCAACTGAGCCTCTTTGGGTAACATATTTACATACAGCGGAAGTTTAGGCATTAAATCAGCAATAAATTGATTTCCATTTACGGCGCCATATAAATCCGCTTCAGCGTATGTCATAGGAAAAAAGTGACGTCCGACGGCATTCCAGAAAGGCGAGTCCCCATGCGTATTTACATAGCCTCGTAGATCGGCCATGACCTGCTTTGGAAATACATGCTGATGTAAACCCATAAAAAGGTAGCGTACTTTTGAAAGTAGTTTTCCGTTGAAGTGTTTTCTGTATTCAGGCAGTAAGTAGAGCGATGCCACTTCCGCGTAGCCCTCAAAATGGTGACTTAGGTGCAGTATGTCATGGGTGTAGTGTGCGCCTAGTGATTTATTTCGCTGTGCGACTTTTTCTCGTTTGTAACTATAAAAACTGTCCTCTTTTCCTAATTCACCAAAAATTGCAGATGTACCAATAAGCTTGCCAGTTCGAAGGTCCTCCAATACAAACAAAAGGTAGTCTGGACGCTCTTGACGCATAAGTTTTTGTTCTTCTCTAATTGAACGCTTTAATTTGTTATCAAGCGTTGCTCTATCCGGTGGGAAGGTTGTCATACCTGGCGATGCAGCTTCAGCTAACGCAAGCAAGCCTTCCAAGTCATCACCTTTTGCTAGTCTCACGCGGGTGTCAAAGCTGATGTTATTAGTCGTAGTTTGTTCAGCGCCAATCGTTTTACACTCAAGGTGAATACCCGCGACCATGCAGCGAACGGAGCCTCCTCCCATTTCAATAGTAGGCACTGCGATGGGAAGTAAAGTAAGATCGCTGGGTAGTAAAGCTAGTTGCTCTTCGTTCATTGAACTAAAAGCAGTGTCTGATATAAGTAATAAACGTTTTCCATTGCTATTCAAAAGCTCTAGGCAGTTTCCGGCAAAACTATTCACTTGTTCTTCGCTAATTTCGATGACGTTTTTACCCGTCTCCTTAAGTGTTGAAAGCACCACATTTTTGTCGCTTTCTTCTATCATGCTAGTAGCAACAATGGCAAAATCACTGCCCACACACATCATTACGTTGGTGTGGTAAATCGCCGTACCAGCAGTATCAAAGGCGCTAAAACATATAGGCGTTAAACCAATAGCTTTACACGCCGATATTACAGCTCTCTTATTGGCTCGTTGGGATAGGCAAACATAGGCTAGCGCGTTTACATGGTCGATCACCATAGCCCCTGTACCTTCAACAATATCTCCGTCTTCTTCAAGGAAAGATAAATCTTTAGCTTGCTGTACGATATAGTGTTGCTGCAGATAACTGACAATATCGTCACGACGCTCCGCTCGGCGGTTTTCACAGTACATAGGGTAGGTGACAAGCAAACCGTTGGGATGTGTACTTAACCAATTATTTGGAAATACGGCATCGGGCGTGTTTTCCCCTTCTGTTTCAAACACCTCTACCGTTATGTGGTTCATACGTAAAGTGCGAACCATCTCATCAAATTCCGCACACGCATTTTTTGATATTTCCGCTCTATTTCTTCCCGTCGATACAAGGGGCTTCTGAAAACTATTGTCTTTGGCTGTTTGTTCGTTGGGGCGAAAGGCACAGGGGCGTACCATTAAAACGGAATTTGGTGTAGTTAATCGTGAGTTTTTGATGTGACTGGCTTGCATATAACGTCCTACAGCCCTTAGCTGAAATATTTCCACTGAAAAGAGCGTGTATTTTATTCTCTGGCGAATTCACTTAACCATGCTCAAGGTGTTGCAAGTTGTTATTTAGTTTAAGCATAATGCTCAATTGTTTTATCATTATGCTTTTCGCTAATTAGTCTTGGATAATGCGTTAATGACTCGACGATTTGTTTATCTATTGGGGAAACGACCATGTATGTAGATTTAGATGCGAAAGATCGCGAGCTTCTCGATATATTGAAGCGCGATGCGCGAACACCTGTAACCGTGCTAGCTGAAGTCCTCTCGTTATCGCGAAATACGGTGCAAAAACGAATCGACAGGTTAGTAAATTCGGGGGTGATCGACGGTTTTACTATTCGTGTTAACGAGCAGCTGCAACCAGACAAAATAAAAGCTCTTATGTCAGTCGAGCTTGAAGGGCTTAGTACAACACAGCTTATTAGTAAGCTTAGGCAGGTGAATGGTGTTGAGCGGTTTCATACTACAAACGGAAATTGGGATTTACTTATTGTTATAACCGCCGAAAGTCTCGCGCACTTAGATGGCATTTTAAAAGAAGTGCGCGGCGTTAAAGGCGTGCTTAATAGTGAGACGAGTATTATTCTGTCTACTACTGAAAAATAGTGTGTACGCCTTATCAGTCTTAGCAGCTATTGTCGCCATTTATCCATCGATTTACATCATCACTTAAATTTAAGTCTGTGCCCAAGTTAAACTCACCTTCTCGAACAGATACCTCGCTGCCGTAGGTTGAGTGGGTAACGGTGACGTGTAAAAAAGGATATTGCGGGGTGCTCCCTTCTTTACGACTGGCCGTGAGTTTGTAGCCGTTTTGTATTGTATACGTGTTTACGACTATATCGCTATGGATTGGCTGATGCAGTGTGGACCAGCATCGGTTTGCATTGTATTCAATGCGCTCAACTATTTTTTCAGGTTCTTGGTTGGTGGAAATAGAAGAGGTCGGCAAGATCACCATGCAGCCTGAAGCAAACGCCGTTATACAACTTGCAAGTATTGCGTGGTTAAATGAGCGGCTGAACATTCTGCAGCGTTTAATTTTCATCATAAGTCCCTCTAATCGTTATAATTATATTCGTAAGGACTTTATATTAGCTTATTTGTATAAACAGTGGCTGAACAGAATACTGCTAGCGTTCACCTTGACTCTATCGCTTTGCAAATTAATTAAATTTCGGGCTTGCCAGTGGGGATTGCCGATTCTTTTTCGGTGAGATGTGACTTCCAACGCTGCTGTGCAACGTGCGCTTTCACCAGTTCTAAGCATTCGTTTACAACGTTAAGTACTTCTTTATCAAGTGCATCGGCGGTAGGGGTATAGTCGTGCATGCCGACTGAAATGAAATGGTCGATGCGCTCTGCGTCTAAGTCGCTTAACAGGTTAACTAGCGATGTGGTCACGATATCGGTGACTGACTCTTCCAACGTATTTTCAATGGTTTTGCCGATAACAGGTAGGTAATGCAGGGAAGAAACTTGTGCATTACTTCTCACCGCTTTACCCACGCTCTTGCGCACGTGCTCCCGTATCACCTCGCCGTGCTCTTCGCTTTGAATTGACTGACCTAAATGGTTTATAACGCCAGCCATCCATTGGGTAATGACAGGACGGCGGGGGGCCAGTACCTGTGCGTTGATATCGTCTAATAAAGGCGAACCTGCTGAGATGTCTTTTTGCGCATCGCTGAGCACTTTTACAACAATTCGGTCGCTTAACTCTTCAACAAATACATCGTAGTAAAACGCAAAAAAGCGAAAGACCGCGGTTTGATTTAAGTCGATGATTTCGAATTTGTGCAGGCGGTGCAAAATAGAAAATATGCGCAAGAAACGAAATAGGCGGGTAGGTCCAGTAGGGATTAGACCTATGATGTCGTACCAATGCAAAAACGGAAAAAAGTACCAGCGTAAGTGTTCTTTACGCACAATAGCTACAACCCACCGGAAGCAAAATTCGCTGAAGAAAATGGCGATAAACACCAAATCGACCAACAAAAAGTTGTTGTGAACGGGATCGTAAGCACTAAGAAAAGCGGGAAAATACGTGCCCAATAGACCATAGACAAAGTCGGTGGCGTATAAGGCGTCGAAAATGAGCCATGTTAGGTTCACAAAAAGTATACCTAACATGACTAAATCTAAGATTAACCAAGGCGTTTCATGACTGTTTCGCAAATTTTCTCGGTTAATTCTTAGCATTTCCTTATCCTGTATTCTGACTTAAAGCGTAACGTAAATGCAGTTAGGCATGAACAGTATTGAACTTTAAGTATTAAAGGTTAGCTTGATGCGTTCAACCTTGTTACGTCTACATAAAGTTTTAGCTTCTGACCAGGTTGTAAATAGCGCTTGGTATTAAGTGAATTCCACTTGCCTATGTCGCTTACTCTAACATTGAACTTGCTGGCTATACGAGACAACGAATCGCCATTTCTTACTGTGTAGGTCACTTTTTTGGTAACACCGTCTTGCGCTTTACCTTCCTGCCAGATAACTAAGGTTTTGCCAGGGTGAAGCATATCGCCAGGGGCCATACCGTTCCATTTAGCTAACTGTTTAGTGCCTATATTGTACTTACGGGCAATATCCCAAAGCGTATCACCAGATTGTACGGTATGACGTACTTTTTGCTTAGACGTGTTGCCGTTCTGCAAGCTGGCTAGACGCTGTTCCTGAGATAATGTGTAGCTGTCCAGTTCTTGAAGTGCTACTGGTACCATTATCGCTTGACCCACGCGGATCATGGACGAGTCTAGCTCATTCACTTTTTTAAGAACTTTCACGGTGGTGTGATACTGCTTTGCGATTTTACCTAAACTGTCGCCGGGCTTCACCGAGTGGCGCACCCAGTTCAATCGCTCTTTTTGATCAATTTTAGCCAGTGCTTGAGAGAACGCAGCAGCCTTATCAAGGGGAAGTATTAATCTATGTGGTCCTTCTGGTGACGTTGCCCAACGATTGAACCCTGGGTTTAACCCGTGTAGTTCTTTTAAAGACATACCAGCAAGTTCGGCGGCAAACGCTAAATCGACCTGTGAGCCGATATCAACAACTTCGATAACCGCTACATTCTCAACTTCAGGCCACGCATACGCATATTCATCTTTATTTTTTAGAATATCAGCCAGCGCAAGCAATTTAGGCACGTAAGCACGTGTCTCTTTGGGTAAATTTAAGTTCCAAAAGTCGGTAGGTTTACCCGCGCGTTTGTTAGCTTTAATAGCCCTTTGAACGCGGCCTTCGCCACTATTATAGGCGGCAAGTGCGTGCAGCCAATTACCATCAAACATTTCGTTTAGATAGGTTAGATAGTCAAGTGCACCTTGAGTAGACGCAACAACGTCTCGACGTCCGTCATACCACCAATTCTGTTGCATACCAAAGCGCTTGCCTGTGCCAGGAATAAACTGCCACATTCCAGCCGCTCGGCCATGGGAATAAGCAAAGGGATCGAAAGCACTTTCTACTATTGGTAAAAGCACAAGCTCCATCGGCATGTCGCGCTTTTCAATTTCTTCGGTAATGTAATAAAGAAAAGGCTTGGCACGTTTTACAACGCGAGCCATATACTCTGGGTGCTTCAGGTACCATTTACGCTGTGCGCTAATGCGTTTGTCGTCAGGGATAGGTAAGGCGAAATTCGCACTTGCACGTTCCCATACGTCAGTAACCACCGCCTGCGTATGCATATCCGGTGTATCGGTAAGCTCAGCGCCTTCTTCTAGCGTATCATCATTGGGGTGAACAACATCAATAACGCCGTCTCTTGCAATTTCACAATCAGAAATGGCTTCTTCGTTGTTATGAATTTCACTGCACGCTTCTAGTGAAGCGGTTTCGTTACTTTCTAATTGTGCATTGTCGTTATTATTATCGGTTAACTGACAACCCGTTAAACCTAGCGCCAATATCAGTGGCGACAGTGGGAAAAACTTCAACTGCATATATGAAGAAACCTCGTGGAGCACTGCAAACCGACCATTTTACGATAATCGGCTTACTTTTGCATCAAAACTCATCTTTCCAGCGGCGAACTGCAGCAAATACCGCTACATCGTCAGCCAGGTTATTTTCGCAATAGGCTTCGGCAGCAGTTTTCACAGAAAGTTCATGAGCCCGTAAAAATGGGTTTATGTTTTTTTGCTCTTTGAGATTACTTGGTAGTGTAGGCTGACCTTGAGCGCGTTTTTCTGCCACCCACTGTGCGTAGTCACACAGCGCTTTATTGTCTGGCTCTACGGCTAAAGCAAACTGGACATTAGCCTGAGTGTACTCATGTGTACAGAACACTTTCGTGGTGTCGGGCAGTCGCTTTAACTTATTCAGTGAATGATGCATTTGCTCTGGCGAACCTTCAAACAATCGTCCGCAACCTGCTGAAAATAACGTGTCGCCGCAAAACAATGCGCCATGCCCGAAGAAAGCAATGTGATCAAGGGTATGACCTGGCACTTCCATTACTTGCAGCGCCATTTTAAAAACAGGTAGCGAGACAGTATCGCCTTGAGAAACAGATTTAGTTATTCCTCTTATGTGATTGCCTCTTGGGCCAATAACTGGCAAATCTGGTACTGCAGATACTAATTTAGCAATACCACCTGTGTGGTCTCTGTGGTGATGAGTGATGAGAACTGCGCTCAGCGTTAAGCCTTTGGCTTTAATAAAGGCCAACACTGGCTCAGCATCACCTGGGTCGACAACAATAGCGCTACTCTCGTTATAAATACACCAAATGTAATTGTCGGTAAAAGCGGGAATAGGATGAATGGCTACGCCTGAAGGAAGTGTTTCTGCCGTCATAAGAGTACCTGCTTGTGTAGGTAGAATTATGCGTTACTATAGGGACTTGTGAAGAGCAGAGCAACCTAAGAGCGCG
Source organism: Alteromonas sp. G4i35 (assembly GCF_054960375.1). Lineage (NCBI taxonomy): Bacteria > Pseudomonadati > Pseudomonadota > Gammaproteobacteria > Alteromonadales > Alteromonadaceae > Alteromonas > Alteromonas sp. G4i35. The sequence continues at coordinate 9,526 of NZ_JBHNZD010000011.1, read as the reverse complement.
CAGTGTTAATGAGATCGGCGTTTAAAGCCAAACCGCCACGCTACCCTACAAGTTGGAATGATTTCCCCGCCGGAGAGCACATTCGACATGCGGTCAATGCAGTTTGTAGCGATTATGCTGAGCGAATTTTTGGGTATCACTTTGCCAAACTAGGCTCGCTAAGTGCCGATATAAATCTCGATACCAGCCCAATTCGACACCACATCAATCACGTTCCGTTTAATGACCTAGCTAGCGAGCAGCCACACCACAATGAAGCGAAAGAGGGCTTTCCCAATCACAATGCATCGGGTATATCGTTAGGCGGTGATAAACGCGAACCGAAAATAAGTAGAGAAAACACGGTAGTGGGGCAGTCGCACTGCTTACCTTTCGCCGAAAACAGCATTGATGGCTTTCTACTTGCTAATGAATTAGATTTTGCGCAAGACCCTCACGAAATATTAAGAGAAGTAGACCGCGTTATTACACAAAACGGTTATGTGATCATAAGTGGCTTTAACCCCTTAAGCCTCGCCGGAATTGCCAAATTTCTACCTGTTAAGCGCGGAAATATCCTACACGATGCACGCTTTTTTACGTCCTATCGCATTAAAGATTGGCTTCAGCTGCTGGGATTTGAAATTGTTGAACAACGTCAAGTGATGTTTTCAACGCTCTTTTTTCAACAAAAATGGAAAGGGGCGGTTAAGCTTCAAGACTATTTAGCATCTTACTTGCCATGGTGCAGTGCGGTGTACGTAATACTCGCGAAAAAGCGGGTTATACCCATGACCGCAATAAAACCCAAACGCAATTTGAAGCCGCGTTTTTCCGCGGTGGGCGCCAGTGTAAGGACCTCTACGATGAATCGCACGCTGCGCTAGTATTGTTAATGAGTATGCCATGTGCAGAGAGAGCACGCCAAGCTCTTAACTTGAAAGCAGCGACAGACGCTAACCATCTTCTATATTTACCAAGATGTTGTAATTAAAACGGATGGCTTTCGCGTTTTTTAGCAAGTTTGAAAGGGGAATAGGAGATAGCATAGACTGCTATCTCCTAACTGAGACGTTAGTCGTTACTCGTTTTATAGAGGTGCACATCTCGTTGTGGATATGGGATGCTAATACCTTCTTCGTCAAAAGCTTTTTTAACTTTTTCCTGCATATCCCAGTAGTAAGGCCACAAGTCATCTGTGGCGACCCACGGTCTAAACATCAGATCGACTGAGTTATCGCCTAATCCGCCTACACAAATTCTTGGTGCAGGGTCGGTTAACGAGCGCTCATCTTCTTCAAACAGACGCTGCAACACCTTCTTTGCTTTATCGATATCGTCATCGTAGCCTATACCAAATGTCATGTCGCAACGGCGTTTATCATATACGCTAACGTTAATTAACGTGGCATTAGATAGGCTGCCATTGGGAATAACTATGCGCTTATTGTCAAAAGTGTTAAGTACAGTATAAAGAATTTGTATCTCTGACACTGAGCCTAAATGACCCTCTGCTTCAATGGTGTCACCCACTTTAAAGGGTTTAAAAATCAGTATTAGCACACCGCCAGCAAAGTTCGCCAGGCTGCCTTGTAATGCCAGACCAATAGCTAAACCTGCTGCACCTACGACGGCAATAAATGAGGTGGTTTCAATGCCTATCATTGAGGCAACTGAAATCAACAGCATTACTTTTAGCACCGCACTGATAAGTCCGCACAGAAACTTATTTAACGTGGGATCCTTTTTACCTAGCCGATGATCTAATAGGTTTACAAAACGATTCACTAACCAGAGACCCACCACCAAAGTAAGAATAGCCAACAACAATTTGGGGGTGTAAGTCATCACCAGTGATATAGCTTTTTCGGTTAATTCCGATAAATCGATATTAGTCCCGAAGAAATCTTCCATAAATACCTCTTTTATTAATTAACCACGTTGATTACGTTAAAAAAAGAGGGTTAGATCGCCTTGATTCAAACCGAACGGAACTGCGCTGTTTTTTGACAAGAATTTTCTAGCCGATTTGCCTTATGCAGATAAGGTTAGTGAGTGGGTAAGTAATTAGTGAGTGAGGAGTGTAGGATGATAAGGCTTATTAGCATACCAAGTTACGTGCTTGCACCTTGATTCTGGTTATATGATTTTTGCTTTATAAATCTAAGCGCCGCTTTGACCGCCCAATAAAAAGGTGACATCCCGTCGCGTTATAGCGCTGAATGTCACCTTACTTTTAAGGGGGCGCTTTACAGCTTACTTAACACGCATACCCGGCTTTGCACCTTCGTGCGGCTCAAGAATGTATAGCTCGTCGCCACCAGGGCCCGCGGCTAATACCATGCCTTCACTCATGCCAAAACGCATTTTACGAGGGGCGAGGTTCGCTACCATTACCGTATGTTTACCGATTAGGGCTTCAGGCGAGTAGGCCGACTTAATACCTGCAAAAACTTGTTTAGTTTCGCCACCTAAATCTAGCTCTAAACGTAAAAGTTTGTCAGCTTTCTCTACGTGTTCAGCTTTAGCAATACGTGCAATACGTAAATCTACCTTGGCGAACTCATCAAACGAGATAGTGTCGCTAATAGGGTCTTTAGCAAGCGGGCTGTCTGGGTCGATAGCCGGTGCTGCTGGCGCTAGGCTTTCTTTTGAATCTTCAACCATGGCGTCGATTTTCTCCATTTCTACACGCTGCATCATCGGCTTAAATTTGTTGATGGCGTGGCCTTTCAATAGGGTTTGCAGTGAATTCCAGTCGAACTTATCGTTTAAGAATTCTTCTGCTTTTTCTGCAAGTACTGGCAGTACAGGCTTTAAGTAAATCACCAACAGACGGAACATGTTAATACCTAGCGAGCATACATCGTGTGTGAACTGCTGCTTAGTCTCGTCTTTAATGGTTACCCAAGGTGCATTGTTATCAATGAACTGGTTCGCTTTGTCAGCAAGGGCCATGATTTCGCGCACGGCTTGGTGGTACTTACGCTTCTCGAAAAGTGCAGCAATGCTCTCTGACGCGTTTTGGAACTCTGCAATAAGCTCTGGCTCAATCACATTGTCAGACAATTTGCCGTCGAAACGCTTAGTGATAAAGCTTGCACAGCGGCTTGCAATGTTAACCACTTTACCTACCAAGTCTGAATTCACTTTTTGTGCGAAGTCAGTAAAGTTAAGGTCGATGTCGGTAACACCGTCGCCCAACTTAGACGCAAAGTAGTAACGCAGATATTCTGGGTTCAGATGGTCAAGGTAAGTACGGCCTTTAATAAACGTACCGCGCGACTTTGACATTTTCGCGCCGTTTACGGTGACGAAACCGTGAATATTTACACCAGTGGGCTTACGGTATCCCGCACCTTCTAGCATCGCAGGCCAGAACAGGCAGTGGAAGTAGGTAATATCTTTACCAATAAAGTGATAAAGCTCAGCCTCTGAGTCTGCTTTCCAGAAGTCATCAAACTCTAGATTGTTTTGGTCGCAGAAGTTTTTGAAACTTGCCATGTAGCCAACAGGCGCATCTACCCACACGTAGAAGAACTTGTTCGGCGCACCTGGAATTTCAAAGCCAAAGTAAGGCGCATCACGGCTGATGTCCCACTGTTGAAGACCTTCAGTAAACCATTCTTGCAGCTTGTTAGCCATTTCTTCCTGCAGGGCACCTGAGCGGATCCACTCTTTTAACATGCCTTCAAATTTTGGCAGGTCAAAGAAGAAGTGCTCAGACTCACGTAGTACTGGTGTAGCACCCGATACTACGCTGCGAGGGTTTTTCACTTCTGTTGGGCTATACGTTGCGCCACATACGTCACAGCTGTCGCCGTTTTGATCTTCTGCGCCACAGCTAGGGCAGGTACCCTTAACGAAACGGTCTGGCAAGAACATTTCTTTTTCAGGGTCGAACAGCTGATTAATGGTGCGTTTGCTGATGTAGCCCGCATTATCTAAACGGGTGTAAATTTCTTCACACAGCGCCTTGTTTTCTGGCGAATGGGTTACATAGTAGTTGTCGTAATCTACGTGAAAATCAACAAGGTCTTGGTGATGTTCAGCACGCGTTCTTGCCACCATTTCTTCTGGTGTAATGCCAAGCTCTTGGGCTTTAAGCATAACCGGAGTACCGTGTGCATCGTCGGCGCAAACACTGTAACATTCGTTTCCGCGAAGGCGCTGAAAACGAGTCCAGATGTCGGTTTGAATGTGTTCTAGCAAATGACCTAAGTGAATAGAGCCATTTGCGTATGGCAACGCACTGGTTACCAGAATTCGGCGTTTTTCTGACATAATGACGTTATTGATTCTTTGCGTTTCAAAATGGCTGCAAATACTAGCGGAAAACCGCGTTTTTTGCATTACGTAATTCACACAATTCTACTACTAGTAAGGCATTTTATGTTCTTTTCTCGCAAAGCAGAGCCGGCAACTCAAAAAGTTGCTGTAATTTTGGCCAAGTATTTTTCGTTAGATGTTGAAGATACCTTGCCATGGTGTGCTTTTAGCCAGCCAGAAAATGAAGATGCCGGTGTGACAGTTACTTTGCCGTTTTGTATTGCTACACAGCTAGACGCGCTCAAACAAGAAGTGCTTAACCAGCTAAAAGGGAAGCTTGGCGATGAGCTGCTTACGTTTAAACAAAACGTAGCGAGTGGAGAAACTGAAGTAGCACCGGTCACCAACATTAAAAACATCATAGCGGTGGCCTCTGGCAAGGGCGGCGTAGGTAAGTCGACAACCAGTATTAATTTAGCGTTTGCGCTTATGCAAGAAGGGGCGAAAGTTGGGATTTTAGATGCCGATATTTATGGGCCGTCTATTCCCATTATGTTGGGCAACCCCGATGCGCACCCTGAAAGCGAAGATAATAAGCACATGCAGCCCCTTATGGCACATGGGCTAGTGGCGAACTCAATTGGTTACTTAGTGCCTCAAGAAGACGCGGCCGTATGGCGAGGGCCCATGGCTAGCAGAGCGTTAAAGCAATTATTAGATGAAACCCTATGGCCTGTGCTGGACTACTTGATTGTAGACATGCCACCAGGTACAGGCGATATCCAACTGACAATGGCGCAACAAGTACCGCTGACTGCTTCTGTAGTAGTTACAACGCCGCAAGACTTAGCGCTAGCCGACGCCCAAAAAGGCATAAGCATGTTTGAAAAAGTGAACGTACCTGTATTAGGGCTTATTGAAAACATGAGTTACTACCAGTGTAGAGCCTGTGGTACCAAAGATTATGTGTTTTCAAAAGACGGTGGCGAGGCGCTGGCCGAACGTCACGGTTTGCCGCTTTTAGGTCAGCTGCCGCTTGATATCCATATTCGCGAGCATGGCGATGCCGGCACGCCTTTGTTAATTACCTCGCCTGAAAGTGCATTGAGTGAAAGTTATCGCGAGGCTGCTCGCGCCCTGTCTATGCAATTGGCTTTTACTGTTGCGCCACGAAAAGGGGTAGTTAAACACATTAAGGGCAACCCTATTGGCATTGTTGGTAAAGAGTAACTAGCTTGAAATATCTAGGTAACAAATATCAGGAATGCACATCGGATAGGTAAATTCAGACAGGTGTAGTAAAGGTGAATTATAGTCAGGTTCGATTACTTAAATTTAAAATTTGATAAAACTATACGAAAATTGCGCAAAAGCAGATAAAACAAGCCTTTGAGCAGTTGAATGCATGCGGCGACATACGCATAATAGCGGCCTAACGAAATGAGGAATACACCATGCGCTTGTGCGACCGCGATATCTACCAACATCTGCAAGATGGAAAAATTAAAATTGACCCTACACCCAGCTATGATCAAATAAGTGGTGTAACGGTAGATATCCGCCTAGGTAATAAATTTCGCGTGTTTGAAGATCACCAAGCGCCGTTTATCGATTTAAGTGGGCCGAAAGCACAGGTTCAAGAAGCGCTTGACCATGTTATGAGCGATGAAATTGAACTAGAAGAGGGTAAAGCCTTCTTTCTACACCCTGGGGAGCTAGCGCTTGCCATTACCCACGAGTCAGTAACCTTGCCTGACAACATCGTAGGTTGGTTAGACGGGCGTTCTTCGCTTGCGCGTTTGGGCTTAATGGTTCACGTGACCGCGCATCGAATAGATCCAGGCTGGTCGGGCAACATCGTTCTTGAGTTTTACAACAGTGGTAAGTTACCGCTGGCGCTTCGCCCTAAAATGAAAATAGGGGCGCTTAGCTTCGAAGTGTTGTCAGCGCCAGCTGAAAAACCGTACAACGCAAGAGTGGACGCTAAATACAAAGGCCAAGCAGGCGCAGTTGCAAGCCGAATCTCGTCAGACGACGAGAGTAAATAAAAGAAACCGTCTTAAAAACACGTTTTTTTCGCAAAAGCGTAGTGCGTTTCCCGCTAATTACTGATAGAAAATATAAGAGCAATAACTAGCACTTATAATAAAGCTATTAGTAACGGGAAGCGCAATGCACACAAACTCTGAACCTTCTTCAGAAACTCTACAACGAAAGCCAACACGTAAAAACAGTATAATTCTATTTGCCTTTATCGCTTCAGTACTATGTGGCTTGGGATTGTGGGCTATTGCTCAGCCCAGCGAGATCATTTTTACCGCAGCAATTACGCTATTTGTCGCTGTGCTCTGGGTGACTGAAGCGCTCCCCATTCCCGCTACCTCACTTTTACCCTTCGCGCTATTCCCGCTATTTGGTGTGTTGTCTCACAGCGAAGCTGCCTCTGCTCTCGGAAGCCACGTTATCATTCTATTAATGGCTGCTTTCATGCTTTCAAAAGGGTTGGAGCGCGCTAACTTACACAAGCGTTTCGCCATTTACATGTTGCGTATAACGGGCAGCGGCAGCCCGCTCAAGCTGGTACTGGGCTTCATGTTAACAACTGCAGTACTCAGTATGTGGATTAGTAACACGGCAACAATCCTAATGATGTTGCCAATGGCTATCGCTATTATCAACGCAGTAGACAATCCGCGATTTGGCGTGGCGCTTATACTTGGTATCGCTTATTCGGCAAGCTTAGGTGGGGTAGGGACACCGATTGGGACGCCACCTAATATTATCTTTATGAGCGTGTATGAAGAAACCCAAGGTATTGAATACAGCTTTATCGACTGGATGAAAACAGGCGTACCAATCGTAATACTAGGCGTACCTATTATGGCCTTATGGTTAGCGCGCGGTATTAAACAAGTGGGGAACATCGATTTACCTGTCCCAGGCACATGGACAAAAGCCGAGAAGCGTGTTCTTGCTATTTTTGGCACTGTCGCTTTAGCTTGGATTTTCAGACCTTTTTGGACTGCTTGGATAGGCATAAGCACAATAAGTGACAGTACTATTGCCGTAGCGGGTGTTGCTGCTATGTTCTTTACAAACAGCGGAAACGATAACGGTGAAGTAGACGAAAAAGGAACCAACGACAAACTGCTTGATTGGAGAACCGCAAACGATATTCCGTGGGGCATGTTGTTATTGTTTGCCGGCGGTATTTGTATAGCCAAAGCATTTATGTCATCAGGCTTAAGTGTTCTTATGGGAACATGGCTAACGGGACTTTCTACGCTTCCTGTTCTTCTATTGGTACTTGGAATTTGCTTGTTCGTTACCTTCTTGACGGAAATTACCTCTAACACGGCAACATCTACACTACTAATGCCAATTCTAGCGGCCGCAGGTATGGCTGTGGGCGTAGATCCTAAGTTGTTGATGATCCCCGCGGCAATTAGCGCAAGTTGCGCTTTTATGCTGCCAGTAGCTACAGCGCCTAACGCCATTGCATACTCAACGGAAAAGTTCGACATTAAAACTATGGCCAGAGAGGGTGTGGTGCTAAACGTGTTAGTTGCACTGGTAGTCACTGGGGTGTGTTACGTTACGCTGGCCTAGTTTGAACGCGCTTTTGTGAAGGAGATACGCCAATCTCTCTTTTAAAAGCCTTTGAAAAAGAAGCTTCCGTTTCGTAACCATATTGGTTTGCAATGGTAATTAACGGCTTGTTGCTTTGGATTATTTCTGTGCAGGCACAACGCAGGCGCCATTGCGTTAGGTATTTAATTGGAGTTACGCCTGCACAGGCTTTGAACTTTGCTGCGTAGTTAGATTTAGACATATTCGCAATACTCGCCAGCATTTCTACGTTCCAATGTTGTTCAGGCGCGTTATGCAGCGCTTGAAGGCTATTTGCTATGGCCGGATGCAGTAGAGCCCCTAAGGTTGATGAGTACTTGCTCATTAAATGCTTCACAATCAAAAGGAATACAACCTCAGCGATTTTGTTTAGCAGAACCGACGAAGTGAAGGTTGAGTCCGACACTTCTAACGACGCGCTGATAAGTAACTGCAGACTTTCATGTAGCACTCTACTTTCTTTTGATGTTTTTTTAATTATCCAAAATTCTGGCAGTTCTTTTGTTATTACTCTCATTAAAGGGTGCTGATACTCGAAGTAACCGCAAAGTAGCACCGGGCCTTCAGCTCCTAGTTTCTCGCTAACAGGAATAGAGCTTGCGCTAACATTTTTGTAAGTGTGAGTTTTTGTAGGACTTAAAAGGTGTGGGCTATCAACAGGCAGTAAAACCATGTCGCCTTTTTCTAACAGAACTGGGCCGTCGTCGTTACGGTGTAAGTAGCATTGACCGTGAGTTACGGCGTGAAAATTAATAAAGCCGGTGCCAGAAGTGTCAATTTGCCAGTTACCGCAATATTGTCCGTTGTGAAATACATTGGTGGTTATTTGAAGTTGGTCAAAAAGGCTTTCTAAATTTTTCATGGTGTTTTGGACAAGTATTTAAGCGTTTGGAGCATGTTTGTATAAGACCGAAGTACGTACCATATTCTTCGAACTTATACAGAGATAGTGTGAAAACACTCGAAACACCAATGTGGAGAAGAAATAGCATGAGAGTATTCTTAAAAGGTAGTTTATTTGCAGTTTCACTAATTGCTAGTGGCGCGGTATTCGCTGGCGTTGATACAGAGACCGACGAAAACGGAATTATTTTAGCCGGGCACGACGCTGTAGCTTATTTTACTGAAGGTAAGCCAGTGCTGGGTAAAGCGACTATAACGGCTGTCCACAACGACGCTATTTACCGATTTTCATCGCAGAAAAATAGAGACATGTTTGTAAGCAACCCAGACAAATACGCACCAGCTTACGGCGGCTTTTGTGCCTACGGCGCAACGTTTGGTAAGAAATTTGAAATAAACGGCAAAGCGTTTGAAATTGTTGATGGCGTACTTTATGTGAATAAAGACGAAAGTGTATACAAAGCATGGGCTAGGAACATTCCTACTCATATAAATGAGGCGAATGAAGAATGGCCAGAAATCAAAGATGTAAGTGCAGACGACTTGTAATAAGCTTCGTTTTAGTTGGGTTTTGTTTACCAAATAATCGTTTAGGCGGTTATTTGGTTTTTTTACATTGCAAAGTCGTTGAAATTGAGTAGACTTGTCGGCTCTTTCGGTCGGTGTGTAGCGCAGCCTGGTAGCGCACTGTCATGGGGTGTCAGGGGTCGGAGGTTCAAATCCTCTCACACCGACCAACTTCTCT
>NZ_JBHNZD010000010.1:0-163092 GCF_054960375.1 Alteromonas sp. G4i35 | reverse complement strand
CCCGCCTATGGCGGGTATTTTATTTAATCACTTACAAGCCAGTTTGATGGATGATTAATCGTAATTCGATGTATAGTTGAGCAACTGTGTTCTAAAAATTTCATGACACGAAACTATTGACAAAAATACCCGCTTGATCGTTTTGCCTCGAACTTTTATCCCCAAAGAGCAAAATTGCCTGATCCTGCACAGCTTTACGATCAAAAAAGATTAAGATCGAGCACAGTTGCTCTACAGCGCTTGATTTAACTGACATTTCGTGATCCGACCAGAAAGTGATGAAAAGATCGTGATCTGTTGTTCTATATGGCTATTAACAGACTTACCAACAAGGTTTTCCACTACTTATCCACAACGAGTAAGGTTTCTATTACTTAGTGAATCTTGCTAAAAACTGTTTGTACTCTTGTATGGCATAGTCACTTTTTAGCGTTGCGTTGTGCGTCGCACCAGGAATGACCGAAATATACTTTTCGCTACTTGATGCATCTTCTAATAGCTGCTGACTAATCGGGTAAGGCGTTATTTTGTCTTCCTCACCCACCACCAGCCATAGCGGTCCCTCATAGTGACGCAAGATTGGGGCTATTTGCATACTATGAACTTCATCGTGAAGCTTCATGTTTGTGAATGAATTAGAGAAGCCTGGCACCATGTTGGCAATTAAATCAGAGATGTTATTGAAAGCGCCGTCTAATACTAAAGCGTCTATCTTTCTATTTGCAGCAACATAGCTTGCGAAATAGCTGCCTATACCTCGGCCGTGAACGATAGTGGGAATTGAGGCGTCAAACGCACTTGCTACATAGTCAAACTGGGTTAACGCATCTTGTTTAATAGCGTTAATACTTAAGTCCTTCGCTTTATCACTGGCTCCTACTCCCTGATAATCGAGCCACAATATATTAGCGGGCAACTTACCCAGTCTATGAATAACGCTGTTGTTTTCGCTTACAGGCATACGATTGTCTGCAAAGAAAACAATGTTAACAATAGGGTCAGGGTAAGAAACAGCAACGCCTCTCAAAGTTAACCCAGCTTCATTTTTAACTTCAACACGGGTTATGCCCGCTGAGGTTTTGTCTTTTTGAATTGCCGCGTGTAGCTTCGTAGTATCAAGGGGCTTTTGCTGAGTGTCTTGATAAAAGAAGGCCGAAGGGGACACGTTAATTGCGCACCCAATAAGTGACACACTTGCAACTACACTAATTACCGCGTTTTTTAAGCTCATCATTAAAGAACTGTCCGTGTTGAATGGTTATGGCGAAATTTTTATTCAGGTTACATAGGTGTAATGGTTGTGTCGCTGATCAAAAACTCGCTCAGCAAAATCAACAGTCCCACACCTATGCTAAACAAGCTGTAACAGTTTGCAACAGTTGTTCTGTTTCTTAGCGATACAAACTTTCTTATACTAAAGACAATATTACTTGCATAATTTATCTGCATAAAACAAAAATAATTTAATGAAAAGTAGAACATTTTCCATGTCTTACGCTACATCACCAGCTCGACTTATTGTTGCCTGTTGTGCCCTATCCTTACTTATTGCCTGCGAGTCTACGTCACCCGAGCTTGACTCATCATTAATTCCTGCGTCGCAGAGAAAAGACTATCAGCTAACCATGTCTAAAGCGAAAGCTTGTCCAATTAACTTGGCAGAACTAATCGACATACGGTCAAGTAAAGACTTGCTCGTTGGAAGCAGTAATGTAACAGAAGACACGCTCTATTCACTGTTACAGCAAAGCTTAGAAGCGATGAATGTCAGCCCAGATATTGAAGCAGCCAACAGCGTGAAAGTAGTACTAAACCGCGCGTTTATAAAAAGCTTAGGCAGTAATATGGTTGCCACCGTGGTGCTTAATGTTAAGTACAAACCTGACTATGCCGATGAGTATTCACCCGCCACTACCTTCAGAGGGCAAAGCATGAATGTGAACGCCAGTGTCAGTGAAAAAGAGAGCAATCAGATTGCTATCGATGCAATGAAAACCGCCATTGATGATGCCACCAAACGTATAAAGTCTTCACTGTTACACAACTGCGGAAATGCGCTAAGCGAACTAGAGGCGGTATAAGCCTAAGAAACTATAAAGTGAACGCGATTGAGTGAGCGTAAGCCCTAAGCTTGAACTTTCAATCAGGGTAAGATTCAGTAGATAAGCCGCGTATTGTCGACCATAAAGCACGCCATGCCACCGTCAATCGCCGCTTTTCGTCCCATGTCGGTATCTTCAAACACCACACAATGCTGTGGTGCTACACCCATTAATTCTGCCGCACGCACAAAGGTTTCAGGGTGAGGTTTACCTTGAGTGACGTCATCGGCTGTAACCAGCGCAGATAGTTGGGCTAGCAGGCCGTGTTCATTTAACACCATTTGCGCATGCTGCCTATCTGAGCCTGTCCCCACTGCAATGGGCACGCTTCCCTTATAATGGTTAAACACGTCCAGGGTATCTTGGATAAGCCTTGGCACTTGGTCTAGCCCTTCAAACGCCTGTTTTTTATATAGAGCAACCTCTGCTGGATCGTGGCTTTTTCCATACTTTGCATTCATAAGATGTACGGTTTCAAAGGTAGGAACACCACCTAAACTGTATTGGTAGTCTCGGTCGAAGGGATAACCAAACGCATCGCACGTAAGCTGCCACGCATCAATATGCGCGCCCATTGAATCGACCAAGGTGCCATCCATATCAAAAATAATGGCTTTGTAGCTGCTTAGGTCAATCATGGTGTTCGCTTCCTTTTCAAAAATAGTGTGATGCTAACCTTTCATGGTTGCAATGAAATAAGCAACTATGCAGACAACACGTCTCGCGCTTTTACCGCATCAAAATCACGATCAACTTTCAGGTATACCGCGTTATTTTGACTGTTTAATGTCACTTCCAACACACCAGGCACTAACAGCAGCTCGGCTTCAATGCTGGAAACATTTGAACTATCAAAATCTCCATTCATCATCACACGCTTAACCCGGCTCACTTCTTTAACACCAAGAATGATAAAAAGCCAAAGCAGGGTGCTAGCAGCACCAATGCCATAAGCTAACTCTTGCGACCAAATATCGGTGACTAAACCTGAAATTACACCGCCCAAAAACGCACCGAAAAATTGAAAACTGGCGTAGAGGCCCATGGCCGTTCCTTTTTGTCCCGCAGGCGCAATGCTCGACACCAATGCAGGGAAATTCGCTTCCAAATAATTAAAGCCGGTAAAGAAAAGCACTACGGCCGCGGTAACCCACCACCAGCTATGGTCCTCTAAACTCAGCGCCAAAAACGCGCCGCCCATGAATACAACGCCGGTTACAAGGAGCGATTTAGGCGTACGACCTCTTGCTGCTCCCATCATGATAATTAGACCTACAATTGACGCGCCTAAAACGGGTAAGTAGACCGTCCAATGGCTATCTAACGTCATATCAAAATTCAGTAGCGTAACGGGCAGTTGAACAAACAACAGCGTTATCATCATGTGTAGAATCATCACGCTGATATTTAAACGCCATAACTGAGAAGAGAAGACTAAGCGCTTTAGCTGGTCTTTTTGTGGGAGTGTATCGCCACTGCTCAGCTGCACACCGTTTGGCACTACCCATTTAACCAGCGGCATGCAAAGAATGGCCAGAATACCAGTAATACCAAACACACCTGCAAGCCCGTAGCTGTTCGCAATGAGAGGTCCTAAAATAACGGCTAAATAGAATGAAAAGCCAATGGCTATGCCTATAATAGCTAACACTTTGGCTCGCTGACTTTCCCGGCTTACATCGGTAGCTAGCGCCATTATCGCACCTGCAATAGCCCCAGCACCTTGAAGAATACGCCCAACAATCATCATGGCCATACTGTCGGCGTTTGCTGCTACAAAGCTTCCTAATGCAAATACAGCAAGCCCTAGCAAAATAACGGGTTTACGCCCCCATTTGTCAGACATCATACCCATAGGAATTTGCAGCGCAGCTTGGGTTAGGCCATATCCACCCACGGCAAGTCCTACCAACAGCGGCGAGTAATCCGGGTAGTCCATTGCGGCTACAGCCAACACGGGCATAACCATGAACAGCCCCATCATGCGTAATACGTAAACGGAGGCGAGTGCAAGCGCAGCGCGTAATTCCAAAGCGTTCAAAGCGTCTGTTTCCCTCAATAAATAAAATCAAAAAAACATAAAAGCGCGCAGAGAACACCTGTTTCTGCTGCATTAAGAATAAGGTCGCGAAGTGTAGCATAATACAATTGGTATTTTCTTCTGCTCGCGAGGTAGATTTAGCCCTCTCGCACTACCCTTTTTCTTACTAGGGGTTTAAAAGTGGGGATAAAATCACCACTTTGCAATGACGTTAAGCGAGAACTCATCGTAAGCTTATGTCCGTGAGGTGATCTGCTTACTCCGCTTACAGTATAACTTGAATGTCATATCACTTTACTTGACACCTATGGCATACTGATTCTTTTTCTCTCATTTAGGCTTCAATGGATAAAATCGAAATTCGCGGTGCTCGCACCCACAACTTGAAAAACATCGATTTAACACTGCCACGAGACAAACTGGTGGTGATAACCGGCCTCTCTGGCTCGGGTAAATCGTCTCTTGCATTCGACACGCTTTATGCAGAAGGTCAGCGTCGTTACGTTGAGTCTTTGTCTGCCTATGCTCGTCAGTTTCTATCTATGATGGAAAAACCAGATGTTGATCATATTGAGGGTTTATCACCAGCAATATCCATTGAGCAGAAATCAACATCGCATAACCCTCGTTCAACGGTGGGTACCATCACTGAAATATACGACTATCTGCGTTTGATGTTCGCGCGAGTGGGCACGCCACGCTGTCCAGACCACGATGTGCCGCTAGATGCACAAACGGTCAGCCAAATGGTCGATAAAGTGTTAGCGATGCCCGAGGGCAGTAAGTTAATGCTGCTAGCGCCTATTGTTAAAGAGCGTAAAGGCGAGCACGTTAAGACGCTGCAAAACCTGTCTGCTCAGGGCTTTATTCGCGCGCGTATCGATGGTGAAGTGTGTGATCTATCCGATCCGCCGCCTCTCGATTTGCACAAGAAGCACACCATCGAAGTTGTGGTCGACCGCTTTAAAGTGCGCGATGACATGGCGCTGCGTTTAGCGGAATCGTTCGAGACGGCGCTGAGCCTTGCTGGCGGTAACGCGGTTGTGGCTGATATGGACGATAAAGACGCAGAAGAAATTGTGTTTTCTGCTAATTTCGCCTGCCCACATTGTGGTTACAGCATTAGCGAACTAGAGCCGCGCCTGTTTTCATTTAACAACCCTGCGGGTGCCTGTCCTACCTGTGACGGCTTAGGCACAAGACAGTTCTTTGACCCGGCACGCGTAGTCGGCAATACCGAATTGAGTTTGTCTGGCGGCGCTATTCGCGGATGGGACAAGCGCAGCTATTACTATTTTCAAATGCTACAGGCCGTAGCAGACCATTATAAATTTAGCCTTACCGCGCCATTTGAAGAGCTCGATAAAAAGCACCAAGACATTGTGCTTTACGGGTCTAAAGGCAAGTCACTGTCGTTTAAGTATATAAACGAGCGTGGCGACGTAATGGAGCGCAAGCATCCATTTGAGGGCATTATCCCTAATATGGAGCGTCGCTATCGCGAGACCGAGTCGAACTCGGTGCGTGAAGAGCTAGCAAAATATTTAAGCCAACAGCACTGCAGTAGCTGTAACGGCACGCGTCTGCGTGTTGAAGCACGTAATGTATTTATACAAGATACCAACCTGCCAGCCATTGCTGACATGTCGATTGCCGATGCGTACGGCTTCTTCGAGACACTGAAACTTGAAGGTCAACGTGCTCAGATAGCCGAGAAGATTTTGAAAGAAATCATGGACCGCTTGCGCTTCTTGGTAAACGTAGGTCTTAACTATCTTTCTATGTCGCGCAGCGCCGATACCCTATCGGGCGGTGAAGCTCAGCGTATTCGACTGGCAAGTCAAATTGGCGCAGGCTTAGTGGGCGTTATGTACGTGCTGGATGAGCCCTCTATCGGACTTCATCAACGGGATAACGAACGCTTACTTGGCACGCTTACACACTTGCGCGACCTAGGTAACACCGTGTTAGTTGTAGAGCACGACGAAGATGCCATTCGCGAAGCCGATTACATTGTAGATATCGGCCCGGGGGCGGGTGTGCATGGTGGTGAGATTATCGCCGAAGGTTCGCTGGAAGATATCAAAAACAGTGAACACTCACTTACTGGAAAATACTTATCTGGTAGAGAGAAGATTGATATTCCTGCAACACGCACGCCGGTAAAAGACGACAAGTGGCTAGAGCTTTTAGGCGCTACCGGCAACAACTTGAAGTCTGTTGATTTGCGTATACCTACCGGTGTAATGACCTGTGTGACGGGTGTATCGGGCTCGGGCAAATCAACGCTGATTAATGACACCTTCTACAAAATAGCGCAGCGCGAGCTGAACAAGGCGACCACGTCTGAACCGGCACCACATAAGTCGATGACCGGATTAGACCAGCTAGACAAAGTGGTCGATATAGATCAAAGCCCTATCGGCAGAACACCGCGCTCTAACCCAGCGACTTACGCTGGCATTTTCACTCCAATTCGCGAAATGTTCGCCGGTACACAAGAGTCGCGTTCACGGGGTTACAAGCCTGGCCGCTTTAGCTTTAACGTGAAAGGCGGTCGATGTGAGGCGTGTCAGGGTGACGGCGTAATTAAAGTGGAAATGCACTTTTTGCCAGACGTGTATGTGCCTTGTGACGTGTGTCAGGGCAAACGCTATAACCGTGAGACCCTTGAGATAAAGTATAAAGATAAGAACATTCACGAAGTGTTGGAAATGACGGTGGAAGATGCCCGTCAGTTCTTCGATGCTATTCCGGCTATTTCACGTAAGTTGCAGACCCTTATGGACGTAGGCTTGTCATACATTCGACTAGGCCAAGCAGCCACTACGTTATCAGGCGGTGAAGCGCAGCGCGTGAAATTGGCGAAAGAGTTGTCAAAAAGAGACACTGGGCAAACACTCTATATCTTGGATGAGCCAACCACCGGATTGCATTTCCACGATATTAAACAATTATTAGCTGTCCTTCACAGGCTGCGCGATCACGGTAATACCGTTGTGGTTATTGAGCATAACCTAGATGTGATTAAAACCGCAGACTGGATTGTTGACCTTGGACCCGAAGGTGGATCCGGAGGTGGCCAGATTATTGCAGAGGGAACACCTGAGCATGTGGCACAACAAGAAGTTTCACATACAGGTCGATTCCTGAAACCCATGCTCACACAAGCTTGAGCCGGTAACGAGGTAGATCCGTTAGCGTAAAGCGCACTCGTTTTCTATTTTGCTGCTGTGTAATTTACACAGCAGCTTGTAAGAAGTGCGCGTTGACGTTTATTTACACGTTTTTCCATGCTGGTCAGAGCTTGTATTGGCAAATCATACGTTACGATGATTTTTGTGTATTTTTGCAGTAAGAATTGCTGGAGCGACAACTAATGAACCAAACGCCGCCATTAGCCTTAGTGAAAACATGGTATCACCTACTGTCATCATCAGAAGACAATGATGTGAAAGCACGCGCACAAGAAATGCTGTTAAAAGCCTTCGAGTCGCCTGAGGCCATCGCGATTTATCTAAAAGAACACAATATCCTTAAGCACTGATCAAAAAAGCCTTAGCGTAGTAAAGGCTACTACGCTAAGGCTTAGTGTTTTTCATATCGATAAAAGAATAGAAAAGGTTAAGCGTGCTTCGCCGCTTGAATAGCTAATCCTTCGCACACCGAGTTGAAGGCGTCATTCTCTAATCGCGGTAAACCGGTAAGCAGGTTTTCATATAGCGCATCAACCACGATTGGCGATAAACTCATACCACCTGTGATCATCACCACTTCTGGCTTTTCACTGCTGTTTTCCAAGCATTCCACCACTAGCGCTTTCACTTTATCAAGCCAAGGTTTTAATGCCTTTTTGAGCGAGTCTTGCGAAATCTCCACGTCAAAATCATCTTCGATATAGTGCAGCGGCAAGGTAATGTTCTGCTTACTCGACAGTAGTTCCTTGGCTAATCGAGCCGAGTTCACCACACGGGCAGACAACTTGTTCTCCTGAACAATAAGCAAGCGTTCTAGTTGGGCTGGCTCTTTAATCACAGACATGGTTTGAGAAATATCTAACCCGTAATCGTCAGAGAAAAAGCGAGTAAGAGCAGGAATGTTATCAACCGCACACATGTCAGAGAAGTACGTGGGAGGAACAGGAAGCCCGTTAATCATCTTAAGGCCCATTCCCATTTCTGGGGCAATAGCCTTAAGCACCAAGCTTTTATCGCAATCCATACCGCCTAATCGTCTGCCTGTTACCGACAGAACATCATCTTTGCGATCAAGCTGATTTGAACGCTCTGGGGAAAGCTTAATACAGCAAATATCCGTGGTCCCCCCACCAATATCGACAATCAGCGTAGTGGTATCCCTTGGTAGGGTTTGCTCAATTTTATACGCCGCTGCGATAGGTTCATCTAGGAAATTAACCCCTGTAAACCCGGCTTTCGTCGCCGCTTCAGTCATAATTTGAATGGCTTGCGCGTTCCCCTCTTCACCGCGGGTGCCGTGAAACTTAACAGGACGGCCAATAACTGCATTATTAACAGCCTTGCCTAGCTGTTGCTCTGCACACTGTTTAAAATAGGCCAGCTGCTTAGCAATAATACCGATGAATGCTTGTTTTTGGTCACCGTCTAGCGAGGCGCCTAGAAAGTTCTTAGGTGAATAAATTAGACGGCCTTTATCAGGCATTTTAAGAAAGCGTCTAAACCCTTCTTCACCAAACGCAAACTTGCCGTGCTCTACTAAGCGCAGCAAAGGGATTTCGTCTAGCGACATGGCATGCATCAATTGCGCAATCGCTTTACGCTGTAGTGCAGGCTTGTTGTGCAAATCACCGCGTAACGAGTCGATACGGTCGCTATACATCGCCTGTTCTTTTGGATCTTTTGCCGAATAATAGCCGTCCTTCGCCTTATCTATTTGCTCACTGATAACGCGCTGTAACTGCGCCACTTTCGCTTCAACCATGGCATCAGGAGGCGGCGGCAGTTCATCTTCAAAATAGATGAACACCGAAGAACGGATTTTATTGCCCTTCTTATCTAACGGGTCGAGTTTGATGTGCTGATGGGCCGTTCCATCAAAATACACAACCTCAGAATTTGATGTACCGTAGTCAATCCCAATCGCAGTCATAGTATGTTCGCTCAAAAAGTTAGAAGCGGATTGTAAGTAAATACGAAAGTGCTTTCTAGCTTTGTATGTAATTGAGCTATATTGCTTTTAACAGAGCTATTGCAGCATTTAATTCTGAGTCACTGGCTGTATGCCCGTCCCAAGATACCGCCTCGGGCACAAAGTCCTCTCGATATGAGCCGTTCACATGGTAAAGACGTTCAAAACCCAGCTCTAAAGTTATGGTCGATTCAGGTAGTTGAAATTGATTTATCCCGCCAAGTAAATCAGCCATGGGTGTGCCGATTACCGCCTTTGCACCAATGGCATCAAAGCCAATAGCCATACCTTCTCCCATACTGCCGGTCCAATGACCAACGAGTACCACTACTGGCTTACTGTAATAAGGTAATGAAGGGGTAACATAGGCCAAGTGTAGCTCTGCTTCTTGGTAGGGTTTTCCCGCATTTTGAATTTTGTAACCTTGATATGCGGTTTTGGCATTTACAAAGTGCCCCAAGATAGGCTCAGCTACACCAGTGTTTCCCCCGCTCGGCGTATTACGCAGGTCAATCACTAACCCCTGTGTTGATTCAAGTGACTCAAGAGCTTCTTTGAACGCACGAACGGTTTCAGAATTACCTAGATTATTATTAAAGCGGATGTACCCGATTCCCTCTTTCTGCTTAACTACCAGAGGAGCTTTTGTTCGAAGTAGATTAATAGCATAGTAACTAGCTGCTAATTGCACGCGTTTGGCATCATCAAAATCAGACGCCACTTCAATGTGTCTTTCTTGATTGCGACGTCCACCTAAAGCCACGTTAACCGCCCACGTTTTGTGTGCGTCAGTAATCGGTAGCGATGTGTTTCCAAAAACGCGATGTATTGCGGCTTCAGTAGACTCGCCGTCAATACCCACAATCACGTCACCTAAGGCTAACTGGCTATTGGCAGCAGCACTGCCCGCTTTAATACGTGTTATAACAAAGTCATCGCCTTGCTTTTCCACCCAAATATCAGACCCCGTTGGCGTGACGCTGTAGTCCTCTTCGTTGAGCGGTGATACGTTAAAATGCGGGTCGATAAAAAACTGCTTCACCACCTGCAATACGTCGACAAACTCCTCTTGCGTTGTCGCGTTTATTGCAAGGGGTTGGTAGTACGCTTTTAAAGCTTCCCAGTCGGTAGGTGCCGTATCTAAGTAGGCATAGTTATCTTCAACAGTTTGAACAAAGGCTTGCCAGCTTTCTTTCGTATTGAAATCCTGGCTTTGTGCGCAGCTGCTTAGCGGAAGAAGTAGTGACAACAATAAAATAATTCGATAAATCATAATGTTCCCTATTATGAATTGGAGTGATAAGGAAATTGTTCATTTAAGCGCGTAAGAAGCGATTGTTTTTTTAGCGCCTGCTCCATGCTTTTAAGAGAGGCTTCAAGATTGACCTCTATTTCTTCCCAAAGGGCATCATATACGTCTTCAAATTCCTGCATTATCGTCACTATCTGCGCCGCCTCGGCCTTTGCTTTAGGCGCAATATCGTACACGCGCTTTCGCGAGTCTCGTTCATCGGGCACAGAAACAAAAAAGCCGTCTGCAACACTTTGCTTCAACCGACTTTCAATAAGTTGACGTGAAAGACCAATGTGACTTGCTAGCTCAGTTGACGAAAGAGGCCCTTGAGTATGAATCGCCAGTACCAGAGAAATACGATTTGCAGGCAGACTAATATTAAGCGCTTCAAATACCTCTTGGCCTTGAGTTGCAATAAGCTCGCTAGCACGCAACAGTATCGCGCCAAACTGAGGACTTCTGATCATAAATAGGCACCTTGTGATTTTTCTTCAAACTCATTTATGCAAATATTTGCGCAAAATTTTGCACAAATCAACTTATTTTTGAATGTGTATGTTTTGGTTAGGTGTTAAAAATGTTTTCCAACCGGATCAATTACTGTTTGATAAATGACTGAAATAGCTGCGGCATAATGCTAGAGTGAAAGCTAAATAAACAACGAACCCTACTAAAAAATATGAGCCATTCAGTACCATTAGTTACGTCATTCGACGTACGTTTTTGTGAAACAGATGCCTTACAGCATGTAAGTAACACAGCATTAGTCGCTTGGTTTGAAGCAGCCAGAGAGCCTATTTTCAGAATGTTTACCCCTGAACTAGACTTACAAAATTGGCCGCTAATTTTAGCCAGCTACAAAGTCGATTTTTTAGCTCAAATTTTTTATGGCAAACCTGTGACGGTTAAAACCTACGTTAGCCGGCTAGGCAACAGTGCGTTCGACGTGTTTCAAGAGTTATGGCAAGACGATAAGCTGTGCTCAACAGGCATCACCACCATGGTACATTTTGACTATAAAACACAGCGCTCTGCGCCTATCCCAGATAAAGTGAAATCAGAACTACAGTCTCACTTTAAAGAAGTACCAACTCAGTAATAAAGCGCAGTACGAGGTATCCATGAGCGATTTAATTGAAGTTATTGATGATGTGTTACCACCAGAGCTGTGCAAACAACTCATGGAACGCTTTGAAAGCAGCCCTAATTTGTCTCAAGGCCGCACCGGTGGTGGCGTCGACTTAGATAAAAAGCGCAGCATGGATGTATCGATAAGCCGCAACCCGGAATTTAAAGACTTATTTCAACAAGTGATGCAGCACACCGGGCAGCAGCTGGTCTCCTACATTGAAAAGTACTACTTTGCGCTTGTTGGGCCTATTGGCTTGACCGTACGCCATCCAAAAACTGGTGAACCGGTAAAAGTAACAGGTGAAAATTTTGATGAAGTGGGCAAACCCAATTTGGCGAATTTGGTGAATTACCTGTTTCGGGTCGGCGATGTAAATGCACAGCGCTACACCGCGGGCAATGGTGGCTACCCGTACTGGCATTCAGAGGTCTATCCACAGCTTCAACATAACGACGCACTGCACCGCGTATTGCTGTTTATGTACTACTTAAACGATGTGGAAGAAGGCGGCGAGACGGAATTTTATTATCAAAACCGTGCGGTTAAGCCTAAAGCAGGCAGAATGGTGATTGCGCCAGCCTATTTTACTCACACGCATCGCGGCCAAATTCCAAAAAGTAACGACAAGTACATTTTAACGTCTTGGCTTCTGTTTAACCGCGCTGAACAGATTTATACGCAGGGCTAGCTTAACGATAACTTCGTGATGATGTGCTCTAGCTCGCTGTACTCATTTTTGTCGATAGGTAAGAAGGGTGCAGGTAAGCTAGGCGTTTCACAATAGCCCAAAATTTCTGCCGCGGCTGCAACCACACGCAAGCCGCCGCCATTGCGCGCAAACATGCTCCATATTCCGCTTAACGCTTGTGACTGAGCCTGTGCATCAACAGCATTACCAGACTGAGCGGCGTCGATTATGCGCATTACAGTTCGCGGGAATATCCCCCCTATAACAGAGAGCCAAAGGTCACAACCTTCACTCATTCCTGCTGCGCCAAAACTATCACCACTCACGCCTATAGCAATGTGTGCAGGCATTATCTCTCGTAATGATGCTAATCGACGAGCGCCTTCGCTATTGCTTGCTCCAGAGGGTGGGATATCCTTGCTGGAACTATTATCCATTGCGCTTTTGGCAAATGGAGTTCCGGGTATTTTAATCGCTCCGATATTCGGTAATTTTCCAATACGGCGGTATAAATCATCGCTGAAGGTAAAATTAGTCACGCGAGGATTTTCGTAAACGCAGATAGGCACAGATACCTCGTGACTCACTGCCTCATATAGGCCATACACTTCTTCTTCGTTAAGCACTTGATAGGAAACGGGTGCTAACAGCACAGCATTAACACCTGCTTGCTGCACAGCTTCAACGTTTTTTAGCACGTCATAGGTACGCAGCGCCCCAACGCCTGCCATAACAGGAATGCCATTTGCGTGGTCGACGGCGAGCTTGGCTACGTCGTACTTTTCCTCTCGCGTTAGATAAGGATACAGCCCAGTTGAGCCTATCGCGCAAATTGAATCTACATTCGCCGAAGCCAAATTATCAACAAGCCCTTTAAACGCTTTATAATCAATAGCTTCTTGTTTGAATGGAGTAATGGGAAACGCTGATAATCCTGTAAACACCTGATATCCTTTTTAAACGTTTAATGCTTAAAACCCTTCTACGGCTTCGCCTTTCAAACGGTAACCTACAGACGCAATGTCGCCTTTCCAACCGTCAGTCGACAGTTCGCCGGTTACCCAAATTGCATCGTAAATATTATCTATGCGCACACCTTCTTCAAATTTTACGTAAACAATTTGATTAGACGGCGGCGGTGGTACGTGAATACAGGCTCCGAAATATGGAACAAGTAAGAACTCAGTGGTTAGCTCTGCCGTACCTTCTAGCGGCACAACAAAACCCGGGATTTTCACCCGTTTACCATCAAAGGTATCGACAACGGGTGCGTCAGGCTGAAGCTGACTCATCTCGCCATTATGTTGAACTGAAGGTGGCGCGAGCTCATTAAAGCCCTCAGGCACTAGGTCTTCCCAGTATACTTCAGTAGGAGTTTCATCTGCCAAAGAGTTGAAAGTTACAACCATCATTATTACAGCAAACAATGAAGTCATGGATAATTTATGGTGGATCATACTGCTCTCTATCGTTGAGTATTTTGTTCGCTTTTTTGTATCGGCTTTTGCTTGTCGTTTTCAATCTTCACTTTTTAGCCACATACAAAAAGGGCTGGTATTACACCAGCCCTTTGTATCATCAATTTAAAGCAGCGTGAATTATTCTGCTTCGAAACGCGCGATGCTTGCGGTAATTTCTTCTTTTGCAGCGGCAGCGTCTGCCCAACCGTCAATCTTCACCCATTTGCCTTCTTCAAGATCTTTATAGTGCTCGAAGAAGTGCTCAATTTGCTTAAGAAGAAGCGGAGGTACGTCTGCAATTTCTTTAACGTCACGATAGATAGTAGAAAGCTTGTCTACTGGTACCGCTAGTACTTTTGCGTCTTTACCAGACTCGTCAGTCATGTTTAGTACGCCAACTGGACGACACTTAATGACAGAACCTGCAAGTAGTGGGAACGGAGTCATTACTAGAACGTCAACTGGGTCGCCATCTTCAGACAACGTGTTGTTCACGTAACCGTAGTTAGTTGGGTAGTGCATGCAAGTTGCCATGAAACGGTCAACAAATAGTGCACCTGTGTCTTTGTCTACTTCGTACTTCACCGGGTCAGCGTGTGCTGGAATTTCGATGATCACATTTACTTCGTCTGGTACGTTTTTACCAGCAGAAATAGCACTCAAGCTCATTCTTTGGTCCTTTCAATGATGTATAAGAAATTTTGGGTTAAGTATACGGTGACAGCAGCAAAATAAAAACGCTTTACGACCCATGTCGTACTAATCTCTTTATTTTTCGTTAAATTTTGCTGCTTTTTCGCTATTTCGCGTTGTCGTTGTAGCTCAAGCACATCTCAACTTCTTCTTTAGAGCCGATAATGCACGGTACACGTTGATGAATTTCTTCAGGCATAACTTCCAGAATTCGACCAGTGCCAGTTTCTGCTTTTCCACCTGCTTGCTCCATTAAGAATGCCATCGGGTTAGCTTCGTAAAGCAAGCGTAATTTACCTGGCTTAGACGGGTCCCTGTTATCGAATGGATACATAAAGATGCCACCGCGACAAAGCAAACGATGGATATCACCCACCATTGCCGCTACCCAGCGCATATTAAAGTTTTTGCCTCTAGGGCCATCTTTACCTGCTAGAAGGTCGGCAATGTATGCCTGCATTGCAGGTTCCCAATGACGCTGGTTCGACGCATTAATCGAAAACTCTGACGTTTGCTCAGGTACTTGAATATTAGGGTGAGTAAGCAGGAAACCACCGTGGGTTTTATCAAGCGTATAAATGTGCGTGCCGCGACCCGTCGTCAACGCCAGCATAGTAGACGGGCCATACAGCACATAGCCTGCAGCTACCATCTGCGTTCCAGGCTGTAAGAAAGCAGACGGATCATCTGGTTTCATCCACTGAGGCGCATGGGTAATAGAGAAAATAGTACCGATTAGGCTGTTAATTTCAGTGTTTGACGACCCATCTAGCGGGTCGAAGCTTACTAAGTAATTACCGTCTGGATTACACGGCACAACGTCATCTTCTTCTTCAGAAGAAATGGCTTTTACGTAGCCAGATTCCCTTAGCGTGTCTTTTAAAATGTGGTTAGAGATAACGTCGAGCTTTTTCTGTGTTTCGCCCTGTACGTTTTCTGAAAGGGTTGAACCGAGCACGCCAGCAAGTGCGCCTTGACTCACGCGGAAAGAAATTTCTTTACAGCCCGCTAGCAGTGTACGAATGAGTAAAATTAACTCAAGCGGTGCACCGTCTTGTTGCAATTGGGAATTTAAACGTTTCATTGAATGTAAGCCTTTTTTTCGTGTGTAGGGTGTTGTGCTACCAGTCGCTCAGCTTTCCTTACCGGCGTTTGTCTGAAGCACACACAGGTTTTAAACCTGTGGTTAGATTGTAACCGTGTTCTTTGGTAAGTGGAACACGCCCGTAAAATGTCATACACACACCATACCAGTTTGCACATCATAGATTCATAGGTGTTTAGCGTATTACAACGGCTTAAGGCATTTATTGAATGATTAAAATTGAATTATCTTTAGGCCACGGGGTTCTGATACAGTACCCCAATAACATGATAATTCATTGAGAATGCGCTATGCATGTACATATTTTAGGCATTTGTGGAAGTTTTATGGGCGGCATCGCCGCTATTGCTAAATCACTCGGCCACAAAGTAACAGGGTCTGATAAAAACGTTTATCCGCCCATGAGCACCCAGCTTGAAGCATTAGGCATCGAGTTGACCGAAGGTTATTGCGAAAGCCAGTTTGATCCAGCGCCAGATATGGTAGTAATTGGTAACGCGATGTCGCGCGGTAACCCCGCCGTTGAATACGTGTTAAACCGAAACCTGCCTTATACCAGTGGCCCACAATGGTTGCTTGATAACTTACTAAAAGATCGTTGGGTCATTGGGTTATCAGGTACCCACGGTAAAACAACCACCAGCAGTATGGTCGCGTGGATTTTAGAACACGCTGGTCTTAACCCTGGTTATTTAATTGGCGGCGTTCCAGAGAACTTTGGCGTATCGGCTCGCGTGGGTGAAAGCCCCTTTTTTGTCATTGAAGCTGACGAATACGACAGCGCATTTTTCGATAAGCGTTCTAAGTTCGTGCACTATCGCCCAAAAACCTTGGTAATTAACAACCTTGAGTTTGACCATGCAGATATTTTTGCTGACCTTCGGGCTATTCAAACCCAGTTCCACCATTTGATTCGCATGGTGCCAGAAAACGGGCTTATTCTTACACCTAACAATACGCCCGCAATTGAGGATATGCTCAAGAAAGGTTGCTGGTCTTCTCGCCAATCGTTGGGCAAAGAGTGGCATGCAGAACTGTTAAAGAAAGACGGCAGTGAATTCAATGTATTACATAACGGCGTTATAGCTGGAAGGGTAACCTGGGCTTTGGTTGGTCAACACAATGTGGACAATGCTTTAATGGCCATAGCTGCCGCCCACCATGCAGGTGTTACCTTACCTGATGCCATAGACGCCTTATCATTTTTTAAGAATGTTAAGCGTCGCATGGAAGTAAAGGGTGAAGTAAACAACATCACCCTTTATGACGACTTTGCACACCACCCTACTGCAATTGCGACTACACTTGATGGACTGCGCAAGAAAGTGGGTAATGCCCGTATTCTGGCTGTGCTAGAGCCGCGCTCTAACACGATGAAAATGGGTGTGCACAAAGATACGCTGGCAAACTCATGGCAGAAAGCCGATGAGGTTTACCTTTATGAACCTGAAGGCATGGACTGGTCGTTAGTCGATTCGGTAGCGCACAGCAACGCGCCTACGCACTGCTTCAGAGATGTAGAGAAGATCGTTCAAGGCGTTTGCAACGTAGCACAACCGGGCGATCATATTCTTGTAATGAGTAACGGCGGTTTTGAAGGCATTCATGGCCGAATACTCGACGCCCTAAAAATGAAGTCCAAATTGTAAATAGACAGAATAAAACGAAGTGTTACCCGATAGACAAGCGCATTATGCTTGTCATCTACAGAGGCTATACAATGAAACATGACAAGCAAGTCACGCTTGCTATCACAGGCGCATCTGGCGCGCCTTATGCGCTTACACTATTGAAATCGCTAGTTAACGCCGAGTACCAAGTGTATGTATTAATCTCTTCCGCTGCCAAAGTGGTGTTTGCCACCGAAGAGAACGTCAAGATACCCGGGCGTCCCGAAGACGCTGCCGCGTTTTTTACCGAGCATTGCAATGCAAAACCTGACCAAATCAAGGTATTTGGAAAAGAAGAGTGGTTTTCACCAGTAGCTTCAGGCTCAGCGGCCCCCGCAAAAATGGTGGTTTGCCCGTGTTCAACAGGCACCCTCTCGGCCATTAGCATTGGCGCTAGCGACAACCTTATTGAGCGCGCAGCTGATGTCGTTCTAAAAGAGCGTGGACAACTTATTTTGGTGCCTCGTGAAATGCCACTTTCTTCTATTCATCTAGAAAATATGCTCAAGCTTTCGCAAATGGGTGCTACTATTATGCCTGCAGCGCCTGGCTTTTATCACAATCCTAAAACTATCGATGACTTGGTAGATTTTGTGGTGGCGCGCATACTAGACCACCTAGGTATTGAGCAGTCTCTTGTCGCAAGATGGGGCTACCAGTCTTCCAAACATTCTGAGGATTAACCATGTTCGCGTTTGCAAACAGGATTTGCGCAGTTGCGCTGAGCACGCTATTTACATTGTGTATTTCATCACCCGCTTTCGGATGGGGGCAAACCGGTCACCGAGTGACTGGCGCTATTGCCGAGCAATATCTTAGCCCTCTTTCACGAGCTGCACTAATGGAGTTATTACCACACGGTTCGTTGGCTGAAGCCTCAACTCACGCTGACGAAATGCGTTCTGACCCCAGCGAATTTTGGCAGAAAACCGCTAGCCCTTGGCACTATGTATCTGTACCTGAAGGAAAGACCTACGAAGAAGTTGGCGCACCAAAGCAAGGTGATGCGGTTACCGCGTTAAAGCAGTTTACTGAAACGTTAAAAAGCGACACCGCCACCATTGAAGAAAAGCGTCTGGCCCTTCAGTTCATTGTGCATATTATTGGCGATCTCCATCAACCACTTCATGCCGGCAATGGTACTGATCGTGGTGGTAACGACGTAAAAGTGCGCTTCTTCTGGCAAGACTCTAACCTACACCGCGTGTGGGACTCGCAAATGCTAGATCAGCGCGACCTGTCTTATTCGGAGTGGACGTCTTGGTTAACAAAAGCTATTACGGCTAAGGATATTCGCAGTTGGGCCACCACCGACCCTATGGTGTGGATTGAAGAAAGCACCGCTATTCGCGATACCATTTATCCTGATGACGCAAACAATATGAGCTATGACTATTTATACAACCACCTGCCTACTGCAAAACAGCGTTTGCAGATGGCGGGAATTCGAATTGCCATGTATTTGAACAACGTGTTTGACGAAGCAGAGCACTAGTCAAAAGTTGAGCTCGATTAGCATCTCATAGTTAATCGAGCTGATACACTTCCAACCTTAGCGCTTCAAGAGCCTCTGTCGTACTACCTACATCTGCTGATTTCATAAAGTCTCTCAACAGTGTCATGGCAGGTTCTGCGAATTCGTGAGGCACGACCCTATCGAAATATGGACTTGTGCTTTCTGCCGTATTTAACTGCTTTGCGCCCATATCGTTAAAGTAATTCGGAAAATGCTCACTTCCCGCCAAAGGAGAAAATCCCCCTGCGTGAAGATTAAATCGCGACTGGGCCTTGTGTGTCGCCATGAACGATAAAAATTGTCGCGCCGCTTTTTGCTTCGAAGAACTAGCCCGAACAAAAAACACATCCAAAGGAGCTAGCTCAATGGTTTCTTGACCGGGACTGAGCTCTGGGAAAGAAAATATCCTAATTTTTGACTCTGCACTTTCAGGAATACGCGAGCTTAGAAAATGTCCAATTAACGTAACGCCTGCCAAGCCTCGGTATAGATAAGGCATGGGATCATACCAGTCCATGTTCTCTCCCGTATCCATGAAATAACCCTTATCAATGAGTACTTTCCACAGAAGAAAAACCTGCACGACTCGCTCATCTTTATATGAGACACTGCCTGATAACAGTTCGTGGTGAAAGGACTCTCCATAAAGCCGTAAACTAATGAATTCAAACCAGCTTGTTAATACCCACGGCGCATCATACCCAATGGCTATGGGCGTAATACCTTTCTCTTTTAAAGCCTGACAGAGGTGAAGAAATTCGTCCCACGTATTTGGTGCAGCGAGTCCCATAGAATCAAAAAGCTCAGCATTATAAAAAAATGACCACGGATAATGGGATACCGGAATAGCGTAGAAGCGGCCATTAAGGCTAACTTGAGAGGACACCGACACTCTAAACGCATCTGTTAGTCGCTGTGCTTGCCAAACGTCACTTATGTCGCTCACCCATCCACTGCGAACAAGGTCGAGCAGCCGCTCGTCGCCATACCAATAAAGTACGTCTGGCCCTTCACCCGTTTTAAGCCATTTGAGAACTTGCTGCTTATACTTATCGGTATGTACGCCCACCGCATTGAGCGTAATATCAGGCGCTATTTTGGCAAATTCTTGCTCAATGTCAGAGATTAAGTAACGTTCGTTAACGTTATCATTCAGCCATCCGACAGTAAGCGTCTCTGCCTTTGAGGGCAACGCCAACATCGCCCAAAAAACGGTAAGATAAAAAGGATATAACCCGTAAATTGCTCGCACCAAAAGCCCCTGCTTAAACTGAGTTTGCAGAACTTATCGGTTAATAAACGCTAGGTGCGCCCCTAAAATTACGCGCTATTTATGGCACTCAGTCCAGATCGAGAGGTTCAGGAGAGAGAATAACGCCCGTGCTATCAGCATACAAATGATCTTCTGGTAAAAACGTAACGCCACCAAAGTTAACGGGCACGTCTACCTCACCAATACTTTCACACTCAGCATTTACTGGAATGGCGGCTACCGCCAAAACACCGATATCTAATTCGGCAAGGCTATCAACTTCTCGCACGCTGCCGTATATCACAACCCCTTCCCAATCGTTGTCGATTGCAACTTGAGCAGAGGATGCATCGAACAGTGCACGACGGCTAGAACCACCGCCATCAATAAGCAGTACTTTTCCAGCGCCGGGCTGAGCAAGTACTCGGTCGATAAGGCCTCTGTCTTCAAAGCATTTAATTGTGGTAATTTCACCACCGAAAGAATACCGGCCACCAAAGCTCGCGAAAATTGGATCTACCACGTCTACGCTATCAGCAAACAAATCGCATAATTCAGATGTGTTGTATTCCATCGTTCTGCCTTACTAAAATTGAGAAGACTAAAATTAAGTGAAAACAAAGCGCTGCTTACGCTTCTAAAACTAGCATAGCATTAAATGTGGCAATGCAAACGTTTGATTTAACGCCTTTCGTCGAATTTTCTACTTTTTTCAAAACTCATCAAAACTTGCTCTCCCCTCCCCAAAATGAGCACATATTTTGCTTAGCTTTTTGTCTTTTACAGCCATTCCCAATATCTGTTCGCCAGGACAAAAGAAAAAGTAAAAGCGAAGCTCGCTGTCAAAAAAGTTTCTTTTTTTCGTCACCCACTGGTCACAGATGAACTTTAGCCTGTGCAGTAATTAACCGATAGGGGACAAGGCGATGTTGATTAAATCCTTGACCAAATACGATACTGACTTGTTTTATCGCCTGTACAAACTGACGCAAAAAAGAGACTGCAGAAGTATTATCTGGCTGTCGAAAACCGGCGATGGTTACCTGTACCTTGTTATCGGTGCGCTGCTTTGGGCATTTGAGCCTGAACACGGTGAGCTTTTCCTCTACACAGCGCTGATGGCTTATGCGCTGGAATTACCCATTTATGTGCTGCTTAAGAAAATGTTCAAGCGCCCTCGCCCTTGCGATTTTCTAATGAATTTAACAGCACATGTCACGCCTTCTGATAAATTTTCTCTTCCTTCAGGCCACACGGCAGCAGCCACATTGATGGCGAGTATAGTGGCTCATTATTATCCGTCGTTTGCGGTATTGGCTTACAGCTGGGCCGCGTTAATTGGTCTTTCACGTGTGTTACTGGGTGTTCATTACCCGTCAGACGTGATCGCAGGGACGCTTCTAGGCGTTACAATAGCAACGTTGAGCATTTCTATTCTGGGGTAGCATGAGATTATTGTATGGTGTGCAAGGCACCGGTAACGGACACATCGCCCGTGCGCGAATAATGGCTGCAGCTCTGGCACAGCGCGATGACATTAACGTTGACTTTGTGTTTACCGGTCGTCCCCCTGAGAAGTATTTCGACATGGAAATATTCGGAGAATACCGAACCTTTACTGGCCTGAGCTTTATCACCAAAGGAGGCCGGGTTGATAAATGGGCGACCGTTAAAGATGCAAATGTAAGCCAGTTTATTAAAGACGTGAAAGCCTTTGATACCAGCAACTACGATTTGCTGGTCAATGACTTTGAGCCCGTCACGGCGTGGGCAGCTAAACAGCAAGGTCTACCTTCTATTTCGATTAGCCATCAGGCTGCATTTGCCTACGACGTCCCTAAAAGTGGCAACACGATTTTCGATTCCTTGCTCATGAAAGTGTTTGCACCAACAGAGATGCAACTGGGTGTACACTGGTATCACTTCAATCAACCGATTATTCCGCCATTCGTTGCAGAAAAACCGATTGTGTCTTCGGGAAATGGTCACGTTCTGGTTTACTTACCTTTTGAAGATATTGAAGATGTTCAACAAATGTTGGAACCGCTAAGCGATCAGGTTTTCGAATGCTTTCACCCGAACATCGATGAAGCGAAAGAAGTGGGACATATTCATTGGCACCCAACGTCTAAGAAGCACTTTCAAAAAGCCCTACAGCACGCCAGCGGCGTAATCGCCAATGGGGGGTTTGAGCTATCGAGTGAGGCACTTCAACTGGGCAAGAAGCTGCTTATAAAACCTTTACACGGCCAGTTTGAGCAACTATCGAATGTGCTTACGTTAAATAAATTGGATTTATGCCAAACCCTGTTTCAACTTGATACCGACATTGTTGAAGAGTGGCTAGAAGCTCCTGACAACGAAGCAATTGCCTTTCCAGACAACCCCAATATTCTTATCGATTGGCTTAAAAACAAAGATTTTTCTGATACGCAGAGCCTGTGCGATGCGCTTTGGAAAAACGTTCGATATGGCGATAAAACACAAGAACGATTATTGGCTCTTGCAATTTAACGCCGCAATGCGATGATAGCGGCATTTGTCGTATTCTTCGCGGGATTTTTCGTGCTTAAAAAGTCAGTTGTTTTCTTGCTAACACTCACAGCATTATGTGGCTGTGGTTACAAAGGGGCGCTCTACATTCCTGAGGCGCCTGCACAAAACACCTCTGCTGAACCAGCGTCTTCTGAAAATGCAGAAACCGGCGCCGACTCTGACACCAATAACACTTCACCCGCAACTACTTCTGGAGAGCTGAACTAGTGGATTATTTCGCCTACAGCCAAGGTCAGCTTCATGCTGAACAAGTGGCTGTTTCTGATATTGCAGCCCAGCATGGAACGCCGGTTTACATCTATTCACGTGCAACATTAGAGCGTCATTGGCACGCATTTAATGATGCCATTGGTGAGCATCCTCACCTTGTGTGTTACGCGGTAAAAGCGAATTCGAACATCGGTGTATTAAGCGTTCTAGCCAAATTAGGTTCAGGCTTTGATATCGTTTCAGCAGGTGAACTCGCTCGCGTAATCGAGGCCGGTGGGGATGCAAGTAAGGTAGTATTTTCAGGCGTTGGTAAAAAGCATGATGAAATTCGCTATGCGCTAGAACAAGGCATCATGTGTTTCAACGTAGAATCAGAGCCAGAGCTTCATCGAATTAACCAGGTTGCGGGCGAAATGGGCGTGAAAGCCTCTATTTCACTGCGCATAAACCCGGATGTGGATGCCAAAACTCACCCTTATATTTCTACAGGCTTGAAGGCGAATAAATTCGGTATTGCTCGTGAGCGAGCGCTTGCTACCTATGAATTGGCCGCATCGCTACCTCATTTAAATGTTGTTGGCATGGACTGCCATATCGGCTCGCAGCTCACAGAAATCGGCCCATTTGTAGACGCCTTGGAGCGCTTGCTTCTGCTTATTGATGAATTAGCTGAACGCAACATTATCATTGAACATTTAGATGTAGGCGGTGGTCTTGGCGTTACTTATTACAACGAGCAACCACCTCATCCTAAAGCCTATGCACAAGCCATGGCTGAAAAAATGGTAGGCCGTGAAAACCTAAAGCTTATTCTTGAGCCAGGCCGCGCTATTGCAGCAAACGCCGGTATTTTAGTTACCGAAGTTGAATTCATTAAAGAAGGTGAAGAAAAAAGCTTCGCCATTGTCGACGCTGCAATGAACGATTTATTACGCCCTGCACTTTACTCAGCATGGCAAAAAATTATTCCTGTAAAAGAAGAAACTACGGCAACAGCACGTATTTACGATGTAGTCGGCCCAGTGTGTGAAACTGGTGACTTTATAGGAAAAGATCGTGAATTAGCCATTGAGCCAACAGACTTACTTGCAGTTCGCAGCGCCGGTGCCTATGGTTTTGTTATGGCGTCAAACTACAACAGCCGCTGTCGTCCAGCCGAGATTATGGTAGATGGTGACGAAGCAATTGTGGTTCGTGAAAGAGAAAAACAAAAAGATCTCTGGCAAGGTGAGTACAAACTTCCGTAAACTAGAGACAAACTAACAAGATAGATGCGCGTTTAATGCAGGTTCAATTTTCTAAAATGCACGGTTTGGGTAACGATTTCATGGTTATTGATAACGTTACTCAGAACGTCTTTTTCTCTAAAGAAAAAATTCAGCAACTGGCTAACCGAAACTTCGGCATTGGCTTCGACCAGCTGTTGATGGTGGAACCGCCTTACGATCCTGAGCAAGACTTCCACTATCGTATCTTCAACGCGGATGGTTCGGAAGTAGAACAGTGTGGCAATGGCGCACGCTGCTTCGCACGTTTTGTTAAGCAAAAAGGTCTCATTAATCGCAACAAAATTGTCGTAAGCACCAAAGCTGGAAAAATGGTGCTGTATCTTGAGAAAGATGGTCAGGTTACTGTGAACATGGGTAAACCTGAATTCGAACCTGCGAATATTCCACTTAAAGCCAATAAGCAAGAAAACACCTACATATTGCGAGTCGGCGAGAGCACGCTATTCATTGGTTCGGCATCGATGGGTAACCCACATTGCGTGATGGAAGTCGACGACGTTGATACTGCTAATGTGGCCGAGATTGGTCCGCTTGTTGAAAAGCACGAACGCTTCCCTGAAGGCGTAAACGTTGGCTTTATGCAAATAATCAATGAGTCACATATTAAACTTCGCGTATTTGAACGAGGTTCAGGTGAGACCTTGGCCTGTGGTAGCGGCGCTTGTGCAGCGGTTGCAATTGGCCAGATTCAGGGTAAATTAGGAAAAGACGTGCGGGTGGACTTACCCGGAGGCAGTTTACGTATACGCTGGCCTGGCCCAGATAACGTGTTAAAAATGACAGGGCCTGCTGAGCACGTGTACGACGGACATATAAATCTATGAGCGAATTATCAGGGCAGTCTAACGCTACGCAATTGATTGAGCCATTCAACGACACAACGGAATTGTCGAGTGCCGATGTGCGCGCGTTCTTGTTACAAAACCCTGAGTTCTTTGCCGAGCACTCCGACCTTCTTGAAAAAATTAAGCTTCCCCACGAGCAGAAAGGCAGTGTTTCACTGGTAGAAATTCAAAGCGATCAGCTTCGAAAGAAAGTTAGGCAGCTTAATTTTAAACTCAATCAGCTGGTGAGCATCGCTAAACAAAACGAAAAAATATATCGCGTTTACACCGATTTAAACGTGCAGCTTCTGCGCTGTGAAAGTGTTGCCGAAGTTCAGTTTACTTTGGAAGATGTGCTTCAAGAGCGTTTACAATTGTCGTCGGCGGTCATTAAAAGCTTTAAAGGTCCGCACGCGATCCCCGAACTACAGCAACGTTTATTTACTGAAAAACGCTTTAAAAATACCAACTTTTTCTTCGGTCGATTATCTCAGCACGAACGACAGCTTCTTTTCGGAGAAAGCCCTGCGGAGTCTGTAGCGCTAATGCTGCTTGGTGACAACCGTGAACTCGGTATTTTAGGTATTAGCAGCAGTGACGCCAGCCACTTCACCCCAGATATGGACACCTTGTTACTTCAACAGCTTCAGCAAGTGCTTAATATCATCTTGCCTGAAATGATGGGATATTAGGTGTAGTGTCTACGGACGCATTGATAAGCGAGCCTTGCCAGCAATGGCTAGATAAGTTTCTGCTACATCTACAGGTGGAGCGTGGGCTATCTCTTCACACCATCAAAAACTACCAGCGCCAGCTTACCGAAGTTGCAAAGTTACTTGGGCTTTACGAGTGGTCGGGACTAACGCCAAGCGACATAAAGCGGGTAATGGCTGATGCAAAGATGTCAGGGCACAGCCCGCGCAGTATAGCATTGCGCCTATCGGCACTTAGAACCTTCTGCCAATATCTTATCGATCATCAGCAACTATTCAGCAACCCTGTAGAAGGTATTCAAGCTCCGAAGCAAGGGAAGCCATTGCCTAAGCAACTAAGCGTGGATGAAATGCAGCAGCTTCTTAATGCCTCCCCCCGAAGCAGTGACGACGATGAGGGTATGCAATTACGTGATGTGGCTATGTTTGAGCTACTTTATGGCTGTGGACTGCGCTTAAGCGAACTGACTGGGCTCAATTTGGCCGACTGTCTAAAGGACGGTACCGTGAAGGTCATGGGTAAAGGAAGTAAACAGCGAATACTTCCGTTAGGCCGACACGCACAAAAAGCACTTAACGCATGGTTAAAGGTACGCCCTGCCTACGCATCACCTTACGAAAGTGCGGTCTTTGTGAGTAAGCGCAAAACCCGCATATCCAATCGACAAGTCGCTAATCGCCTCGATAAAATGGCAAGCGAACAGTCGCTGTCACAAAAAGTAAGCCCTCACAAACTGCGCCATTCCTTTGCTACCCACGTATTAGAATCCAGCGGAGATTTGCGTGCGGTTCAAGAGCTATTAGGTCATGCTAACTTGTCAACGACACAAGTTTATACCCATCTGGATTTTCAGCATCTCGCTAAGGTTTATGACGCGGCTCACCCTCGCGCACACAAGAAATAACGCTACTAGAAGGTTTCCCCATGCAGTTTTTCAGGTCTATCAATAACGTCGAGGCTATGACCTTCGACCTTGATGACACCCTCTACAATAATGAACCTATTATTCGACGCGCAGAGCAAGCCCTTCAAGCGCATATTGCTGAACATCACAAACATGCGGCTAAGCTAACATCACTTGATTGGCTACAGCTTAAACGTGCGGCTATCGCCAAAGACGCGCGGTTGGCTTCTGATATGGGGCAGCTTCGTCGCGTTGTTTTAAACGCTGCACTATCTGGCACGCCAGCAAACCAGTTATCAATAGTCCCTACAGAAGACACTGCATTACGTGCTGCTGTAGACAGCTGCTTTAATTGTTTTTATGACGCAAGAAGCGATTTTGCATTAGCCAGCAATGTTCACCACACCCTCGATAAACTTAGCCAGCACTTACCGCTCGTTGGTATTACTAACGGCAATGTAAACGCGCAAAAAGTAGGGTTAGACCGTTACTTCACGGCGATCTTACACGCCAGTGTGGAACGGCCTATGAAGCCTGCTCAAAACATGTTTGATGAAGCGGCCTCACTGATAAAGGTAACGCCGTCGCACATTTTACATGTGGGCGATAATATTATTAAAGACGTCTTCGGTGCCATTAATGCAGGCTATCAGTCGGCTTGGTTTGCATGTAATCGTCCAATGCAGTTGAAATTAGAACCCGTTTCAGTACTTCCACACGTTCAACTTGATTCATTAGAAGAGCTTATTCAATTTGTCTAGGCGCTATTTATCTCGAAAATACAGACCTCTACTACTCATTCTTTTGCGGGATGTGAACCTTTGAGTAAGCCGCATTATTAAAGGTCTAGAGAGCCGCACTTAGGGTGTATAGATTTTAACGCTCACTCGTTATACACTGAAAACTGAAGTCGTAGTTTTTGTGTCCTCATGGAAAAACCTGCTATCTCGAAGTCAAGGTCGCAACAAGCGTCCAAGGTAGATAAGCCAACCTCGAATGTTCATGAACATGCCGAGACAGGTCGCTCTTTTTGGCCGTTTAAGCCACTGTCTGGCTTGTATCAAGATGTATTTATTATCTTGTCTTGGATTGCCATATGGCAAATTGGACGCATTGTTGAATACACTGAACACGCCAGTGTTTGGTTTCCTGCGGCAGGCTACACCCTTGCATGCTTCTTAGTTTTAGGTTGGCGCGCGGTAGTGCCTATTATGGTGGCCGCCATTGCGATTACCGTCTGGAATGGTCATAACTACTCGCTGCCGTTAAGTAACGTAGAAATGATGTGGGGCGGCGTGTTATTCGGCGTTGCACATATGCTCCCTTACTATGCAGGAGCCAGTGTTCTCGGCCATCTATTGAGAAAGCCCGACGTCACCACACCCCAATTAATCGTCTCGTTCTTAATCATCGGCTGTATTTCGTCGTTAGTTGCTACGCAACTAGTCATTGGTTCACTTGTTCTCACTAATCAGATGTCAGCGGCGGATATTAAAGAAGCGATGCTGCCCTTTTGGATAGGGGATATGGCTGGTGTTGTAGTGCTTGCACCTCTTTTTGCTGGCTTGTTAGTAAAAATAAGTGCGGCTTCTAAAATAGACCTCTTAGCATTTTCTAACTGCGCTTCATCCGATTTACACAGCTACTTTAAAAAAGTGGCAATCAATTTGGCCCTCATACTATTCGTCATGTTATTGGCAAAACTTACCCAGTCTCGTGACAGTGCATTTGCTATCTTTTTTCTCGCCATTACCCACATGTGGATAGCGTGTACTGAAAGCACGAAGCGTAATGTTATAAGCCTTGCAATAAGCAGCCTATGCATTGTTTTGCTGGTGCATATATTCGCCTTAATGGATTACGTCAAGGTGTATCAGTTTGCACTCAACGTTATTGCAGCCAACGCTTTATTTGGTATAGCCATTCCTCAGTTACAAGCAGACAATGCTTTGCTCAAAGACCGTGTTTTTGTGGATACCTTAACCCAAGCTTATACGCGGGAGTATTTGGCTCAGCGCAGCGCACTAGAAATGGCTCAGAGCCGTGAATCTGGAAGCTCGCTTTATTTCGTTATGTTTGATTTAGATAAGTTTAAACGTATTAACGACGAATTAGGCCATGTAGACGGCGACAACGCATTGCGCCGACTAAGTCAGGTGACGAAGGATATTGTGCGTAAAGCTGATGTTTTTGCCCGTTTCGGCGGCGACGAATTTGTATTGCTTCTGCCTAATATCAGCGAGCAAAACGCCCTTAATTTGGTGGAAAAAGTACGTGAAGGAATAAACGCAATCGTTATTTCAGAAGTGTCATTATCATCGAGCTTCGGCGTCACTCTCATGCAGCAAAGCGATACACTCGAGACACTTATTCAGCGCGCCGATCGGGCACTCTACGCATCAAAAGAAAAAGGCGGCAACACAATAACCCTTGAATAATGGGGTCAGAGTACATTTAATCGCTCAAATACGCTGACGACAAAAATGTACTCTGACCCCGTTATTACGAAAGCAGAAATGTACTCTGACCCCAATTTTATACGTGGGAGTTATCTTCTAGTACGTTTTGGCGCATGGATTCACATGGGCTTTGACAAACCGGTCTCCCAACCACTTTAGCTGGAACACCCACCACAGTAACGTGAGCTGGAACACTATTGAGTACAACGCTACCAGCGCCTACTTTTGAGCCTTCACCTATCTCAATATTTCCAAGGATCTTGGCGCCAGCGCCAATTAACACGCCTTGGCGAATTTTAGGGTGGCGGTCGCCCGACTCGTTACCGGTACCACCTAATGTAACGCTCTGCAAAATAGATACGTTGTCTTCAACCACTGCAGTTTCGCCCACTACAATGCCAGTTGCATGGTCAAACATGACGCCTTTACCTATACGCGCAGCAGGGTGGATATCTACACCAAAGCTTGCCGAGTTGCGGCTTTGTAAGAATAAAGCAAGCTGATGACGCCCATGAACCCAAAGGTAATGCGCCATGCGGTGTACTTGCACAGCATGAAAACCTTTAAAGTGAAGTAAGGGAGTAAGGTAATCGTTGACCGCCGCATCCCGCGCCTTAATCGCTAGAATGTCAGCAATAGCCGCTTCGCTGATGCCTGGCTCAAGTAAGTAAGCTTCATCGAAAACTTCACGAATGGCGAGCGCAGGCATAACGTCGTCTGCCATTTTGTTCGACAGAATAAAGCTTAGCGACGATTCAAAGTTGTGATGTGCAAGAACACTGGCATGCACATAGCTAGACAGCAAAGGCTCTTTTTCAGCAACAACTTGCGCTTCTTGTTTCAGCGTAGACCAAAAATCGATGGGCGTAGTAAGTGCGGTCATGAGCATGTCCCGTTATATAAAAATGCTGTGTTCTATCAGAAAATTGGGTAAGCAATCTAAACTTGTTCCTTGCTGTGCATATCTATGCTGACAAAAAGAAACGCATAAAAGTTTACCTGAGTTTGATGTGATGCAATACCGATGTGATACCGACCAAGCGCATAATTCGATCAATTTATCGAATTAATTCGTTATAGCTAATAACCGTATCGTACATGTATACATCGTTAAAGCACTCTGCTCTCTCGCTGCGTCTAACTGAGTGCTTCCATTAATTTAATAGAACGTCCAGAGCGCTCGTATCTTTCATTAAATAATACTAAAAATCATGATTGCACAAGAACGTATAATGCCGTTGAAGTTTATCTTCACTGGGAAAAACTGGACTGTATAAATTAACAGGCAGGTGGCATAATAGCGCGCTGCTGAATGTATAACACTATCAACTAACAGGTACCACACTATGGATGTATCTCGACTGCTAGACGAGCTAAACGACAAACAGCGTGAAGCAGTAGCAGCCCCACTATCTAACGCCCTAGTTTTGGCTGGCGCGGGCAGTGGTAAAACCCGCGTATTAGTGCATCGCATTGCGTGGTTAATGGAAGTCGAAAACATCGCCCCTTTTTCTATTTTGGCAGTGACCTTTACCAATAAAGCAGCCAAAGAAATGCGCGGCCGAATAGAGTCGTTGATGGGTCGCAGCCTGCACAATATGTGGATTGGTACCTTCCACGGGCTTGCACACCGCC
Source organism: Alteromonas sp. G4i35 (assembly GCF_054960375.1). Classification (NCBI taxonomy): domain Bacteria; kingdom Pseudomonadati; phylum Pseudomonadota; class Gammaproteobacteria; order Alteromonadales; family Alteromonadaceae; genus Alteromonas; species Alteromonas sp. G4i35. The sequence goes on along the minus strand of NZ_JBHNZD010000010.1, from coordinate 132,382 downwards.
TGTTACGCGCGCATCATGCAGAAGCCAACTTGCCTGAGAATTTTCAGATAATTGATTCGGATGATCAGTATCGACTTATTCGCCGCATTCTGAAGGCCATGAACTTGGACGAAAAGCATTGGGCACCTCGTCAAATTCAGTGGTACATAAATGGCAACAAAGACGAAGGCTTGCGCCCTCAGCACATTGAAACCCACGGCGATCATATTCAAAAGACCATGCGCGAAGTCTATGCGGCATATCAAGACGCTTGCGACCGTTCAGGCTTGGTAGATTTTGCTGAACTGTTGCTACGCGCACATGAATTATGGGCTAAAAACCCAGAAGTATTAGCCCACTATCAACGTCGTTTCCGTGCAGTGTTGGTAGACGAATTCCAAGATACCAACAATATCCAATATGCATGGCTTCGTATGCTGTGTAGTGGTGGTAATAATAACATTATGATTGTTGGCGACGACGATCAGTCTATTTACGGCTGGCGCGGCGCGAACGTAGATAATATTCAGCACTTCCTGAAAGACTTCAACGAGCCTACTACTATTCGCCTTGAGCAGAATTACCGCTCTACAGGAAACATTCTTAAAGCGGCGAACACGGTTATCGACAACAATACGGGCCGTTTAGGGAAAGAGCTTTGGACGGAAGACGCGCAAGGCGAGCTGATTTCTGTATATGCGGGTTTCAACGAGCTAGATGAAGCGCGCTTTATTGTTTCGAAAATCAAAGATTGGCTGAATCAAGGCAACGCCCTTACTGATACCGCCATTCTTTATCGAAACAACGCCCAGTCTCGAGTACTGGAAGAAGCCTTGCTACACGAAGGGCTGGCGTATCGCATATACGGCGGTCTGCGCTTCTTCGAACGCCAAGAAATTAAAGACGCCCTTGGCTATATGCGCATGGTAAGCCACCCGCACGACGATGCAGCTTTCGAGCGTGTAGTAAACACCCCAAGTCGCGGTATTGGTGAGAAAACCTTATCGCAAGTGCGCGACACCGCGCGAATGCACAACTGTTCAATGTGGCAGGCGTGTCAGTTGCTCATTAATGAAGGTGGCTTCAAAGGCCGCGCGCTAAACGCTATGCAAAGCTTTGTGTTGCTAATTACTGAGCTAGAGCAATCCACGTTAGATGAGCCCCTTGACCAACAAGCCGATAAAGCTATTCGCCAATCTGGTCTGTACGCTATGTACCAAGCAGAGCGCGGAGAAAAAGCTCAAGCACGTCTAGAAAACTTAGAAGAATTGGTTACTGCATGTAAGACCTTTATCGTGCCTGAAGAAGCCGAAGAAATGTCGCCTCTGGCAGCCTTTCTAGCTCATGCGTCGCTGGAAGCGGGTGAAACCCAGGCGGATAAAGACCAGGACGCCGTCCAGATGATGACCATACACACCGCCAAAGGCCTTGAATTTCCGCTGGTATTCTTAGCAGGTGTAGAAGAAGGCATGTTCCCTAGCCAAATGACCAACGACGAGCCAGGTCGAATGGAAGAGGAACGCAGACTTTGCTATGTTGGTATGACCAGAGCAATGCAAAAGTTGTATATTACTTATGCAGAAAGTCGTCGACTCTATGGCCAAGATAAGTATCATACTGCTTCTCGATTTATTCGCGAAATGCCAGCAGACTGCGTTGAAGAGGTTAGGCTGAAATCGACGATTTCGCGGCCCGTGCACAACCGCTTTAGCCAAGCGACGTCGCACGCCAGTTTTGAAGAAACGGGCTTTAGTTTAGGTGAGCGAGTTGTACACCGTAAATTTGGCGAAGGGATCGTACTTAACTACGAAGGGAGTGGTGAGCACGGTCGAGTTCAAGTAAACTTCGACGAATTTGGCAGCAAATGGCTGGTACTTGCTTACGCAAAGCTGGAGAAAGCGTAACATTATTAATAGGCAAGGTAGCCTAAACCTAAGTTGAAATGTATGCAGCAACACGTGCTGATCATCGAAAATGGTGAAGGCAACCTTGAACTTATAGCGAAATTAGTACGCCGGGCAGGTCTTACCCCCGTTGGCGCAACGTCGCTGACAGAAGGCAAAGCACGGTTTTCGCAAAATATGCCGGAAACCTTTCTGTGTGCTATTGTTGCATACTCGCTTCCCGATGCACCAAAAGGCGAAGCCATCGACTTTACGGTTGAGTCTTTCATTCCCACCATTGCTACAACAGAAAGTTTAGATAGCGCTATTCGCGATAAAGTCCTAGAACGTGACGTTGTCGATTACATTCCCAAAGAAAATTCGCAGAACTACGACTACCTCAATCGTCTTATTAGCAGATTAGAAAAAAACAAGTCTACTGGCGTCGTCGTCGTAAGCACTAATCGGGTGTTGCGCTCAAAAACCGTTTCATTACTTCAGCGCCACAATTTTATTGCGTTTGAATGCCTAACGGCTACAGACGCTATGCAATGCTTGTCTGAACACAAAAACGTACGTCTTGTTATCACTGACAACACGTTGCCTGATATGACAGGCACGCACTTTGTCGCCAGTTTAAGAAAAGCCTTTTCGAAAGAACAGCTGGCAATTATGGGCGTTGCTGGAGGCAAAGGCATGTTAATGTCTGCGCACTTTATTAAAAGTGGTGCAAATGACTTCTTGCGAGTGCCCTACTGTCATGAAGAGTTCTTGTGTCGCGTGATGCAGAACGTGGAATATATTGAGAGCGTTGAAGAAATTCGTCGTGTGGCCAACACCGACTATTTAACAGGTTTGCCTAACAGGCGCCACTTCTTCTACATGGTTACTGTACAACACCAAAACCTGTCTGAGGATCACGCTCTCGCCCTTATTGACCTAGACTTTTTCAAATCGATAAACGATACCCATGGCCATGACGCAGGTGACATTGTGCTAAAAGCCATGGCGGCCCTTATTGAGTTTTATTTTCCAGACGAAATTATTTCCCGCTTTGGTGGCGAAGAGTTTTGTATATACATGCCGTCAACACCACTAAAAGAAGCCTGTGAGCGTTTAGACGACTTCAGAAAAGTGGTGGAAGCGGAAATTATTCAGCTGCCTAAAAGCGACATTAAAGTGACCTGCAGTATTGGGGTAAGTGGCGCCCACACTCAGCGCGTAGATAAGCTACTAAGCCTTGCCGACAAGCAGCTTTATGCCGCCAAAAATAGTGGGCGTAACCAAGTGAAGTGCGAACCACCAGATGTTCCTCAGCAAGAGCAAGCTTCACTGCTTTAGCTTTTCACTCAATCAACCGCCGCTAAGCTGTCCGACGTTTCATTAAAGACTTGTGCGCAAAAGCACCTACTCCACCGCTAGCTTTCGCGCTTTACGCTGACTGCGGTAATTAACTAGCGAGTCGGCACTAAACAAGATAAGCGCAAACCACACAAAGCCGAAGGTTACCAAGCGCGACTCTTCAAGCGGTTCGCCGTAAAGGTAAACCGCCAGAATGAACATAAGCGTAGGGCCAATGTACTGAAAAAAGCCCAGCGTTGAATACATAATGCGCCTTGCTGCAGCGGTAAAACAAAGTAGTGGCGCGGTAGTTACAATGCCAGCCGCTAAAATAAGGGTATTTAGCGTGGCGTCGTTATTAAATAAGTTACTGTACTCAGAGCCAAAGAAGACCCAGTAAATAATAGCGAATGGCGAGAGCATTAAGGTTTCAATGAATAGGCCGGGTAGCGAGTCTACAGCCACTTGCTTGCGCAATAAGCCATATACGCTAAAACTTCCCGCAAGCACCAGGGCAATCCACGGCACGTGGCCGTAAGAGAAAATAAGAATAGCCACGCCAATAACGGCAAGCCCAACGGCTACACGCTGTAAGTTACGCAACCTTTCACCTAAGAAAAGTCGCCCTAAAAATACGTTGATAAGAGGGTTGATGTAATAGCCAAGGCTTGCATCAAGAATATGGTCGTTATTAATTGCCCAAATAAACAAGAGCCAATTCGCCCCGAGTAACAACCCTGCAACGAATAAAATCTGCATAACGCGCTTATTGCGAAAGGCGGCGCCCACTTTGGGCCACTGCTTTAGCGCGGCTATAAGCCCAACCAAAAGCACCACAGACCAAATTATCCTGTGCATCAGGATTTCAGCAGCCGGCAATACCATCAACTGTTTGAAATAAACAGGTGCGACACCCCACATGCTATATGCGGCAATTGCACAAATAACGCCGACTTGAGCGGCACTGGCTTGCTTAGACAAGACTGACTCCAACGAAATTCGGGGGAAGAAGGCGCGTATTGTTTATCAGGTTAGGTGAATACACAACCCTTAACGCTTTCCATTGCGGCAAAGGGCGTGTAACAAGCGGCATAATTAATGAAACGTAATTAACAAAAAATGAAAAAGCCCCACTAAATGTGCTCATTCAATGGGGCCTAAGATGCGTTCGTCATGAAAAAACAGGACAAGGTTTATCGCGGGAGTGGTGCTACAGCAGAAACAGTGTGCCCAAACCTAAGAATGCTACAAAGCCTACAATGTCGGTTACGGTAGTCAAAATGACCGACCCCGACAGTGCAGGGTCTATTTTCAGCTTGTCCAATATTACAGGTACAAACACGCCTGCAAGTGCGGCGGCTACTATGTTGAACAGTATAGCCAAACAGATAACCAACCCTAACATGGCATCGGTAAACCAGAAATAAGCAACAACGCCAATTACCAAGGCCCAAATCACGCCATTAACGCCGCCTACTTTAAGCTCTTTCACCATCAGCGCCCGTAAGTTGGCAGGCGTGACCTGCCCCAACGCCAAGCCGCGTACAATCAGGGTTAGCGTTTGACTACCTGCAATGCCTCCCATACTTGCCACTACCGGCATCAGTACCGCAAGGGCAACCACTTGTTGAAGGGTGCCTTCGAACAATCCAATAAACCACGAGGCTAAAAATGCGGTAAGCAAGTTAATGCCAAGCCAAAGGGCACGATTTTTCGCACTTTTGGCCACAGGCGAGAATAAATCTTCGTCCTCATCCATACCGGCCGAAGCCATCACTTGGCGTTCGTAAAACTCGTTAACCAACTCACTTGCAGAGGTCACATCTAATCGGCCGAGAAGCTTGTTGTTTTCGTCAACTACCGGCAGCGACGCAAGCCCAGAACGTTGAACAAGTAGCGACGCATTCATAGTGTCGTCAGCCCCTTGAATGGTCGTCACACTTTCTTCCGACAAGTCGAATAGCGACACATGATCTTGCGCATTGAAGAGGTGGCTAATTTTAACTAGCGCGGAAAATTGACCTGAGCGGTTCACCAAAAAAATGCTGTCACAATGCTGAGGTATGTCACGTCTTAATAAGCGTAGTCCTTCGCGCACTTTCGCGTTCGAAGGTAACACTAACTGCTCGTGGTTAACCCAGTGCCCTATTTGGTTATCGGGGAATTGTGTCGCTTCTCTGAAGTACTTACGCTCTTTAGAATCAAGTGATTCATAGGCCATATCGACAAGCCGTTTTGGCAATGAATCGAGTAGTTCCAGTAAATCTTCTGCGTCAATATCAGCAAAAATAGACGCCCATTCGTCGTGCGGCGTATTGTCGATAAGAATTTCACGGGGGTCGCTACGCATCTCAACCAATACGTCGAGCTTACGGTCGCGAGGAATGCCTTCCCATACCGCCAAACGTTTTTCTACGGGCAACGATTCTAACAGTGATGCGATGTATACCTCGTCTTGTCCCGCAAGGGTCGCTAACAAGGTCGCCGGATCGTCACCCATACTTTCGGTAACAATCTCTTCAATTAAATCTGGTAATGGCTCTGCCATGCTACACCTCCCGTTAATACCGCTCACTTCCTTTACACAACGTCACAACAGGCATTGTGGGATGATGCAAACCTATTAAGACACTGCTATCCCAGCATATACGTACCCGTGCCAAAGGCTATATGATCGCCTTTTTCGTTGTGCAATTCCATTCTACAAACCACTAATTTACTGCCCTTGCGTATAATCGTGGCTGTCGCAACAAAGCGCTCGCCTCTTCCCGGCCTTAAGTAGTCAACGCGCATATCGACTGTGCCCATGGTGGGCAATCTAACTTGAAGGTCCGCAAGGTGTTCACGTGCGGTTTGTTTGATGGTTTCTACAATTGAAACTAAACCACCGATGGTGTCTAGCATAGTCGCTGTTACACCGCCGTGTAGGATTTTTTGCATTGGATTGCCGGTCAGCGCTGGTTGCCAATCAAGGTGCAGGGAGATCCTTGTATCCAGCCCCTCTCCTTCAGTAACAAATTCCAAGCCCAGCAACTGGTTAAACGGCATAGTATCACGAAAAAGCGCAATTACATGTTTAATCATTAGTTCATGGTTTAGTGTTTCGCTGCCCTTAGCTTCGTCTTTATTAGTCGTTTTGTTATCCACTCGCTTTCCTTGATGAATTGATATTTGTAATGTGCTTATAAGCAACATTACTACCGAACGTAAGTTTGACGGAAATTCATCCAACCAATGATGTTGAATCAAAATAAATTATAAGAGCTGCTGCCCCTCTGATCAGGACTATCGCTGAATTTTAGTCTAGTTTTTTAAATTGCCCCGTGAAGACGTCGCCAAAAACGCGTAAAATCCAGCGCCATGACAACTGCAATAGCTCCATCAGAATTAGCGCCAGAAACGCAACGTGTAAAAGCACCAGAAACCGTCTTAAAAGATGTATTTGGTTACGATGCTTTTCGCGACGGTCAAGGCGAAGTCATTCACCAAGTATGTGAAGGTAAAGACGCACTTGTTTTGCTTCCAACAGGTGGTGGCAAGTCGCTGTGCTATCAAATTCCTGCGTTAGTGCGCCAAGGCACCGCTATTGTTGTGTCACCACTTATATCGCTTATGCAGGACCAAGTAGAACAGCTTAAAGCGCTGGGCGTAAAAGCTGCCTATCTCAATTCAACGCTAGAAACAGACGAACAAGCACGCATAAATGACGCACTTCAAGCAGGAAAGCTCGACTTGCTCTACGTGTCGCCTGAGCGTTTAATGCAGTACTATTTTCAGCAGTCGCTTGCGCACGCCGACATTGCCTTATTTGCCATTGATGAAGCGCACTGCGTTTCCCATTGGGGGCACGATTTCAGGCAGGATTATCGCGCTCTGGGGCAAATAAAATCCCGCTTCCCCTCTATTCCTGTTATTGGACTCACAGCGACTGCAGATTCGGCCACCCAAGCAGACATACTGACGCAGCTAAACCTTAACGACCCGCTGGTTTATAAAGGCAGCTTCGACAGACCCAATATTCGCTACCGCGTAATGAGCAAATACAAAGCCTTTGATCAAGTTGTTGCTTACGTAAAACAGCAAGAAGGTAGCGGCATTATTTACTGCAACAGCCGCGCGAAAGTCGACGATCTGCACGCTAAATTATTCAGACAAGGTTTTCGCTGCGCGGCCTATCACGCGGGTATGGATAACGACGAGCGAGAGCTGGTACAACGCCAGTTTCTTAACGATAAAATTGATATTGTGGTGGCTACCGTTGCCTTTGGCATGGGTATCAACAAATCGAACGTGCGTTATGTGGTTCACCACGACGTTCCACGCAGTGTTGAAAGCTATTATCAAGAGACCGGCCGAGCGGGGCGAGACGGCTTGGAGTCAGAAGCTTTATTGTTGTTTGATGAAAAAGACGCAGCCCGCGTAAAACAGTGGATAGAGCAAGGGGAAATAGCCGAGCGTAACCAAATAGAGTTACAAAAATTTGCAGCTATGGAAGCTTTTTCAGAAGCGCAAACCTGTCGTCGACAAGTACTCCTGAATTACTTTTCGCAGTTCAGCGACAGCGCCTGTGGCAACTGCGACATTTGCCTAGACCCACCTAAGATGATCGACGGTTTGGTGATTGCACAAAAAGTACTGTCGTGTGTACTTCGGCTCTCACAGCAAGCCTCTAGCCAGTATGTCATTGATGTCTTGCGAGGCAAGCAGCTTAGGCGCCTTCAGGAAGCAGGTCACCACCAGCTTTCCACGTACGGCATAGGCAAAGATAAATCGGATAGCTACTGGCACAACATTATCAACCAGCTTGTTCATAAAGGCCTTATACGCGTTGATATTACCGCTCATGCCGCATTGCGCTTAACCGAGGCCGCTCGGCCTGTGCTAAAAGGTGAAGTAGTGGTTCAGCTTGCCGTTCCGCGACTTGAATTTAAGCCCGACAAGAAAAAAGCAAAACAAGCGCCTGCTAACTACGACCGAACGTTGTTCACCCGTCTTAAGCACTTACGCAAAGTGTTGGCCGAAGAAAATGAAGTGCCGCCGTATGTGGTATTTAGTGACGCCACCTTAGTGGATATGGCATATAAACTCCCCACTACGCGCAACACCTTGCTTGATGTAAGCGGCGTAGGCCAAACCAAACTCGAGCGCTATGGTGAGGCTTTTATCCAGCTTATTGATGATTACATAAATCGAGAGCACTGAGGGCTTGCAGGCCAACTAGACTCTGTTTTCCAGCTGGCCGCAGTTTGCACAAAGTAAAAGTGCACGCAGTAGAGATAAACACACTAGGCGTAAGCGTATTCTCCCCCTTTCTCAAGCGCCGCTTTGTAGGCTTCTCTGGCATGAACCCGCTTAACGTAACCCTGAATAGCAGTAAAATCTTTCGCACGCCCGCTGGCTACCAACGACTCTAACGGAAATATCATTTGAACATCAGCGCCACTGGGTGCGTCACCCGCAAACCAAGTATTTTTCGATAAGTAAGATTCCACATAGCGTAAGCTCTGCGCTAAATTAGGGCCATAATAGGCATTTAAAATACCGTCTATCAGTTTGTTAGTAATTGGCTTAATAAAGAAAGGCTTCGAACCTTTTTGACGTGCTTTCTCCAGCACTAAGTTTGCCACTAGTGGCGGCATTAGCGAACCTTCAGCGAAATGCAGCCAAAACCAATACTGTTGAAGTGCCTCTGGGTCTTGAGGTACAGAAAATGCGTCTGTAGCGTGGTGGCGAACAAGGTATTCCACAATAGCACCAGACTCGGCAATAGAACCGTGCGGCGTAGTAAGCACCGGAGAGCGTCCCAGCGGATGAACAGCGCGCAATGAATCCGGCGCTAGGTTTGTTTTACTGTCTCGTTGATAGAATTCTATTTTGTACTCTACGCCCAGCTCTTCAAGAAGCCACAAAATTCGCTGCGAGCGAGAGTTATTTAAATGGTGAAGTGTTAGCATACCCCGTCCTTAATACGCTTAAATTAACGCTATTGTTTTTGTGTTGTACTATATACACTTTATAAAGCAAGCAGGTTTACAATAACCAGCGAATTGATAAGTTCTATGCAAAATCTCACCAAAGAAGATATTCAACAGCACGCCGTGGTTAACGAACAAAGCGTAGAAATCCGCGTTGCATTACCTTTAACGCCTCTTAAAACTCAGCAGTGGGCAGAGCAGTTTTGTGAAATTTTTCACTTTTCACTATCCGACGCAGATTGGGGAGCCGATCGCTTTCAGGCGCTTGTTACCACCCAATCCAGCAATACAAATTTTCAATGCATACTTTGCATTGAGTGGCTTTGCGAGGCGATTTGGCTGGAACCGGTAGGCACTCAACAATCACCGAATGCGATCTACCAGTATCTTCAAAACACGTAAGTATTACCGTGCCTTTTTCTTTCTGTTTGGCTTTTAGGACAGACTAGTATTATTCTATAGAAAACACATAATTAGCGCTTCAAGGATCATGCTAGTGCCAATCTCCCAGCTAACAAAGTACGTTGCAGCTTTGCTCATTAGTTGGGTGGTTCTAAGCATAAACGCCTTTGCCAGCCCGCGGCTTGTTATCGATGAGTCTTTCGAAAGGGAAATCATCAACCATTATGCTCGGGTATCAATTGCACCTAATAGCGCAACCTATTTTGATGTATTGACGGGAAGCTCCACAAAAACACCAACAGCAACGGCTTCTTCAACAGAACGTGTGTGGTATTCAACAGAGCTTGTTCACTCTGGCTATAGTGCCATTCCCTTAATGCTTAATATCGACCGACTAAACGTTGATGATTTGCAGATTTATCTTCTAGACAGCAGCCAGCGAATTATAAAATCGTACCGTTATCAAGCCGGTAAAGGTGACTATTCGTTAAGACAACCGCTTCCAAATATTAGGCTTGCTTTCACCCTTCAACCATACCAAGACGCTCGGTTACTAATCGCAGTGAAAGACGAGGGGCTAAAGTACTTTCCAATGTCACTATGGGAGCGAGACCTGCTTACTCAACATGACACTAATATGCTGACTTTGCTTGGTGCTGTGTCGGGTGTGATGGCACTCATTGCTTCCTATTTTCTTTTTTCCTACTTATATCAGCGTATCCCTACCCGCTTCTGGCTAACCATGTCGTCATTGGTGCTTATTGCATTATTGTTCATTACAGAGGGTGGCCTCGCGTTTTGGCCTAGCCTGACTAACGCCAGCGAGCATTTTTACGCCGTATGCTTCGGCGTATTACTACTGTGTATTGGAAAAGTGACTCATCACCTGTTCTCTAGTGTGCCTTTTGTTTTAAGACTGCTAAATTATGCCCTACCTATTGCTGCTACCATTTACTGTTTTACCGTAAATGCTTATATGGTCACAATCACGCTGCTTATACTCACTGCGGCGATGGGTTTGTATCACGTTACCCTTGCTCTTATCTTTAAAGACAAAGGCAGTAGTGTTGTCAGCACCACTTATATTCTGGCCTGGCTATCTTTCTTTGCGTTTTACGCTTTGGTGACCCAAAACCTTTTCAGCGACCTTATTTATACTGTCGATGTCGCGATGGGAATGCTGTTTTTCTTAACCTTGGGTTTCCTGTGTTTTGGATTTGCGGTCATCACAAAAGAGCAGGTACTCAATCAACATAAACTCTCCTCTCAAGCTGAAACAATTTCTAGCTTAAATCACTTTTATGACTTGTTCCGAAACTCCGCTGAAGGACACTACACATCAACCTGGGACGGTAAGCTAATTTCAGTTAACCCTGCGATGTGCACGGTGTTTGGGTATGAGAATGAGGAAGAAATGCTTAGCGAGGGAGCAAGCACAAAAGCCTTTTACGCATCACCAGAAGACAGACATGTATTGTTAGGTGAGATATCACAGCAAGGCCATGTCACCAGAAAAGAGATACGGGGAAAACGTCGGGACGGCACTGAGTTCTGGTTTTCATTGTCTTGCCAGATCCGCGAGAACGATGAAGGAACTTACCTGTACGGCTCAATTATTGATATCACGGAAAAAAAGCAATCCGATTTAAGCCTTCAGTATTTGGCCACTCACGACTCACTAACCGGCGTATACAACAGACGGCAATTTGAATCTGTCTTCAAGGAAAAAGTGAATAACCACAGCGCGTTACCTGTGTGCCTACTCTTTTTAGATTTAGACCGATTTAAAGTGGTTAACGACACCTGCGGTCACAAAGCGGGAGATGTACTCATAAAAGACGTCGCCCGCCTGATTGAAAATACGCTGCTACCCAACGCGCAGCTAGCAAGACTCGGGGGTGATGAGTTTGGCGTTATCTATTCAGATTTAGATGCTGATGCGGTATATCTCAATGCAGTGAAAATACTCAATGCAGTACAGGCCTATCGGTTCATGTGGGATAACCGAATATTCAACCTAGGCGTAAGTATCGGCATGGTTGTGTGCGACGATAGTAACGTTAGCTCAGGGCAGTATTTAAGTATGGCTGACGCCGCCTGTTATTTTGCCAAAGAGCATGGCAGAAATCAGGTGCATAAATATAATAAAGATGACGAGAGCATGCAGCGCTATCAGCGTGAGTTGGACTGGGTCTCTTCTATAAACAACGCCTTGGAAGAAGGGCGCTTTGAACTTTATTACCAGTCTTTAAGACCTTTGAGCAAAGCCAGCGATGGTCACTATTATGAAGTGCTATTGCGCCTAAGGGAAAAAGACGGAAAAATTGTTGAGCCCGCTAATTTTTTACCCACGGCCGAGCGCTTTGAAATGAATGTAAATGTCGACAAATGGGTAGTCACAAATACGTTCACATGGCTGTCTGAAAACCCTGAACATCTCGCTGAGTTAAGGCGATGCAGTATAAACCTCAACTGCCATTCATTAGCAGACAGAGATTTTACGTTATTCATTTTAAACGCTTTCGAAACCTTTAATATTCCTTACAACAAGATCTGTTTCGAGGTGATCGAGTCGGTAGCGATTATAAAAATGGAGGACACCCTTGCCTTTATGCGTACCTTTAATCGCCTTGGGTGTTCGTTTGCCCTAGACGACTTCGGCAGCGGCTTCTCTTCGTACAGTTATCTCAAAAGCTTGCCGGTTAATCAGGTAAAGATTGACGGTATGTTTATCAAGGATATGCTGAACGACAGTGTAGACACGGCTATGGTTGCGTCAATCAATGATGTAGCGAAAGCCATGGGTATGCAAACCGTCGGGGAATTCGTTGAAAATGAAGGCACCATGGCACAACTTGGCAAAATGGGCGTTGATTTTGCCCAAGGCTATAGCGTTGCAAAGCCTGCCCCGCTGCGAGAGTTTACCCCACTTTAATAACTGCACTTAATATACGTCTTACGAAAAAAGTGATAGCACTAGCGTCAACTCGCGTATAATAAAATGGTAGACTTGCAAAAAAAGAAGTCATCCCCACTTATTGCCTACTGTCCAAAGTGTAGAAGTAACATGAGTAGCAAACAGCCTAAATACGAATATGTCAGTACCGCAAAATTACCCACTCGCATGGGTGATTTTAAAATACACGGCTTTGTTGAAGCCAGCGGCCAAGAACACGTTGCCCTTTCTTATGGAGAGTGGAAAGAAGACGACGTAGTGCCAATTCGTATCCATTCAGAATGCTTAACAGGCGATTCTTTATTTAGCACTCGCTGTGACTGTGGCTTTCAATTAGAAAAAGCCATGCAAAATATCGTCGATAATGGTCACGGTGTGCTGTTATACCTTCGCCAAGAAGGTCGCGGTATTGGTCTTTTAAATAAAATTCGCGCCTACAACCTTCAAGATAGTGGCATGGACACGGTAGAAGCTAACGAACATCTTGGATTTGACGCCGATTTAAGAAGTTACGATATCTGCAAGCTGATGCTAGATACGCTGAATGTGAAGCATGTTGAGCTTATGACAAACAACCCGAAAAAGTTGGCAGCACTAAAAGCGCTTGGTATAGACGTGGTTGCACGTAAGCCTATTGACCACGGTATCACCAAAGACAACAAGCATTACTTAAAGACGAAAACAGAAAAGCTTGGGCACGCTTTCGACCCCCACGTTTTCAAATAGACGAGTTATTTAAAAACGCCCACACCGATGTGGGCGTTTTCTATTCAGCTTGGGTTAATCATAGACTGATTATAACGTATACAGACTTACCATTTGGCGCGCGAAAAGCCGTTGCTCATGCGCTAAGGAGAATGTATGAAAAACATAACCTTATCTGTGATTGTCGCACTGTCTAGTGTTTCAGCGCTACCTGTCATCGCCCAGTCGAACGCCAACCTTGCACATGTTTCTGCGTCAACGCAGCAATATTCTGACGCTGAATTAGACAGTGTACTTGCGCCCATTGCGCTTTATCCTGATACCCTGCTTACTCACATACTGATTGCGGCTACCTACCCGCTTGATGTAGTTGCAGCCGACCGCTGGCGCCAAAGCAACAAGCATTTAACCCCGGAACAGGTCGAAAATGTGCTGGCGAGTGTTAACTGGGATCCCAGCGTAAAAGCACTTGCTCCGTTCACCGACTTACTCAGCACCATGGCGAATGATCTTCAGTGGTTACAGCAACTTGGTGATAACGTATTAATTGATCAAAGCCGTGTGCTAGACCGCGTGCAGGTGCTTCGACAACACGCCCTCAACACTGGCAATCTGGTGACCAATGACTACATTGAAGTTGAACGGGAACGTGAGCCTACTCGCGAAATAATTTACATTGAGCCCCGTCAGCGGGAAGTGGTGTATGTGCCTTATTACGACCCACATGTTGTGTACGGTCACTGGTGGCACACAACTTCACCAGTTCGCTGGCGTCATCACGTAAGCTATCATCATCATAGCAATGTCTATTGGTCTCCAAGCATCCATCTTTCTACGTTCTTTTTCTTTGGTAGCGTGCATTGGCATAACCGTCATGTGGTTATTCACCGCGAGCCTGTACGCCGGTATTATCACGGTAGCCCAAGAAAACGCGTGATAAGCCGAGACTATCGTCGCTGGGAACACAACACGGTGCATCGTCGTGCGCGTTACTCTACTCGAGTAGTTCACAATGCGCCTTCGCGATATGAACATGCGGGTGTGTCGCGGGCAAAGCACTTGTCGAATAAACACGCTAGCACGGTAAACACATCGAAACGCCAAAATGACAGAAATACCGTAAGACCCATAGCGCGTACCGAAAATACCAAGACGGTAAGACGCACTATTGAGCCAAAACAGGTAACGCCACTTAGAGAAAGTCGTTTTCAGAACAAACAAGACTCGGTAAGCCGCAAACAATCCATTGAGCACGCGCTAAAACGCAATCAAGCGGCGAGCAGAAGCGAGAAGCCGACTAGAGACCGGACGCTAAGCCAGTTAAAGCAGGACAAACCCGCTCGGATATCAACGCCGTCAGAGTCGAAGCGATATGCTAATAGAGAAAACACGCTAAAACGCCCAGCTAAACAAAACATAAATCGAGAGCGAATTGAAAGAACGAGTCCGCAAAACAAGCCGGTGGCTCGAGAGAGCAGTAAGCCAAGACGAATTGAGCGGGCGAGGACTTCTTCAGTAAGCCGTGCTCAAGTTAAGAATTCTGAATCAAGCAGAAACAGGACGATAAAGCAGGGACGAACTGAGAAGACGCTGCGTTAGCACTAAATTAGAGCGTTAGTTTCCTATCAGCAAGCCAGCAAACCTATAATTTGCTGGCTTCACTTTTCATTTATTCAACGCTTAGGCCCTATTCAAATGAAAGCTTATCAATGCGTCGACAAAGCGCAGGGGAGACTGTTCATCTAAATTGAAGTAAAGAGAGGGCTCAATAAGTTCAAGTTCCATTATCGCCCAGCCACTGCCCTGCCTGACTAAATCAACCCGTGCATAAAGTGCTTCGCAAGGCATTGCTGATAATGCTTTCTGGGCAATATCAAGTTGTTCTTCATCTACGGCAACGGGATGTAAGCTCCCCCCGTGCTCTTCTTGTACGCGAAAATCGCCTTTCTGCGGCACCTTTTTAATGGCATGGCTGTACTTCCCTCCAAAATAGAAAAGCGAGTACTCCCCTTCTTCAACCACGCTATTTAAGAAAGGTTGAATCATGAAATCACGTTGATTAAACGTATCAGAAAGCGCCTGTTGCTGTTCATGCCAATTTGAGACCGAGAGCTTAAACGTATCATCAGCATTAGCGCTAAGCGTAGGTTTAACCACCACAGTGTCGCAATTGAAATGGGAAAAGGCCTCATCAATAACACTGTTATTAAATGTATTACTCCACCGTGTACTTACAATAGGCACGCCCTTGCCCTGTAGGTCTTTTAAGTAGTGCTTTTCAATATTCCACTGCATAAGAGGCAATGGATTGAGCAAGGTTGCGCTCGACGCATCAATTTGAGTTAAACAAGCCAGAAAGGCCTCTGGATGCTGCTGATAATCCCATGTACTGCGCACAATCACGTAGTCAAACCTATCCCAGTTCTCTGACTGACTATGCCAAGATATGGTTTCTACAGACCAACCGTTATCATTGAAAAACGGGATCAAAAGCTCGTCGTACACAAAGAAGTCTTCAAGGTGGTCAGTAGAAAGAAAGGCGATGGCAGGCATGATTGTGTCCTTTAGCTTATTTAGGCATTCGAAGATTAAACTTTTTTAATAACAGTAACTTCTATACAAAAGTTAAATGGCGTAAAAACCGTGACTTACGTAAACTGTGGCGAAGTTAGCACACCCCTTATTTTTAACCTACACTTAATCCCAAATACTTGTCGGAGATTGGCATGCAGTATCCTTGGCTCCTAGAAGGTCACAAGATTTTTCGCTTTGTAATTGTTATCCAACTGCTAATTGCGATTGGCATCGGTTTTTATACTGGCGAGATTCTTCCTGCATTTGTTCTTGGTATTCCAATTGCTGTCGTACCACTTGTACTTAGTTTGCAAAATCCCTATTCAGCGATAAGTCGCCATGCGACGGCTATCGGTGTTCAACTGCTAACAGCCCTCCACATCCACCAGTCATTCGGGTTAATTGAAGTCCACTTTGAAATCTTTGTTCTTCTGGCATTTCTTTCCTACTTTAGAGACTGGAAAGTGGTGGCAACCGGCACCGCAGTCGTTGCTGTCCATCATATTTCGTTCTTCTTTTTACAAGCGGGCGGCGCGCCGTTATTTGTTTTTGAAGAAGGTCACGTAACCTTTCCTATCTTGCTGATGCACGCCGTATTCGCGCTTTCTGAGGGCGGTGTTTTGATGTACATGGCTAAACAAAGCCATCAAGAAGGTGCCGGTGCGGCTGAACTGCGCTTAGCTATTGAGACCATGCAAAAGGGTGACGGTAGACTCGATTTATCTATTGAACTTAACCGAGGCCACAAGATTGTGAGACCTTTCGCAGAGCTCATCGACCAAGTAAAAGCATTAATTGAGCTTGCTTCAAATTTAACAGACGAAGTTGTTAGAGGCTGTGACAAGATGGAGCTGGCGGCAAACAACATGTTTGAAATCAGCAGAAACACTGACCAAGAGATTGCCATGGTATCGGCATCGTCAGAAGAAATCGCACAAACGATGCAGCTGTCTACCGAACAAACAACCCTTGCCAGCGACAAAGCCTCTGCGGCACAAAGTTCTTCGCAGACTACGCGCGACTCTATTTCCAACACAAGCCGCACCATAGATTCGCTGCGCAACACATTAAATGCGGCAGCGCAGACAAACTCGGCGCTTAACGAGCAGTGCGCGCATATTTCTGACGCAATGCGCTCTATCACCGCCGTTGCCGAGCAAACCAACTTGCTTGCGTTGAACGCAGCAATCGAGTCAGCCCGCGCAGGGGAGCACGGCAGAGGTTTTGCCGTTGTTGCCGATGAAGTACGCACTTTGGCTATTCGCTCAAAAGAAAGTGCAGACCAAATCACAAGTATTACTGAGCAGCTAGTTGCCCAAACCGCCAGTTCAGTCGAACAAATGCAAACCTGCATTCAGCTGGTTGATGAAGCCGTTGTATCGAGCGATAACGCCACTTCAGCCATGACCCAGATCATGCAGCAAATTCGCGAAGCGAGCGAAAGCATGACCGAAATAGCGACATCAGCGGTGGAGCAAGAAACCGCATCGTCTTCTATAGCGCAAAGTACGGCGCGATTAAGCGAATTCACTTCTGAGGAACTGGCTACCGCTGAATCGCTAGCAGGCGAAGTTGAGGTGTTGTCACAAATCTCTCAACGCATGCGCAGTGCTATCGAGCGATTTAAGCTTTAACCAAAGCGCTAGAAGCACGCTGTTGGCATTTGGGTTATGCATAAAAAAACAAGCTGGATACTTTTGTTGTTATGGGCGGTGAGTTTACTCACCGCCTTGTTGGTTTACGGTCAGCGCCAGCTTTCTTCCTTCGACCCAAATGGTGATCTACTTCACCGCACAACAGCGCCTAATTTTGACGCTTCACTTGTCGAACTACTAAACGAACAAAACATAGCCCCTGGTTCTGTTATTCATGTGGGAACGCAGTCTCGTTGCTACTGTGAAACGTTAACTACACCTCACCAAACTCAGCTATTAACAAAGCTAGGAAATGACTTTCATCAAGTCAGAGTGAATATAGAAGACGTACCAGAACTCGCCGCTATGCTTGATACAGTGCCCGCGCTTATAGTTTTAGACATGCAAAATCAGCTTCGCTATTTAGGTCCATACGCAACGGGCTACGGATGCTTTACCGGAAAGAACCTTGTCGAACAGGTTGTAAGCTATACCACACAACTCCCCTACAACGGTGCGGTAATTAACACTGATGCAACTGGATGCTTCTGTTAAACCCTTGGCATGGATTATGTAACTTATCTTTGTATATCGTGATATCACTATGAATATGGCAGAAGGCGCGCATATTTTGCGCACTAGGTGCCGTTTCGTGAAAGGTTTACAAGGAGTCCACAATGTCAAAGCGCGCCGTTCTTTATCGCATGGTTACCCCTGAACACATTTGTCCCTTCGGACTTAAGTCGAAAGATTTGCTAGAAAGAAAGGGCTACGATGTTGAAGACCATCACTTGTCCAACCGAAGTGAAACCGACGCTTTTAAAGAGAAGCATAATGTGAAAACCACGCCGCAAACGTTTATCGATGATAAGCGAATTGGTGGCTATGATGACTTACGAGATTATTTCAATTTGAAGCAAGAAAGTGAGTTCGGTTCGCGCTACACACCTATCATTGTGATTTTTTCTTTAGCCGCCCTTGTGGTATTTGCGCTCATGCTGAAAGGTGGACTCCCGACAGGTATTGAACCTTTCATAATGAATTTCATTGGCGTCACCATGGTGATCCTCGCATTACAAAAACTACAGGACATCGTAGCGTTCTCAAACCAATTCATTACCTATGACTTACTGGCAATGAAGCACGTAAGGTACGCGTATGTGTACCCTTTCGCAGAAGCGTTTGCTGGGCTTGGTATGCTAGCGGGGCTTCCCGCACTATTAGTTTCACCTGTTTCTATTTTTATCGGTGCAATAGGTGCAGTTTCAGTTATTAAAGCGGTATATATCGATAAACGTGAACTTAAGTGTGCCTGTGTGGGCGGTAATTCAGACCTTCCTCTTGGGTTTATCTCGCTTACCGAAAACCTTGCCATGTTAGGTGCTGGCCTTTACATGCTTACACGATGGATAGCCTAAGTTGAATGAAGGCTTATGCACCGGTGTTGAGCAGGTATCTATAACCGTGTTTACCCGTTGAATTAGCAACATGATAATTCACTTGCTACGAGGCCCTATTGAGTTTCGTCAATGGGGCGGCTCATACCTTTAAGGTGCGACACCACGCTGCGGCCTAGTGCACTTAAATCGTAGCCGCCTTCTAACATGCTGACTATGCGACCATGGCAACACTCGTCAGCCACTGCGCGAAGTTGTTGGCTTATCCAGAAATAATCGTCTTCCACCAGTCGCAAATGCGCCATTGGATCTTCTGCGTGGGCATCAAAACCCGCTGAGATAAAAATCAGCTCAGGTTGAAAGTTGCGCAATGCGTTAAACCAGTGCTGCACTTTTTCTCTAAACTCCTCACCTGTAGAGCCTGCTTCTAGCGGTACAGAAAGAATATTACTTGCCGACACCGGTGAGCCACTATGTGGATAAAAAGGATGCTGGAAACTGCTGCAAAGCATGATGCGTTGATCGCCAGCAACAATTTGCTCGGTACCGTTTCCGTGGTGAACATCAAAATCGATTATGGCAACGCGCTTTAGTTCATAGTTTTGAAGGGCATAGCGCGCAGCTATAACAATGTTATTAAAAATACAGAAGCCCATGGCGCTGTCGTATGTAGCATGGTGACCTGGCGGCCTTGTCGCGCAGAACGCCTGCCTGTCACTGCCTTCCATAACCCAATCCACCGCGTTACATCCCGCACCAGCCGACTCAAGTGCTGCATTTAAGCTGTGTCGCATCAAGCCAGTATCTTCGTCTAACCATGCCACGTTATCCTTACTTTCGGAATAGAGCGTTTTTTCGTGGTCGCTAAATATGGACTGAGCCGCATGCTCAAACACACTTTTCACATAGTAAGGATCGTGGGCTAACTTAAGATAAGCTTCAGCAATAGGCGTGGCATCAGCGTGCTCACACACCATATCGAGTCCAGAAGACAGTAATTGGTCGTCTATGGCGAACAGGCGATCCGGTGACTCAGGATGATCTTTCCCTAAGTCGTGTTTAGTGCCGTGTTTGCCGCGAAAAATTTTAATTGTCATGCGAGTGATGCCACATCTAGTACTAACTCTATGTCACTGGGGTCGCCAGTGAACTTCCGTTTAAATTGCGCTTGCTCGAAAATGGCAATCATCGGGCTGTTATCGCCACGCACGTAGGCCATCATCTTTGCAATGCCTCGTTTTTTCGCAACGTTAATTAATTCGTTTAGCAGCCTGCTTGCCATCCCCTTCCCTTGCTGGGTTTCACGGGTAACAAACGCTGCTTCACAGGTATTGTCATTTGGATTGAAGTAAAACCGCCCTACTGCGTGAATAGTAATACGGGAGCCTTCTTGCCTTACAATACATAACGCCGCATCTGAGCTTTGATCCACCGACACCAAATTACACGACTTTTCGCGCGACATTTGCTTCGGGTCGTAGTTGTAACGCAGCCTTAGTGTTTCTTTCGTATGGGAGTAAAAGAATTCCTGCAAACGCCTTTCATCGGCGGGGTTCAGCGGGCGCATGTAATAGGTTTCCCCCTGAATATTCAGTTTTTTAAGCTGAATAGCACCCAGCTCTGGAATATCGGTTGGGTACTTTTCCTGATAATGAGGTACCCAATAATGCTGTCTTACTTCTTCTAAGAGCGCTGCACGGAATTTGGGGTGTGCCACACGAATAAGTTCCAATGCACGCTCTCGAATGCTTTTGCCTTTAAGCGATGCTATGCCGTATTCGGTCACCACGTACTGAACATTCCCCCGCGAGGTAACAACACCCGCCCCTTCACTTATACGGGGTGTGATACGGGAAATGGTTTCATTTTTGGCAGTAGAAGGCAGCGCTATAATCGCTTTCCCACCTTTGCTGATAGACGCACCCGTTACGAAATCAACTTGCCCGCCTATGCCACTGTAAAAGTCGTAGCCCAATGAATCGGCGACGACCTGACCGGTTAAATCCACTTCAAGCGCACTGTTAATGGCAACCATATTATCGTTCTTGGCAATATTGGTGGGTTTGTTTACATAGCTACTTGGGTAAAACTCAATGTGAGGGTTGCTGTCGATTAAATCGTAAAGCTGGCGAGTACCAATAGCAAAGCTAGTAACAATTTTACCGGGGTGGAAAGTCTTCTTCTTGTTGGTGATAGCACCCGACTCCAACAGTTCAATAATACTGTCGGTGAGCATTTCGCTGTGAATGCCTAAGTCTTTATGGTTACACAGATATTTAAGGGTAGCACTCGGTATTTTCCCAATACCAAATTGCAGCGTTGCGCCATCATCCACCAGCATTGAAACATACTGACCAATTCGCTCTGCCACCGAATCGATAGGCGGCGGCGTTACTTCAACAAGCGGCTCTTCGGCTTCAATGCAGGCCGTTATTTCGCTGATATGAATATAAGAGTGCCCGGCGGTTCTTGGCACCTGAGGATTAATTTGAGCAATGACCTTTTTGCTTTGTCTGATTGCTGACATAGCAATATCCACTGCAGGACCTAGTGAGCAATAGCCGAATTCATCGGGTGGGCTTACGTTAACCAGCGCAGCATCCAGTGCTAGCGTACCGTCGCTAAATAAGCTTGATATTTCAGACAGGAAAACGGGGGTATAGTCGGCGCGGCCCTCATCGACCGCCTTACGCATGGCTTCGCCACCAATGAAGAATGTATTCGCTTTAAAGAGGTTTTTATACTCTTCTTTCACCCATCGGGTGTCGCCTAAGGCCAGCATATGAACCAACTCGATATCGCTAAACCCTTCGCTGTTATCAATAAGATGCTGCACTAGTGCATGCGGCACCGAGGCATTTCCGCCAACAAAGACACGGCAACCAGACTTTATCAGCGACGACCATTGTGGCGCTTGAGGTAAACTAAATGTCATTTCCATCTGCCCTGTTTTAAGCAATAACTCATCATGCCATAAAAACAGGCGCTTTCCCCCATTTGCGTAAGCGTGAACTATAAGCGATTGGTCGTAGGCTTACCGATTCATCGTTAGTATCGAAATTTTTCCAACCAATTTCTGAAAAACGGAGAAATAACAGATTTGCTGTTCGCGAGGCGATGGCCGTCATTAAGTAATAAGAGCTGAGCTTTTTGATGACGCGCGTACTTTAAGCTATTTTCGATAGGTACGATATCGTCATTCCAGCCGTGCACTAGGCTCACGTAGCCGTCGTAGGGGAACCGTTGAATTTCGTAGTTTGGCAAATACAGTGCAGGAGCCATAAGGAATACGCCTCGTGCCGAGATTTGGCTTGCTGCGGCAAGTGACACATAGCCGCCCATGCTTGAGCCAACCAGAACAACATCATTGCACTTTTCAGCAATAAACTCTTTAAGTCGCGCTAGGCGAGCTTCCGGGCAGTCGAGATCTTGATAATCAATACTCTCGACGCCAAAACCCATATCGCTCGCTACATTTGAAAGCGTTGTTATTTTACTGCCCCATGGACCGCTTTCTTTGCCGTGAGAAAAAACAACGGTGGTCATTACCGATATCCCTATTCAAAAATGAAAAGTTTTTCCCACTCTAGCGCACTTGCTTGTTACTTGTCTTCCCTGTGAAAGAGTTTTTCTACCAGCACATAGAACATGGGCACGAAGAAAATCGCCAAGAAGGTAGCGGCGAACATACCACCCATAACCGCAATACCTATTGCATTTTGGCTGGCTGCGCCTGCTCCGCTAGCTAGTGCTAACGGCGTTACCCCCAAAATAAACGCCATTGACGTCATTAAAATTGGGCGGAAACGCTGAGAGGCTGCATTTGAAACCGCAGTCATTAAATCTTCGCCGTTTTCGTACTGTTCTTTTGCAAATTCGACAATAAGAATAGCGTTTTTCGCCGCCAAACCTACGGTAGTCAAAAATGCTACTTGCAGGTACACATCGTTCGGCAAGTTGAAAATAAACGCAGCGGTTACCGAGCCGAGAATACCCAAAGGCACCACTAACATAACGGCAAATGGTACAGACCAGCTTTCGTACAGAGCCGCTAAGCACAAGAAAACAATCAAGATTGAAAGTGCGTAAAGCATAGGCGCTTGCGAGCCTGCTTCCTGCTCTTCATAAGATAGGCCTGACCATTCAATTGCGAAGCCTGGCGGTAACTGCTCAACCAATTTCTGCATTTCAGCCATTGCTTCACCCGAAGAGATACCTTCTGCAGCACTTCCTTGAATATTAACAGACGACACGCCGTTAAAACGCTCTAACTTAGGTGAGCCATAAATCCATTCAGTGGTCGAGAACGTGTTAAAAGCCACCATCTCACCTTCGCTGTTACGAACAAACCACTTGTCCAAGTCTTCAGGGGTCATGCGATGAGGCAAATCTGCCTGCATGTAAACACGCTTTATTCGACCTTTATCAATAAAGTCATTTACATAGCTGGACCCCCACGCTATTTGAAGCGCGTTATTGATCTCACTTAAATTCAATCCAAGTGCCGACGCTTTCTCGCTATCAATATTGATTTTAAATTGAGGTACGTCACTTAAACCATTGGGGCGAACGCCAGCCAGCTTTGGATTCTGCGCTGCCATGCCCAACAGCTGATTACGCGCATTCATCAGCGCTTCGTGACCATTTCCACCACGGTCGACAAGCTGCATATCAAAGCCCGTTGCATTACCTAGTTCCATGATAGGCGGAGGCACTATAGGAAAGGCTGAGGCATCTTGAATTTGGCTAAACGCGCCAAAAGCTCGGTTCATCACTGCAAACGCAGAATTATTTTCGTCTCTTACGCTCCAGTCGTTGAAGTTTAAGAAAGCCATACCTGCGTTTTGCGCCTGACCCGCAAAGCTAAAGCCCACAACCGCGAACATGCCGTTAACCGCGTCTTGTTCTTGTTCAAGAATGTAGTCTTCCACTTGCTTGATAGACTCGAGCGTACGGCCAGCCGTTGCACCAGGCGGTGTGCTTACCAACACCATCATACGCCCTTGGTCTTCATCTGGAAGAAACGCACCAGGAAGCTGGCTGAAAATAAATGCCATACCACCTACCAGCAAACCATAAACAACGAAATAGCGCTTAAAGCGTTGCGCCATATGAGTTGTAGTCTTTTGATAGCGATCGCGGCCTTTGTTAAACGTGCGGTTAAACCAGCCAAAGAAGCCTTTGTTCTTGTCATGGTTTTCCGGATGCTTTTTCAATAACGTGGCGCACAAAGACGGTGAAAGGACAATGGCGACCAATACCGAAAATGCCATAGCCGACACGATAGTAACCGAGAACTGACGATAAATAGCGCCTGCTGAGCCGCTGAAGAACGCCATTGGAATAAATACCGTTGAAAGCACGGCCGCAATACCAACAAGTGCACCTGTGATTTGAGTCATCGACTTTTTAGTGGCTTCGGCAGGTGAGAGACCTTCCTCTTCCATAATACGTTCAACGTTTTCCACCACCACGATGGCATCATCTACGAGCAGACCGATAGCAAGTACCATAGCAAACATGGTTAGCACGTTAATACTAAAGCCAAATGCCAGTAGCACAGCAAAGGTGCCGAGCAATACCACAGGTACCGCAATGGTAGGGATCAACGTTGCACGCCAATTTTGAAGGAACAGTAGCATCACCAAGAATACCAGTACTACCGCTTCAATAAGCGTATGTACTACCGACTCGATAGACAGCTCGATAAAAGGAGAACTATCAACCGGGTAAACCACTTTAACTGTATCTGGCAAATTCGAGCGCAGTTCTTCAACTCGGGCTTTTACTGCCTTAATGGTATCTAGTGCGTTTGCGCCAGAGGCAAGGCTTATCGCCATACCTGATGCAGGCTTGCGATCGTATCGAACAATAACGTCGTAGCTTTGCGCACCCAGTTCAACACGCGCAACGTCACGCACGCGAACCTGAGAACCATCGGTATTTACGCGAAGTACGATGTTTTCGAAATCTTCAACGGTTTGAAGGCGACTTTGCGCTTGAATAGTCGCGTTAATTTGCTGATTTTCTATTGCAGGCATGCCACCTAATTGACCAGCAGACACATCTGTATTTTGTACCTGAACGGCGCCTTGAACGTCAGTAGGTGTAAGATTGTAGCTGTACAGTTTATCTGGATCTAACCATATACGCATTGAACGCTGCGCACCGAATACCCGTACATTTCCCACCCCATTAACACGGGAAATCGGGTCGCGAAATTGAGAAACTAACAGGTCGCTCAGGTCATATTGCGTCATTGAGTCGTCTTCAGAATAGAAGCCAACTGCCAATGCAAATGCGCTATTTGCTTTAGTTACGGTTACCCCTTGTTGCTGTACCTGAGTAGGCAACAGCGGCAGTGCACCCTGTACCTTATTCTGAGTTTGTACTTGCGCAATATCAGGGTCAGCACCAGGCTCAAAAGTGAGCGTAATAGACATGCTGCTGTTCGAACTGCTTGCCGAGAAATAACGTAGGTTATCAATTCCCGTCAGACTTTGTTCTATTACCTGAGTAACCGAGTTCTCTACGGTTTCTGCAGATGCTCCAGGATACGTTGCTGAGATAGTCACCGAGGGCGGTGCCACCTTGGGATATTGTTCAATGGGGAGTGAGGTAATTGCCAACACACCCGCCATCATTGTGATAATTGCCAGCACCCATGCAAACACGGGCCTGTCTATAAAGAAACGAGCCATATTACTTAAATCCCTTGTTTGCTATCGTGAGCCACGTGATGATGGTTGCCACTCTGACGGATTAACTTTCGCGCCAGGCTTCACCTTCTGATATCCAGTTACAATTACCTTTTCGCCTTCGCTCACACCGCTTAGGGCAACATATTGGTCTCGATAGATTTTGCCTATTTCCAAAGTACGGCCTTCAACTTCGTTGTTTTGGTTAACAACATAAACTGAAAGCGAACCGTCTGGTTGGCGTGTCGTTGCGCGTTGAGGAACAAGCAGCGCATTTTCGCGTCCAGTAATGACGTGGCCTTTCACAAACAAGCCAGGCAGCAATACACCATCTGGATTTGGCATTTCAGCACGAAGTGTTACCGACCCAGTGGTCTCATCAACCGTTACCTCAGAAAATTTAACGCTGCCTGTTTGGTCGTAACGCTTGCCTGTTACTTCATCTACCGTTAATTCAACATCCATCGAACCTTGGTTTCTCATTGACTGACGAAGCGTAATAATTGACGCACCTGACTCCTGCATATCAATGAAAACTGGGTCAAGCTGTGTAATGGTTGCAAGTTGCTGAGATTGGTTCGTAGTAACAAGGGTACCTTCAGTAACAAAAGAACGGCTAATACGCCCGCTGATTGGGGCGTACACTTTGGTGTAACCCATGTTAACCTTCGCTACGTCAACAGCAGCCTCAGCTACGCTGATTGCCGCTTGCGCTTGATCTTTCTGAGCAATTACGTCGTCATATTCTTGTTTGCTTACCGCGTTTTGCGCAACAAGGTCGTCATAGCGTCGCGCCTTTGCTTCCAACGTTTTAAGGTTCGCTTGAACACTTTTCAAATCGGCTTTTGCGCTATTTAACTGTGCTAGATAACGTGCTTCGTCAATTTGATAAAGCTGCTGTCCTTTTTCTACATGTGCGCCTTCTTCAAACAAGCGCTCCGTAATAACACCATCTACCTGAGGACGCACCTGAGATTGACGAGACGGGCTTACTCGGCCCGGTAACACCATTTCATGTACTACAGGTTCTTGTTTCAGTGTAACTACCGATACTGAGGGTGCAGGCATACCTTGCTGAGCACCTTGCTGTGCTTGCTCGCCTTCATTCGAACACCCAATAACGCCGACAAGGGTTATTAATGCTGCAGTAACATAAAAAATGCGACTCATAAATTTTCTATTTCCCAATAACTTTTTGTACAGAACACGGCCTTTGCTCTGCATATCCAATTTTAAAATTAAAGCTTATTGCTTCCGGTGCACCGAATTATCTAGCGCATTTCAAAGCCTGAAACTGCGATAATTGGTTTTGAAGTGGCATAGTTAAGCGATCATTGATACGGATCTACGCTCTTATAGGTCATATTGTGCGCATTTATAGATGATAATAAAAGTCAATGAAGTTGAAATTACTGAAGTTGTCGGTCAAATACCTGAGCGTGTATACGTTATACGAATAAAGCGAAATCACAGCGCACTTAACGTTCTATTTTAACGAATAATAACCCAGCAATAACTGGTAGGCGTGAATGACGTCTTGGGCTTCCTGTTGCGTTCCTCCCTTATCAGGGTGAACCAACTGCAGGGCTTTTTTATATACTCGTTTTAGTACCGACAAAGAAACATGTTCATCTTGGGGCAGGCCCAGAAGCGCGTGGGCATCAGAAATATCTTCCTGCTCAAAGGTGTGCGCGTTTCCTGAGGCCATGCGATGCCAAAACGCATTGAGCAGTGCATCTACACTTTTTCTGTCGGCCTTCTCAAAATTGCCCCAGTCTAAGTAGTATTCAGCTAAGGCATCAGCTTCGGTTATTGCTCCAACCTTATCTTGGCTTTCTTTATCATTGTCGCTGTGGGCACTTTCTTGGTTTAGCTTAATATTAAGAGTATGAATGTCTAGCACGCCTTCGCCCTGCTCTATCCAACGACGTTTAAGTTGATAAAGGGCGTGAAACACAATGAAATGGGTTTTAAAGAGCATTAAAGGCTCTCGTAACGAAGCGTCATCAAAAAAGTGATATGGCGCTTTTTTCAAAATCTCAATGAGCTCATACTCGCTCACACCACGTTGAAAAAGCGGCTTTTGTGTCGATAACGTATCAACAAGTAGTTCGGCTTGAAGCACGTAAGCTTCGCTGGCATCAGGCTGATTTTGCAAAACTAATTACCTTGCTTTAAATAGGGTTCATCCAGGGCCTGCTGGTCTTTGATGTACGTTAAAGACCAACAGCCCTAGTGTACAAACATGTTAAATATTGGCCTAGTACCGATTTTATTGCTAGAAAGTAATCCAAAACGCAACGTTCACTGTTAAAGTAGCTTAGTAAAAATAAAATAATAACTTTGGAGTTCACTTGAAAGCACTCATTGCCCTTACCAGTATTGTCGGTTTTCTTATGGTGGTATTACCCGGCCCCCTTTATCAGTATGCCGGTGTGAGTTTAGGCACCGCATTTACTTCACTGCGATTTGGCGTGTATGTGGGCGGCGCAGCGTTGATACTCATTATTTTGCAGGTTTTGATTAACCGTAAAAACGTTAGCTGGGGAAGCACCTTTATCTGTGCCATTCTTGCCCTGGTTGCTGTAGGAATGCCGGTGAGCATGATGAGCAAAGCCAGCGCAGTTCCTCCGATCCATGACATTACTACCGATGTCACTAATCCGCCGGAGTTCGTTGCAATTGCTCCGCTACGCGAAGGTGCGCCTAACTCCATCGCTTACGAAGGCGGTGAAGTCACTAAGCAGCAACTAGAAGCTTACCCTGAAATTAAAACTCAACTGCTGCCACAACCTGCAAATGAGGTCTACATCGCTGCAGAAAAAGCCATAGAGGCGCTTGGATGGGAACGCGTTAACGACGGCGCATTGCCGAACACCTTGGAAGCCACCGACACCACAGCGTGGTTTGGTTTTAAAGACGACGTAGTTATTCGTCTAACCGCTAAAAGCGATGACACACTGGTTGATATCCGCAGCAAATCACGAGTAGGGAAAAGTGATTTAGGCAAGAATGCTGAACGTATCGAAACCTTTATGGCAGAGCTTAGAAACCAACTTGGATATCACTAAAATCTGACCACCCGCTTAAAAAACAAAGCCCGTTCGCACTAAGCTAACGGGCTTTTTTGTAATTGGACCTAACTTTAGTGGGCCAACTTTAAGACAACGACTCCTGCAACAATAAGCGCTACGCCGAAATATCGTGCCAATGACGAGGGGTCGCCATAAAACATAACACCCACTAAAAATGTGCCCGCGGCGCCAATTCCTGTCCACACAGCTTACGCCGTTCCAATTGGAATTTGTTTTTGCGCCATCCATAAACAAAAACCACTGGCAGCCATAAACCCAACCGCAAGTAAAATACCCATTACGCGGGTTTCCGCCTCTTGTGACATTTTTAGTCCAACAGGCCAACCAATTTCCAGAAGGCCCGCCACAATCAAATAAATCCAGCTCACCAGTCTATCCCTCTCTTCGCGCTCATCGTCAACTATCACAGATGCGTAGCGTACCGTCTTAAATCATAAAGCGTACTCGACGCGTCGTAATATTTTGCTATTTAGCGCTTTTGCCTTACAAACTCGCCAACTGAATACTTACCATACCTAATACCGCAGCATTAAGACGGTTAAACCAACGCCAGAAATTAGGGCGCTGCATATGGTGTGCAAAACGTGCGGTTAAGGTACTCAAACCTACGAACCAAACCACCGATGCACCAATAGCTCCACCCACAAACCACCATTTATTTTCTTGCCACTGACTCGCTAAGTTTCCCATCAATAATAAAGTGTCTAGGTAAAAGTGGGGGTTTAACCAAGTTACTGCCAACGCAATGAGCAGTGCTTTTTTGAACGACAGTTGCTTTTTCGCCATTTCTAAAACAAGCGCGTCGTTGGCCAAAGATGATTTTATTTTGTTAAAAGCAATCCACAGTAAGAACGCAACACCAGCCCACTTGGTGATAGACACCAGCATTGGGTATTCCTGCAATAGCAAGCCAAAGCCCATCGCTCCTAAGCTTATTGAGATAGCATCGCTTAGGATAAACAGCAGGACAAATAAGGTTGTCCACTGTCGCTTCATCGATTGCTCAATCAAAAAACTGTTTTGTGCGCCTACTGCAATAATTAGGGTACCGCCCATCACGAAACCACTTGTTGCTGCCGCCAACATGATAAATGCCTCTTAGTGTAAATAAGTTCAAACGCCGTAGCTGTAACGCGGTTTAAGGTTACATGCTGAATAATTGGCTTGATTTTATACACCTTGAAAGACTAAATTAAATTAATGATATTTGTTTTGAATAAGCAAAATTAATACTTATAACCTTCTTTTCACAGGTAGTCATTAATGTTGGATTACGACGCACTTCGATGCTTTCATGAAGTGTTACGCTACGGCGGATTTGAAAAAGGTGCACAGGCCCTAAACCTCACCCAGTCGGCGGTATCGCAAAAAATAAAACGGCTAGAGCAGAGTGTCGGCGGCCCAGTGATGGTTCGCACCAAGCCGCTTCGCGCTACGCCACTGGGAAAAGAGCTGCTGGCGCATATTCAAAAAGTAAGCGTATTAGAAGAAGCGCTGAATATACAAAGTGGATTAGAAGCGTCGGCTGCACCTATAAGCGTTGCCGTGAATAACGATGTGCTGGCTACCTGGTTCTCGCAAGTAATGGCCGCGTTTAGTGATAAGCGTGCCAACCCGATTCATATTGTTAATGCGGATCAAACTCAAACCCGAGACATATTACAGCAAGGCCGTGTAATGGCTTGCATTAGCCAAACAGGTACACCCGTTACCGGTGGGCAATCTATAAGACTGGGAACCATGCGCTATCAACTTTATGCATCGCCTCGCTTCATTGAGCGATACCTGCATAAAGAAATATCCCCCCAGAGCGTGATGAGTACACCGGGTTTGCTGTACGACGAATACGATGTGACTTTGCTGACTGATTATCAACGAGAGTGTTTAAACATAGCCCCCTCTTTTACAACTTGTCATTGGTATCCATCGTCTCATGGCTTTGTCAAAATGGCGCTAGATGGCGTGGTGTGGGCTTTGCTACCCACGCTTCAAGTTGAACAAGAGGTTAACGAAGGCGATCTCGTTCCGTTATTTCCTCAAAAAGAGCTTGGTGTACCGTTATTTTGGCATTGGACAACCCTTGAATCGGCAGCGCTTGCCGACTTGACCAAAGCCGTAAAGAATATAGCGAAAGCGCAGCTTAAATGACCCTAATACACTGCGTGTGTGATACGTTGCTGGAAGGTTAATTAAGAAGACGCCAATTGAGCCGTCTTATGCTTCTCCTTAACGCTGTACATCAGTTTATCTGCTTTATTTAACAGAGTGGTGAGATCTTTGCAGCGTTCATTTGTGATATATGTGCCTACGCTTGCCGTAACAGAAATAACAACGTTATCGGTTCTAATATCCCTTTCCAGCAGACTGGCTTCTATGCGCGCAGCCAAGCGCTCAGATTGTCCTTCACTGTAACAGTGGCTTAGCACCACAAATTCATCGCCGCCAAGGCGCCCTACTGCATCTTGGTCTCGGCATCGGCTCAGCAGAATTTTAGCAATAACCTGCAGCACCTTATCGCCACAATGGTGCCCGTAATGATCATTAATCTCCTTGAAGTTATCAACGTCGATAAATAGCAATGTCAAATATCCTCCTTCCTTGTTGAAGTTAGTAAGCAGGCTTTGTGCTATCCCTTCCCATCCACTGCGGTTTAGCACTTTACACAAGGAATCTGTAGACGCACGTTTGAATGCACTAAGCCTGTCGTCATCGAGCTTTTTTACTTTTCTCGACGTGGCAATAGCAAAAATAAACGCTTCAATAGTTATTCCCACAATAAGTCCGTAGCGGTACATAAACGCTGACACGTCTGAAAAAACCAATCGAAACATCATGGAAAACACCATGACAGCAATACCCATTAATACTAAGTTTGAGCAATGTACTTTGCGGTAGGCGGCGTAAACACAGCTTGATAGCGTACAGGTCATTGTTATCAGCGTGATAAGACTTAGCGTACTATTTACTCTCATCGCATCAGAAGTGGACAGAATGATCTGCACAAATGAAAGTGCCAGTGCCGAACACGCCATTCCCAGAATAAACTGGCGCTGCCATACTTTTAGCAGTGCTTTGAAATCGAGTAGTTGATCAAGAAACTTTACCGCAGCAAATACCGTGATCCCTGCGAATAACAGATGCAGTTTAAAGTTCGAGAAAAAGGCGACATGGGGAAACGCAATGTTCAGTAACCCTTCTTGAAGCAAAAAGAAAATTGCCGCACTGAGCACATAGAAACTGTAGGAGTAAAAGCCGTAGTTGCGCATACTCGTTCCCAGCATTCCTACGTACAAGGTTAACGCTAAGCAAAAGCCGATGAACAAGCTTAATGTGAAGGTATGTATTGACGCCAACGTCTGAAAATCATTTAACGTAGCGATATTTAGCCTGACAGGTCGCTGTACCTGAGAGTTAATATCTAAAAATAGACGCTTATGGGTATTATCTATTGCATAGGACTCAAATGCGCCGGTTAACTTGGGGACTTTTTGCATCTCGCTGTCATACAGCTGATTATAAGAAAGGTAGTTTCTTGGGAAATAGAGAACGTGAGTCGCGTTGACATCGCAGCTTAACGAAAGTCGCTGTGCACCTTCTTTAAGTACGATAGACAGAGCACTATCGGTATCAGTATCAGAAGTACCATTTTCAGCATTAATGACGCACGCTGCATTGGCAAACGTGCCGAACGTCAGCAAAATCAACCCAAACAACAAGCGAACAAAATTACGCGACACTCCACATGCCATAGATTTGCTTCCTACTGGTACCGCAGCTAAATCCGTGTAGCAAAAATATCCCTGTACGGCTATTACACAAAGATGAGTTATGAGTATTTATATTCTGGTATAAAAACTCACACCCATTAAGCTTAGTTTAAAAATGTGAGAACGCTGAAAAATATCCTGCGGAATGACAAGAAATGTATACATTGCTTCTGAGCTAACGATTGGTCCCAATTAACGTCTTTCAATTGCGGGAATCTCAATATATGCATCGGGATCAGATTCTTTTAGGGCATTAAGTTTACGTTTTCTTGTCGCTCGCTCATCAATAGTTTCACCAAAAACCTGTACATGTAAGTCGGCAATCAGCGCCTTGCCCTGTTCATTGGTAATTATCCCTAGAAGCTCGCCAGCGTGCATAAATCCTTGTACCCGATATTTCTCAGCATCGACCTTTTTACCGTTTTTGCTGGCTGTATAAAGCGCGATAAGCTGTTCGGTACAAGCATCTAAAAAACGTACCTTCTGTTTCTCATCAATCATTATCTTATTCTTTCCTTCGGTGGCTTGTATACAGACACCTTAGCGAGATTTTGATGTTATGGGTAGATGTAAGCATAACTACGCGCCTACCGCTGACTAAGTTGGGCCAATCGATTACTTCAACTAAAGTTCATTGGTGAAATAGCCGTTTGATGCCTACGCTCTCATTAGTGCTAGAAAGAAACTTTCTAGGTAGTCACCGTTAAATTTATGTGAGCATCACTATGCGAGTTCAAATAGCGTTAGGCTTGGTTGCGGCCTTGGTATTTGCCCCCGTTGTTGTTGCAAAGGGAAATGCTCATCATTGGGAAACGTCACCCCATCATTTATCTGCATTGGTAGGTACCACTTACACAAAAGAGTGCGGAAACGCATTTACACTAGGTATCGATTACGAATACCGTGTGAGCGACTTTTTAGGCGTAGGCTTTGTGGCTGAATACGCGTTTGAAGACTTAGACGCTTATACCTACTTGCTTGTTGCTGACCTGCACATTACCAATAATTTTATTGCACAAATAGGCCCCGGCGTTGAGTTCCACGGCAGCCATAAAATGGAGGTGGCCCGGTTAGGCTTTTTGTATGAGTTTGAAGTATCGGGGGTTAACATATCGCCGCAGCTTCATTACGACTATCATCGAAATCATAAAAGTGCAGTGGTTGCTGGTCTGGCAATTGGTATGTCGTTTTGATTACAGCGCAATACTGCGCCGTTTTTAGCTTTTTATATAACGAAGGCTTTTAATCTAACGTTAATCTTCTAGAAAGTTCTTTTTAAGTAAGTCTGTTTAGTCTTATCTGTGTTCAATTATCAGACTGAGAGACTACGATGAAAAACTTAGCTTTAGCACTAACCGTCCTTCCCTTTATTGCTTCAGCATCCAGTGCAGTTGCATTTGAAAAAGGCGACATTCTCGTCCGAGGTGGCTTTGCCACGGTTGCACCTGATGAATCGTCTTCAAACATTAACGTGGGTGATGACTTGGGTTTTGGCCTGACCATTGATAACAACACGCAGTTGGGCCTCACCGCGGCCTATTTCATCACGGATAGGATTAACGTAGAAGTATTAGCCGCAACGCCGTTCACACATGACGTTAATTTCGCTATCGACAACCCATTAGGAACAGGTAACCAGCTAGGCGAAGTAACCCACCTTCCGCCCACAGTGACGGTTAACTATTACTTTAACGATCCATCAAGTGCTTTTCAGCCCTATGTGGGTGCGGGCCTAAACTATACGTTTATTTATGACGAGCAATTTACGGGAGCTAATGAAGAGGCAGGGCTTAGTGACTTATCTCTAGATAACTCGTTTGGCTTAGCCGCACAAGTGGGAATAGACTATCAGTTAAGCGAAAGATGGTTTTTGAATGCCGCCGTTCGTTGGATAGATATAGACACAGAAGCAAGCTTCAACCTAGGTGATACCCGGGGCTCAGTGAGCGCTATTGAAATAGACCCCTTTGTCTATGCTATTTCGCTAGGTTACCGGTTTTAGTAACCGT
Source organism: Alteromonas sp. G4i35 (assembly GCF_054960375.1). NCBI lineage: Bacteria > Pseudomonadati > Pseudomonadota > Gammaproteobacteria > Alteromonadales > Alteromonadaceae > Alteromonas > Alteromonas sp. G4i35. The sequence goes on along the minus strand of NZ_JBHNZD010000010.1, from coordinate 97,967 downwards.
TTAGTTCTTTGATTTCCGCAAAGTGTACGATAATTTGGAGCGTGGTGAGGTTTTATGAATTGTAACGAAAACGTATTTGTACGAACTTTATGGCATTCCAACTTCATCTATAATCTCGATTCCCAACATGTGCTGAACCTTTTTGAGACCGGGTGGCATTTTCGACTCGAGTACCAATATTGTTCGTACATTTTGCGGCAGTCCCTGAACGCTGAGCATCGCTTCCGTCACTGACTGATATTTAATGCATTGAAACATTCCTCTAACTAAGTCTTCAGTCGTAGAAATTCTAGATTTTACCTCTACAGCAATAAATTGGTTGCGCCAGACAAACATTACATCAACGGAGTCACCCGATGGTAAGTAATACTCAATATCACCTTTCGGCAAACTTTTTGCCAATCCTATAAAATGGGGGTTTTCAGCTATATAGCGTTTCAACGCGTTATGACGCTCGCCTTCGCCACCACTAAAACCAATTTGTTGTTTTAAAATCGTTGTAAATTGAGGAGGTTGTAAGCCCAAAACTTCTAGGACTTTCAGCCAATCGGGAAACGCATATATTTTGGCGAGTTGACTTTGAACAAGAACATGTCTTTGCTTTTTGTTAAGTGCTCTGAAATCAACGTTAGATATAAATTGCCCCACGCCTTCCCCAGGTAAGCCGGTCTCTTTGTTTACAACTAAACACTGGATAGGTGGTAATTCAACACCATGAGCTTCGCTCTCTTCTTGTAATGTATTACCTATGCAACCTAGTACGTAGTTTAAGTTCCTGGCATTGGGCATATTCAACTCTGATGCGAGCTGAGAATAGTGAATCGTTTCTCCACAAATAGCTTGTCTAACCAATATTGGTAAAGCCTCACGAGCGCGTTTTTGATATAGCTCATCGCCCCAGAAATTTTTAGATACTAACGCTGTTTCCATGAATCTCCCTTTTCCTTACTAACAAAAACTCTATAAGTAAATGAGCTTCATATAGAAATATCAAACTGTTATCAAATACCCTATACTTCAAAGATAAGTAGATGTTAAGTACATCGGCTGTTGCATAAGGAATCGCAAAAAAACAATGATCTTACGAGCACTTTTCTGTTTTATAGTTTCGTTTATCGCTATTTTGATCATTAATCAAATAGGCTACGGGGGCTGTTTTAAGTCTTACTGTGTTGAAGCTGCACTTCCTAAGGTTTTTTTCCTATCAAGTATTATTACCGGTTTATTCATTTGTTTTTTGTTGTCGGATGAATCAACAACTCAATCAAAAGCGAACAGTGATTTACCTCCGTTAGAAAGAGAGCGAGTTCATCAACCGATTCAACCTAAGCCACACTATAAAGAAAAATTTGCAAGTTATGAAGCGAACCAAAGCACACTTCGTGGTAACTCTCTTGAACCGAAAAACGACCCATATTCAATTATCATACCTAGCAAAGTACACCAACAATCTTACGCGAAATGGTCACTTCATGACGTTAATGCGTTAATAGATTGTATGATTGATGGCCTATCTGAAAGCCTAATGGCTTCAAAACTGAATAGAACACCTGGGGCAATACGCTCACGCTTGAAAAAAATCAGACAATCAAATTGGCTAGTTTTTAATACATTTTCAGAAGCTTCATTACAAGCAAAACGCCTTTCAAAAAAGTACTGCACAACAATTCGTGTAATTTCAAACTCTTCGAATTTTTTTATAAACTTGCATGAAATTAATCCTATCCGTACTGCAAGAAGCCGATGCTTGCCCGAGCCAGAAGAAGATATTTTTCACATCTATGAAGTTGAAGAAGACCTCAACCCTTTTTCACTCTCTGAAGCAGTTGACGCTGAATATTATGAAGAACCGTACTATTTATCTGAGAGAGAAGAATGGCTATTTCCTTATGACGGAGACGATTGGGAAAGCAATATGATCGACCAAAGCAAATCATAGCTAAACGATTTCGTTATAGACACAACATCGGAAATAACAAAGACTTTATAAATATCCCACAATTTCAACCACCAAAACCACGGAAATTAATATGGACATTTTAACCACTAAACAGTTAGCAGAAGAACTTGCTGGCGGTGACTCTTATATTCGAACAAAGAAAAATATTGTTAAGGGTTTAGCAATTACAACTGATTTAAATCCAGAAGCCCCCGAGATAATAGTTGTTGGCAGTGGGCCACGCAAGATTGCTAACGCCAAGCTCTTTGTGTCCCAAAAACAGTATGTTCCAGTTTATGTAAAACAAGCAGTAAATGCTTGGAAGTATATGGGCAAATATAAAGCCGATCGCTATTCACAAGACCTTGACATAATTGAGAAGCATAGAAAGAGCCGCCCTTTGGCTGGGCTCGACGGAGTGTTGTTTTTATCACCCGAACCTGAGGACACTGTGAGTGTTCAGCCCAAGAACTTTCCAGACCCAATACAACGCAAAAAGGTTGAAAGCGCAGCAATAAACTACGTGGTTGCCTATTTTACTAATCAAGGTTACAAGATCATTGATCGACAAAAAGACAATTGTGGTTACGATTTGTTTGTTGAAAAAGGTAAGAAGTGTCTAAAAATAGAAGTTAAAGGCACATCTTTAAATGAACAACGCTTTTTCCTTAGCAGAAACGAGCGTAAACATTCAGTAGATCCAAATTGGCGTCTAGCAATTGTGTCAGATGCCCTCACTACCCCGGCATTAGCGTTTTATAATGCTCGTGAAATGGAAGAGGAATTCGACTTAGAACCTCTTTGCTGGGAGTGCAAATTACGATAGGCAAACTTGCCTACGAGTGCATATCAATACTGGTGTGAGAGAAAACATCTTAAAAGGCCATATGTTGTGCATGCGGGGAGAGTCACCACCGAAACAAGCGCCTAACTGATTCTTTGGCCTTTTCAGTCATTAGCCCTTCTTTTCCATCAAACTTGCTAACTTCTGGGGGTGGCTGGCGCTTTGGTGTGAATAAATTTCTGAGTTTCTTTGCTCGTTCGTAATTTTTCTGTTCATTGAACTGTCTAATGATGGCATTGGCTCTAAGTTCAATATACTTAGCTTTAGTACGTTGAAGGTCGCCTTCAGCCTTACTAAATGCTTCTGCCCACAAGCCTTGGTATATATTTCCTTCTTCTATTTCAACAGATACCTGAGCGTAAATATCTTCTTTATTCATTCACTTCCCTTTTTAATGATATATACCGAATTTAAGATTATAGAGGAACTCCTAGAAACTGACGATACTTGTTTTCCTCTCGCTGCCAACGATTTTTGCGACACAGTTACAGCATGAGAACCACTTAGCCTATTGAATCTCGTTCCAACATCTCGTATTGCTAACTATTGCAATCGTATCTAGACAGGTACTCTCACACACACTTTACAGCCAAAAACGTCTACTGATTAATCATTCCCGTTTAAATAACACTCAATTGCTGCTACAAAGCAAAATTCAGTGTGAATGGACTTTTAAACCTATGGTATAACGCGACTTTTGCTATCAAATAGGAGAATGACATGGCTCTCATTAAATTGAAAACATCAGATGTAAATCTGTATTCACCCTTTTCGGGTATTTGCATTTATGGTGAGGAAGAGGTCGCTGATATCGAAGCGGACGATACTGTGTTATACACCTGCTTCGAAAGCGAGGGCATTGGCTATGTATCAGAGCGAGTCGCAGAAGCGCTTAAGCAGCAAGGTATTACGGACCCTGAATCACTGTCACCGGCAGAAGTGGTAGCAATCATCGATATTCCAGACGCAGTGCTGATTGAATATGATGGCGGCTTTAATGGGTTAAGTTGGTTTTTGTTCGCACCAGCACCGTAATCATAAGACATCACTCACCTTTGATTGTTGATGGCAAACGGTAGCATGTGGCATTGGTTTTCACATGTTGAATGCATCAATGGGGTTAGTATCAACATGATACTAACTCATCGTTTATAAAAACTATTGATCATGACTTAAATGATGTCCGAGCAGTTATCAAACCCGAACAACATTGGATTGCTTTCTGCTGTCTCTATCAGCATGATGTGTTCGCGACTGAAGGCAAAGGCCTTTCGTTTACATTGCCCGTTCGGTGGCATTGCCATCACAATATCTCAATCAACAAGCGGCGTTAGCAAATTTGGCGAGCCGATTAATCCATTATGGTTGGCGTTCGTTTATCCCAGAGTTGACTAGAAAAGTGCGATAAATGGTACGCTTAGGGAAGTTAGAGCGTCAATTGCGATTATGGGCCTAATGGCGCATAAGAAGACATTATGTTCAACGAGTCATCATTGGCAGAACATGCCAAAACACCCTATTAATAGGATGTTTTGAGGAATAACGACGATTCTATCCACGAAGTCCGCTTTTCACTCAGTTACAGAAATAATTAACGGAAAGAAAGGCATGTAATCACCTATTTGAGCGAAAGTGATTTTGAAATAAATTTCGCGCTTCGTACCAAAGCTTCTGTAAGCTCGTTAACTCAGGTTCTGGGGGAACTAATGCAATTACTTGTTCTAAAAGTTCACAAGCGAGTTTATGCTGATTGTTCACGTACGCTTTACTTGCCTCGCTCATTAACAGGCAAGCCTTAACAATATTGCCACCAGAGTCTATTTTTTCCTGAGTATCCAAATCAAATCGGTTCAGGCTTTTTAACCGATTAATTCCACTACAAAGAAACTCCGTTTTCGTTTCATGATTGGAAGCAAGCTTTGGCCCTTCTGGTGTTTTAAACGCAAAGCGTGGATACAGTAACTCGGATGTAATTAACGACTCGTTGCAAATAACGTAGTCAATAATCTGCTTTGTACACCTTTCGATTACGAGGTAATTTTCTACCGGCAAGTCATTGATGAATTTATCCACCCCCTTTGAAATATGGTGTGCAAACACGAGTTCTTCATTCGTATTAATACCTTTTTCAACAACATCGGAAATATTGTTAAGCAATATCTGTATGACACCATGCTTTTCGGCATCAATAGTGGCTAACCTCAACAATCTATCGAAGTGGCTCTGCGTTTCACAAAAAGCATCAATGTAGTCATAGTATTCGAATGTTAACTCTAGCCTTTGTATAGCTCGCGGCGATAAACGGCCTAATATAGTCATGAGACGTGAATAACAGTTTTCCAGGCAGGGCCTTTCTGAAGGCTGGTTATGCAGCATTTCTTTAATGAGCTGTAGTAACTCAAGGGCGGAGTCGCACTGTGACGGTGAAAAATGATGAAGCCCCTTTTCCGCCCATTTCTTGAGCTTGGAGCCCCGCCATTTTTGTACACCTGTTTCAGGGTCTGTCGTCGCAGGATGGTAGCCTTGATACAGTTCCGCCATGATAACGCCCACAGCAAAAATGTCTGGTTCAAAACCTTCGGCTGTTGTGCCGTCATATTGTTCGGGGGCTTTGTAGCAATTGGTGCCCCCTGCATGTCCATCATCCCACGCATTCACAACACCAAAATCGGCGAGGCGAACCATGTATTTACATGCGTCGTCGTCATCCGGCTCGACTATTCCTTTAAACTTATTCGTGAGATCTTGATAAAGGATATTCTCAGGTTTGATGTCCTGGTGGTATTTCATGCCTCGGGCTTTTGCCGCCAGCAACGCTTTAATGATTTGAATGCTTAGAATGAGTGTGCCAGCTAGCGAGGGGCGAGAGTCTATTAGCTCTCTTAAATCCCCCTCGCAGTAAGGCATACAAATAAGTGGAAAACCATTCACCTTCTCAATGTAAAAAGGTGTGATAACCATCGGATGTGATGAGATTGAAAACCAATTTTTAGCTTCTCTGTTGAATCGTTCAATATTGTCCAACTTTTGTTCTTCGAACTCTTGGACGGTTTTAAAGGCGACTTTACTGTTGCTCCCTGCTTGTTGAACGATAAATATCAAGCCCCCCCTGCCACGTTTTGTATCCACAATTTTGCCGCGAAATACGAAATCTTCGAGGTAACCTTTAAGTTGCGTATCCATTCTTTTAATGATCCATGTTGACTAACTTACGGCAGCGTTCAAACTTCATATCGCTGAAGGTGCACATCTCGTGAAAAGCGCTTTTTGTTTTCTTTGGTATCGTCAATCTGACTAAAGCTTCTTATTCGGCCGTTGGTTTTGGATGGCTTACTCTGTAAATAAATATCTGAAGAGTGCGACAGGGCTCCTTCCGCTCGAATAGAAATTTTGTGCTTGCCACTTCTCTCTTCCATGTCCATGACACACACATATTCTCGAAATTTGCCGGTGAGGACAGGATTAAGCGTTAAGGCTAGCTTTTCCGGAATAATGACGTTGAATTTGCCATTGTTTTGCTCGTTTAGCGCGATACGTGCAGATGGCGCTTTGATTGGGTCCATTCTAGTGGAATGAAGATAACAACCTAGAATATTTGTAATTTCATAGTTATTACCAAACATAAAATCTTCATTGAAACGCTCATCAATATACCGTGAGAACCCCATTCTTGTGCATAACTCACGAAATTCACCGGCGCTATCACACAAGGTAGCCATGTTAGTTTCGTTAATCTCAAGTTCCAGCGCCGTTATCATCACTACAATTTTTTCAGGGACAGGGACATTAAAAGATGAAGTCAGTTTATCCGATGACTTCTTAAGGTTGTTATAAAGTCCCAGTGAAGAGGAAAACACGTGATAAAGCACTTCCAACATGGATAAAGTGGGGCAGGAAGACGCGTAAATAGCCCCAAAACTTTTAGCGGGGTTAAAACGTCCGCCAATTTTTGAATTAAAATCCGCACTTTTTTCGAAAAATGTAGCACTTTCTGCCACAACATTTTTAATCATCTGATGTCGGGGAAGTTGATTATTTTGTTTCAACCACCAGTTCGAATAATTGTTTTCCGCATGGGCATCGTCATCGAGCATTTTCCACCGATATTGGTGTTCTTCATCAATCAAAAAAGTAAGTCGACTAAATTCTATACTGCGATATAACTTCATTAGTAGACCCCTCCAACGGAGGATTCAAGGTCAACAAATGCGAAGTAGAACTCCTCTTGAAGCCTGTCTTTCTGCGCTAAATTTTCTCTTAGTCGTTGACCTGTGTTGTCTAGTGAATTCAGAGTCTTCGAGCTTACCTTTTCTTTGTTGGCTAATTTTGCGTCCAATTCTCGGACTCTTTCCTTGTCTTTTCGAATACTCTCATCAAGCCTGATTAGCTTACTAGCGAGGACTGAAAGCTTGTTGGTTCCCAACCCTTGATGATATGAATTCGGTAACGTTCCTCTTAAATACCATGAATTAGATAGTCTGGAGTCATTGAATTTAGTTTTGATAAAGAGACTAATATTGTTCGCCACGGCCAAAAGCGCTTTTCGCTTTTCGGGATCTTCAAACTTTTCAATTACATCGAGATAATCCTGTGGCAGCAAACTCGTCAAACTAGATGTAACGGTATTTTTCGCGATGCCGGTATGGAGTGCTTGCACGTTGTTTGTATCGTTGAAGCCCACGGTTTCTAGGGCTGTAAAAAAATTCTGCACGGTTACTTCCTTGTTCTTTTTCTTTCGTATTCGACTCAAAGATAATTACATAGGCTTATTCAATAGCATGCCTTTACATGTATAAAAAATGAAACTCAAATAAGTCCATCAATTAAATGATTAAAGTAGGTTATTTCGATAAGCAGTACAACTTTTCGTATCGATCCGCAGAACCGTGAACTTGCGTTTTAGAACATGCTCAAAGAAGTAATTTTATCTCGACGCAAAGGCGAATTAGAGCAGTATAAGCTGTTTGCTAATGATCCGGCTCTTAAGGCTGCTTGGGCTTAAAGCATGCAAAACTCGATAGGACTTTAAGCAAAAAAACGAACATAGAATTTAAAGCTTATCTATCAACTGGTTAAGCCTGTTAAGATGAAATTTAGCTTTGATATTGTCTTCGTTTTAATTTGCTCCATACATTAGACCACCTGCCCTGCTGCCCAACCACTGCTCCATGCCCACTGGAAGTTAAAGCCACCGAGCCAACCAGTTACGTCAACCACTTCGCCAATGAAGTACAGGCCTTCGACATTTTTCGCCATCATGGTTTTTGATGATAGGTCCTTGGTATCTACACCGCCTATAGTAACCTCGGCAGTGCGATAGCCTTCTGTGCCGTTTGGCTTTATTTGCCAATTCTCTAGGGTATCAGCAATGGCGTCGCACTCGCCGTGAGTCAGCTGTTTCACCGGCACGTTGCGCCAACTATGATACTCAATAAGGCTCTGTACCATACGCTTTGGAAATACTTTATTTAAACAGGTGGCAAGCAATGCGTCTGGCGTCTCTGTGCGTGCAGTCTGTAGAACCGCAGTAGCATCATCATTAGGTAGCATGTTGATACTTAAGCTGTCACCCGCTTCCCAATAGCTGGAAATTTGGAGCATGGCAGGGCCGCTTAACCCTCGGTGGGTAAACAACATCGCTTCTTTAAACGTAGTATTGTTGCAGCTGGCATATACATCAACTGCGATACCGCTAAGCTCTGCCAGTGTGTCTTTATCTTTATCGTGCAAGGTAAAGGGAACAAGTGCTGCGCGAGTAGGTAAAACGTTAAGACCAAATTGCTGCGCTATTTTATAGCCAAATGGCGTTGCTCCTAGCTTTGGCATGCTTAAACCGCCGGTAGCAATTACAAGGGATTCACATTCATACTCACCATTCGAGGTTGTAAGTGAGTACCCACTTTCATTCATTTCAACACTTAGAATCTCGCAACGAGTAGTAATCGTCACATCCGCTTTGTTGCACTCGTTAAGCAGTAAATCGACGATCTCTTTGGCGCTATCATCACAAAACAGTTGGCCCAAGGTTTTTTCATGGTAGGCAATGCCATACTCGGCAACCAAGCCAATAAAGTCCCATTGGGTATAGCGACTTAGTGCCGACTTACAAAAGTGAGGGTTTTGCGAAAGAAAGTTTTCAGGGCCTGCATACATATTAGTGAAGTTACAGCGGCCACCGCCGGACATCAGGATTTTTCGGCCCACTTTTTTGGCGTGATCAAGCACTTCTACGCTGCGTCCACGCGCGCCGGCCTGCGCCGCACAAAAAAGCCCTGCAGCTCCTGCACCAATAACAATTACATCGCGCTTGATCACAATTAACCTCTAGGAAAAACGGCCAATGGATGTGTGGTTATTAGCTGTACGAAGGCGCGAGTACCGGGCTTTATAGCATTTTCGTGGCTTACTCGTACTTTAAGCTCGTCGCCGCAATCTAAGACAACCGCGTAAAGCCGACTTTCGCCTTCGTAGCGTACCCATTCAACCGTACAGTTAGTTTCACTAAGTGTAGCATCTAAGCTTAAATCGTCAGGGCGTACCAATAAGTCTACGTTACCACTTGCACCTTGAAGCGGTGTGCCTGGCACATTACCAATATCGGTAACCACTGTTTTGTCTGTATTTGCTGCGCTGCTATCGAACGTCGCACTTAAGAAGCTCGCCTCGCCCATAAAACGCGCCACAAAACGGCTGGCAGGAGAAGAGTAACAGGCTTCAGGTGTGTCTAATTGCTCAAGCACACCTTTATTAAGTATACCCACTCTATCGCCAACGCTTAGCGCCTCTTCTTGATCGTGCGTTACCCAAATAGCAGGTACGCCTGCTTTTTTTAAGGCATCGCGAATTTCCCAGCGCAAGCTGTCTTTTAGCGCAGCATCAAGGTTTGAAAGGGGTTCGTCTAGCAATACAAAGGAAGGTTCGTGAGCTAGCGTTCTTGCTAGCGCAACGCGCTGCTTTTGACCGCCAGAAAGACGTGTAGGTTTTGCATCGCGGAAGTTATCTAGGCCTAATAATTGAAGCCAATGATCGGCCAGCTTAGTGTCTTTTAAACGAAAGCAAACGTTCTGCTGAACGGTAAGATGAGGAAACAACGCAAAGTCTTGAAACACCATACCCACGTTACGCTTTTCAGGCGGAACATGTTTGTTTGCTGTACTCTCCCATTTACCTAGGCTCATAGCACCTTCTGAAATAGGAATAAGCCCAGCCAACGCTTGCAAAATGGTGGTTTTACCGCAGCCGGTTGGCCCCACCAGCATCAGGATTTCGTCTTGTCCAAGCTCAAGATTTAACTTGTCGACAACGCGGGTAGACCCATAATTCACAGACAAATTATTTACACTAAGCATTACGAACGATCATCCTCGGTAACGGTAAACTGGGCTTTTCTTTCGCCCGACAGCATGAGAATTAATCCCACACCTGATAATAAAACAAGTAAAAGCCCCGGCACGGCTGCGCGGCCAAAGTAACCCGCTTCGTAAACACGCCACATATAGGTAGCTAAGGTTTCAAACCCTGTAGGTCCTAACATAAGCGTTGCAGGTAGTTCGCGCATGGCTTCTAAGAACACAAGCGCTGCACCCGCTATCATACCACGAAGGGTTAATGGCAGCGTAATTCGCATAAATGCCTCACGCGGGCTAGCGCCTAGCACACGAGCGGCTTTTACCAGACCTGAATCAATATTCTCAGCCGTACTTCTTACACTTCCCACAGCAAGTGGGATAAAGCGCAGTACATAAGCCATCACAAGCAGACTTAACGTTTGATAGAGCGCTGGCAACTGAAGGCCAACATAAACCAGGGCCGTCCCCATTACGATACCCGGAACCCCAAAGCCAAAATAAGTAATGCGCTCCATAAAACGTCCAGCTTTTCCGGCAATAGCGGCGTGAGCCACCGGAATGGCTAGTAATACAGCAACAATCGCTGCAATAAATGACGCATGAGCTGAGTTCCACGCATAGCTAAATTCAAAACCGCCGGCGCCTTCTCGCACTAACCACAGCGTAAAAATAGCAAGGGGAAGCACAATAGCCATAAATACCACCGGCATAGTAGCCAGCAACATTAGGTTTCGCTGCCAGCGAGCAGGAAACAACGATAAATGCTTACCTGGGCGCTCTTGAGCGCCACTAATACGACTTTCTATAAATAGAATAAGCCCAACAATAACCATTAGCTGAAGGCTCAGCATGGCGGCTTGACTAAGACCGAAGGCGTTATACTCAACAAAAATAACACGGGTGAAAGTGTCAAAGCCCATTATTGCAGGCGTACCAAAATCGGATAACGCATAAAGTGCAGCAAGGAGTGCCCCTGCGGCAACGCTATTCACAACACGCGGTAAAACCACTCGCCATAAGCTTGCGCCTAAGGTTAACCCTAACGTACGCGCCGCGTTAACTAAGCTTGCATCTAAACTCAGTAAGCTTGAACGGGTTGTCATCATGACAAATGGATAAGTATAAAGGCTCATGACCAGCGCAGAGCCCCAAAGGCCGCTGATAGGTGGCGTGCTAATTCCCAGTACGTTTTCAATTTCGCCACCTGTGCCAAATGAAAAGTACATCGCAAATGCGCCAATGTAGCTTGGTAGTGCTAATGGCGCGGCAAGTAAAATGAGCCAAAACCGCTTAAATGGCATCTGCACATAAGCGGTTAAAAAGGCAAGCGGTACTCCGATAAGTACAGAGCCAATAATGGTAAGCACCACCAATGACACCGTGTTCGCTAGTACCCTTAAGTTATGGGTATCAAAAAGTTGCGCACTATCTTGAGCTAGAGAAAACAAAACGCCGACGGGCAATAAAGCCATCAGCGCGATAAGAAGTGCCAGTGGATACGACTTTGGCCAATTTGTCACAGTACGCCAACTTCCCTCATAAGATTAAGTGTAGGGCGTAAGTCAGCCAGTTTACGAAGGTCCATTTCAGGCGGTGACAGCGTGCTTAGGTCAGCTAAGCCTTGCGGCTGTTCAACCCCTTGAACCAGAGGTATTTCGTAGGCTTCGCGAGCAAGATAAGACTGAACTTCGTGCGAAAGCAGGTAACGAATAAAGTTAACCGGCAAGTCACCGTCGCTCAATGCCACAATACCAGACGCATTTACTAGGCAACCTGCGTCGCTTTTACTGTACGCAAGCGCTACGTTTGCGTTCGGCTTACCTGATTTAAGGCGAAGGGTGTAGTAGTGATTCGCAAAGCCGATATCGACTTCACCACGTTCAACGCCCATCACTACACCAAGTTCACCTGCGTACTTTTTCGAGTGCTTATTAATGCCTTTAAGCCATGATTTAGTGGCTTTATCGCCCTCTAAAATGCGCATTGCAGTGACAAAAGACTGAAACGATGAGTAGGCGGGTGCCCAGCCAATTTTTAAATCGCTGTCGGCTAATGCCATCACGCTTTCAGGGATTTGCTCCGGTTTAACACGCTCAGTGTTATAAGGCAGTGTACGCACACGACCTGTTACCGGTGACCAGCTCGGGTACTGAAAATCTTCACGCAGCTGCGCAGTAAGGTCGTCTGGCAACGGCTTAGCCGCGCCAGCATCAGTAACCATGCCAATAGAGCCCGTGTCTACGGCCCAGAAAAGGTCGGCGCGTTTAACGCCTGCCTTAGTCTCAGCGACGATGGTGTTGGCTAATGCCGCAGAGCCGCCGCGTCTTATTTTAAGATTAAGCTTTGGATTGCGCTTTTCCATGGCCTTTAGAACATTCTCGTACAAGCCACCTTCACCACGACCTAAGTAAAGTGTGAGATCACCTTCTAATTTAGGCAGTGACTCAACTGACACACTGCCTGTTTGTGTCATAGCGTGAGCAAAACTAAATGGCAAACCAGATAATGCACCGGCCGCTGCTAAGCCTTGTAAGAATGTTCTACGTTGCATACACCTTCCTTAAAATACGTCTTTACGACTTTGTTCTACTTCAACCAAAAGTGCGCGAGCGCGGTCAAGTTTGGCCTGCATAGACTCTACGACCTTACGAACTGAATCAACGCCAGTGTCTTTTGAGATAGCTTGTGGAAGCGTTACGTTAAAGTCTTTCTCCAAGTCTTCAACCAAAGCTGCGTTTTTCGCAATCAAATCACCTTCCACACCTTCAAATCGTTGAAGGTAAGTATCGTGAACGAGTGTAGTTGCTACTTCGTGAAGCTGTTCCGCGTATTTAGCAACAACACGATCAAGACGTGTTTTAATATCGTCGATAACTTCAGGGCCTGTGGTAGGTTCTTTTTCGGTGGTTTGAACCTTGTTCACTAAGCCTTTCTTTTGATACTGGGACGCAAGTTTAACTGCGCCTAACGCCTGCCACAAGGCATGATTTAGCTTCTCTTGCTCTTCGCGCACGTCTGCAACAGGCTTGCCTTCATCAATGGCGACTTTCACACCATAAATACCTTGCCAAATAGAGGCGTAAATAGGCACATACTGGGTTTCAATAGCAGAGTGAAAATCCACCTCTTCCCAATACTCAATCAGTGCATCGGTCTTAAGCGATTTATCTTTTGCTTCATACGCATCAACAACACTGCCAAACTTGCTTTCTAACCAATGTACCTCTTCCGTATATTCGCCGATGTGCGCGTGAAGATTGTTCACGTGATCGCCAATGGCACCGTTAGCAAGCGCCTGAGAAGATAGCATCGAGAAAGTGACCGCAGAAGCCAGTACCAAAGCACTCATTTTTTTCAGTGTTGTTGTCATAATTATTCCTAAAACATTTGTCTTTTCGCGCAAATGATACTTATTATCATTAAGCAAGTAAAGGTAACTGAACGAGCCCACATGCTAAGTAACGTAGTGTGTTAGCCCTTATTTTTTCTGCACTTTCGACACAGAATACTGCATGTAAGTTCATTAACCTTCACTGAACGTACTGATATTCAACGCTATTTACAGAGCGCCAGATCATACATAGGTTACATTTTAATGAAAATGGCAACCAAGTATACGCTTAACTAAAGAATACAAAGCCGCATAGATAGTTGCCCACTCAGAAGCTTGCCAGACCTTCTCGAAGGGCGAGTAATTAACTATGCGGACTGGTATTAACGAACCTTCACAAACATCTAAACGAAAAGAGCCCGCAACCTTAGTTGCGGGCTCTTGATATTATTAACGCCGTAGTTTCGGTCTTACAGGCTATCTAGCATGGTTTGCGCATCGCTAACGTCGAAACGACCTGGGTCTTCAACGTTTAGCTTTTTCACTTCGCCATCTTCCACAAGCATGGAATAACGTAACGAACGCAAGCCGCCGAAATTGCCCGTGCTCATGTCTAAGCCAATTTGCTTGGTAAAGAAACCATTGCCGTCTGCCAGCATTATGATCTCTTCAGCGTTGCTCGCTTTGCCCCATGCATCCATAACAAATGCATCGTTCACGCTTAAGCAAATAATACTATCAATACCTTTGGCTTTAAGCTTATCAGCAAGCGCTACATAGCCCGGTAAGTGGGCTTGAGAACAGGTCGGTGTAAATGCACCGGGTACCGCAAACAATACAACGCGTTTATCCGAAAACAGTTCGTTCGTTCCTGGGTTGGTTATTTCGCCGTTTTCTAAAAGGCTAAAATCTACTTCAGGCAAAGTGCCCCCAACTTGTATCATGCTACTCTCCTAGATTTTTTTGACACAAATACACATCAAATCTGTGTTTTTTGCTTTCAATAGCCATTGATGCTTTTATTCCTGCCAGCACGTCTGCACTGTTTGGGCGTTTCACCACTACCCGGTGCGTGGCTAGCTCTAGTGCTGGCGGTAACAGCGCATCTGCGTCTGGGTCATGACCAAGCAGTTGCTGAAACAGCCGCATTTCCTTTTTCACCAAGGCTGACTTCTTTTTGTGTGGGAACATGGGGTCTAAGTAAATAGCGTTCACATTCTCACCAGTGAAGTATTGCATTACCTCAGCACTATTTCCATGTTGAAGCGACATTTTAGCTGCAAGTTCCGGAAAACTAAGCGCTAATCTGCGAATACCATCTTCAAGCAAGGCGGCAACCACGGGCGATCGCTCTATCATAGTGACCTTGCAGCCAACGCTTACCAATACAAAGGCATCACGACCTAGCCCAGGCGTTGCATCCACTACGTGCCATGCTTCATTGCCTTTAAGACCAATGGCCTTAACAATGGGCTCTTTGCGCCCACCGCCGTGCTGCTTGCGATACAAACTTGCCGGCGAAGCAAAATCAACTTCTACCGGATTCACTTTTTTCTCACCTGCGTCGGCAAGTCCAAGCACGCCGTTTTGTACCTGCAAATACAGGCCTTCGCTAGGCTTTTCACTGCTGCTAACAACAGGAAAACCCCACTTTTCGCTGATTGCACTAATTAATGCAGCGTCATCCCTATTGGCGTCATCACAAATAATTAAAGGCACATGATTAAGCATGACCGTACTGTTCCTTATGCCCTATCCATCTATTAATGATGGCTTGAGCGTGAGAGGGGTATTTGTCCCAAAGGGTATAGGCAATTTCCTGAACCTTAGGGATAAGAGCGGCGTCGCGTACTAGGTCTGCTATTTTAAGCTCGGCCATTCCCGTTTGCTTAGTACCCATAAATTCACCCGGGCCACGAATTTCCAAATCGCGCTGGGCAATATAAAACCCGTCGTTAGATTCGCGCAATACGCCAAGGCGCTGAGTAGCGGTTTTCGATAGTGGGCTCTGGTACATAAGTACACACTGACTTTCTACCGCACCACGCCCTACTCGGCCTCTAAGCTGGTGAAGCTGCGCTAAACCCAATCGTTCAGGGTTTTCAATGATCATGATGCTGGCATTAGGCACATCTACGCCTACTTCAATAACGGTAGTCGCTACCAATAAATCCAGCTTTCCGTCTTTAAAGTCGGCCATAACCTGCGCTTTTTCTGCAGGCTTTAAACGCCCGTGTACCAAACCAACGTGTAAGTCTGGCAGCGCGGTACGAAGGGTAACCGCAGCGTCTTCTGCTGCCTGACACTCCAACACTTCCGATTCATCAATAAGCGTACACACCCAATAGGCTTGGCGGCCGTTTTCTTTACAGGCCTGACGTACGCGCTCAATTACATCGGCGCGGCGTGTATCGGGTAATACCACGGTTTGCACCGGTGTTCTGCCTGGTGGCAACTCATCAATAACCGAGGTGTCTAAATCGGCATAAGCTGTCATGGCCAACGTTCTTGGAATAGGCGTCGCCGTCATAATTAGCTGATGAGGGTAGCGACCTTGCTGCTCGCCTTTATCGCGCAGAGCCAAACGTTGATGTACACCAAAGCGGTGTTGTTCATCTACAATAACCAGCGCTAGCTGCTGGTAGTTCACGCTCTCTTGAAAGATGGCGTGAGTACCCACCAGCATTTGAATGTCACCTGCTTCTAAGCGGGCTAATACTTCGTTACGGGCTTTACCTTTAAGTTTTCCTGCAAGCCAGCCTACCTCAATACCTAGTGGTTCTAACCAGCCACGAAAGTTATTGGCATGCTGTTCTGCCAACAGCTCAGTAGGTGCCATTAACGCTACCTGGTACCCTGCACCAATGGCTGATAGCGCGGCCAGTGCCGCAACTAAGGTTTTGCCCGACCCTACATCGCCTTGTACAAGGCGCATCATAGGCCGCGCGTGCTGCATATCTTTTTGAATATCTTCCACTACCCGAGCCTGCGCCCCCGTTGGTGAGAATGGCAGTTGAGCGAGCATTTTATCGATAAGCGGCTGATTCACCTTAATAGGAATACCGGGCTGCGCGTCAGATAGCTTGCGTACTTTCAACACACTTAGGTGGTGTGACAATAACTCTTCCAGAATTAACCGATACTGAGCAGGGTGCAGCCCCTCTTCCATTTCGTGTACGTCTACATCGGGTGGCGGGCGATGCACCAAATGAAGCGCCTCATTAAGGCTAATTTGGTCATCGTAAATGCCGTCGGGCAGTAGGTCGGCCAGCGCGCCTTTATCTAGTAGTTTTAAGGCCTGATCAGTTAAATTGCGAAGGGTTAACTGCTTAACACCGTCTGTGGTGGGGTAAACTGGCGTTAGTGATTCTTCTGATGGTGGCGCGTCTTCATCCACTAATTTAAATTCGGGATGCATCATTTCAATGCCCCACTTTCCAGTACGCACTTCTCCGAAACACCGCACCGTGTTTCCCGGCGTCATAATAGACCGCTGCACTGCACCAAAGTGGAAAAAGCGTAAGGTTATGGTACCCGTACCGTCGCTAAGCTTAACCACTAGCATGCGCTTCTTTCCATACTGAATGTCGGCGCTCATTACCTCGCCCTGCACGCTTACATGGGTAAACGGGCGGCACTCTGCCACGCTATAAATCCGGGTTCTGTCTTCGTAGCGATGAGGGAGATGAAACAGAATATCTTGAAGGGTAAACAAGCCTATTTTATTGAGCTTTTCTGCCACCTTTGCGCCTACGCCTTTAAGCGCAGTAATGGGTGTAGTGGCCAGTGCTTGCATCAAGCGACATCCTTCTTTTGAAACATTAATTATTTAACCTTTGAATAGACACAAACTGGTGTTATTCAATGTGTTATAAGAAAAGAAGTGTAAAGGATTGTTGAGGGGTTGGCGAGTACGCTTTAGGCCAGTTTTTCACGCTGGCCCCTATGCAAGTGAGGGCAAAAGTAAAAGCGAAACCAATACGTTAAGCCTTAGTCGGCTTCGAGCGCGTTTGCTTCTGCTTTTGTGATCTGCATTTCTTTCCACCAGCTATCGTCGGCATCCACTTCACCAATGGCGTTAATAGCAGGCAAAGGCAAACCTTTGCGTTGGCAAAGTTTATACAAACGCGGGTAACCATTTTGAAAGGCCAATGCTTGGCACTCTTCTTCTGGTAACTGCTGGGTGTTATACATACCTGCAATAGTACGCTGGCGCTGGGCTTCGTAAAGTACTAGCGCTGCGGCTACCGATACGTTCAACGACTGCACCATGCCCATCATAGGAATAACAATGTCGTGATCGGCAACGGCTTTCGCCTCATCAGAGGCACCGTATTTCTCTTGACCAAACAAAATAGCCGTTGGCTTGGTGTAATCAATGTCACGAAAATCGACAGCGGTATCAGATAAGTGGGTTACCAACACCTGCATGCCTTGGCCTTTTAGTTCAGCCATCGCGTCGTTGATATTATCGTGATTGGTTTGACGCACCCATTGTTGGCTGCCCATAGCGGTGCCGCGACGAAACTGGTATTTCTTTTCCCACACGGTGTGAACGCGATGAATACCCACTGCATCACAGGTTCTCACTACTGCAGATACATTATGCGGCTTGTGTACATTTTCAAGGCAAACCGTAAGATCAGTTTGCCTTCTTTCCAGCACTTGTCTTATGCGCTGGTAACGCTCAGGTGACATGGCTTACTCCGGCAGTTCCATTACACCATCAATTTCAATTTGTGCACCTTTAGGCAATGCAGACACCTGAACGGCTGCGCGTGCTGGGTAAGGCTTAGTGAAGTAACGGCTCATAATTTCATTAACCGTTGCAAAGTGACCTAGGTCGATAAGGAAGATGTTCACCTTCACTAAGTCGTTTGTAGTGCCGCCCGCAGCGTCACACACCGCTTTAATGTTCTCAAAAACTTGTACAGCTTGCGCTTCAAAGTCGTCAGAAACCATTTCCATAGTTTCAGCAACAAGAGGAATTTGACCTGAAAGATAAACGGTAGTACCTGCTTTAACCGCTTGGCTGTAAGTACCAATAGCAGCAGGTGCCTTATCGGTCTGAATAATAGACTTAGACATAGTAGTTCCTAAATAATGTAGTAATTAGTGTCGTGATTGACTATGACGAGACACTCTTTGAACTTCCGGCATAGTACGTATTTTCTTCATTACGCGAGCCAGGTGCACACGGTTGTGCGTGGTAAGTTCAAGGTCAATAAAGTAGATATTACTCTCTTTCTCTTCAGTTTGCAGACCAATGATATTGGAATCGCACCCTGAAATGGTGTTCGTTAAAGTTGCCAGTGTGCCCTGATGGTTAAACAACTCTATACGCAATGACGCTTTAAATTCGCCTTGCGGGTTGTCGTCCCACTGCATGGGCAGCACGCGTTGAGGTTCTTCGCGTGTTAGCTTGCGAATATTATTACACCCAATTTGGTGAATAGTCATGCCGCGGCCGGGGCTCAATACCGCTACAATTTCATCGTCTGGAATCGGATGGCAACATCGAGAATAGTGAACAAGCAGGCCTTCTGTGCCGCGAATAGCCACATTACCTTTCTTGTCTGATAAGTCAGTTGTGCTCTCACCCAATAAACGACGCGCTACAATTGCGCTTAGCTCGTTACCAAGGCCAATATCTACTAGCAAATCGTCGAAATTAGCATGCTTAGTTTCGGCCACCACACGTTCGATATCTTCGTTTGGAATATCGTCTAGTTTAACGCTGCCTAACGCATGACGAAGTATACGGTTACCCATGTTCACCGCTTCTTGAGAATGCTGTTTACGCAGATACTGACGAATACGCGTTCGCGCACGAGCACTCACCACAAAGTTTAGCCAATTTGCATTCGGTTTCGCTTTCGGCGAGGTAATAATTTCCACGGTTTGACCGTTTTCAAGCGGCTTACTTAAGCTAAAGTTTCTGCGCTCTACGCGCACACCTACACAGGTATTACCCACATCAGAGTGCACGGCATAAGCGAAGTCAACGGCGGTTGCGCCCATCGGCAATTCGATAATACGTCCGTCTGGTGTAAATACGTAAATTTCATCAGGGAACAGATCGGTTTTTACCGATTCGATGAATTCAAAGGATGAGCTGGCCGACTGCTGAAGCTCAAGCAGGCTTTGCATCCACTTGCGCGCTCGAAGCTGTGCGGTGGTGCCATTATCGCCAGGCTCTTTGTAAAGCCAGTGCGCCGCCACCCCTTTGTCTGCCATTTGGTCCATTTCCTGGGTTCGAATTTGAATTTCCACAGGAATGCCGTGCGGGCCAATTAATGACGTATGCAACGACTGATAGCCGTTGGTTCGAGGGATAGCGATATAATCTTTAAAACGGTTTTCAATAGGCTTGTACAGCCCATGCATAGCACCAAGGGCGCGATAACAGTTATCTACCGATTGAACAACGATGCGAAACGCATAAATATCCATTACCTCATTGAACATAAGTTCTTTGTTTTTCATTTTGCGGTAAATGGAATACAAGTGTTTTTCGCGACCCAATACATTCGACTCAATTTGGTAGGCGTCTAAACGAGTGTTCAGCTCTTCGCGAATGTTTTCGATAATCTCTTTACGATTACCGCGGGCCTGGCGCACAGCAGACTTTAGTGCGCGATGACGCATAGGATACATGGCCTGAAAACCTAAATCTTCAAGCTCATTTTTAATGTCGTGAATACCCAAGCGGTGGGCGATTGGCGCGTAGATTTCTAGCGTTTCTAGCGCAATGCGGCGGCGCTTGTCTGGTCGTAATGACCCGAGCGTGCGCATGTTGTGCGTGCGATCAGCAAGCTTGATAAGAATAACCCTGATGTCTTGCACCATGGCCATCATCATTTTACGGAAGTTCTCCGCCTGCGCTTCCTGTTTAGTGCTAAACGCGAGTTTATCTAGCTTACTAACACCTTCTACCAGTTCAGCAACGGTATCGCCAAAAGCTTCGGCTAAGTCTTCTTTGCTGTAATGGGTATCTTCAATAACGTCGTGAAGGAGTGCCGCCATGATCGTTTCGTGATCAAGGTGCATGTCAGCCAAAATACCGGCGACGGCAACTGGGTGAGTAATGTACGGATCGCCGCTTGAACGCATTTGTCCGTCATGCGCTTCTTGCGCAAGCACAAAAGATTCTTGTACCAACTGAACGCGGTCGGCTGGTAAGTACTCTAAAACTTTCTGCTTTAAACCTTCAAACAAATACACGGTGAAGCGTGACCCTTATCTAACGTTACAACCCTAAGAATACGTTTAATTGTGCGAGAAGCCAATACGCCAAAAGCAAAGCGCCAGTGCTTTTTTCAAAGCACTGGCGCTAAAATACCGATAAAACCGTTAAAAAGAGGTTTTATTGATCAGATAGGATGTTTGCTACTGATGCAAATTCAGCATGTTCTTGCTGCTCTTGAGCTTGAAGTTCTGCTTGTTCAAGCGTAGCAGCCGTTACCAAACCTTCTTCAATTTCACGAAGTGCTGTAACAGTTGGCTTATCGTTTTGAACGTCAACCATAGGATCTTTGCCTTCAGTGGCAATTTGACGTGCACGGCGTGCAGCAACAAGCACTAGGTCAAAGCGGTTACCAATTTTATCTACGGCATCTTCTACAGTTACGCGAGCCATGTATTTCTCCGAAAATTAGGTTGAGCAAGTTATTCAAAAAACGGCCGCGTAGTATACACAGATACGTAGCGCGATCCTAGCGTTTTGTTTGAATTTGAAGCAGTCAGATCATGCAATTTATGCAGCGATCGTTCGATGCTAAAACAAAACACGTATTGTTAAGTTAAGCTTACGCGCTACCGAGCAGTTCGTCCAATAGCACTTGATGGCGCATTTGTTGTTTTCCCGTGCGAAGTCGCTGTGCTGTAACGATGGCTTCCAAATCGTTTAATGCAGTCGCAAAGTCGTCGTTAATAATTACGCTATCGAACTCATTGAAATGAGACATTTCAGCTACAGCTTGTGCCATACGCCCTGCAATGACTTCTTCACTGTCTTGACCGCGATTATTTAAACGCTGCTCTAGCACGTCGAGTGAAGGCGGAAGAATGAAAATACCGCATGTGTCTGGCATAAGCTTTTTGACTTGGCGCGCGCCCTGCCAATCGATATCTAAAAATACGTCAATACCACGGTGCAAAGTTTGTTCAATCGTCACGCGGGATGTGCCGTAATAATTGCCAAATACTTCTGCGTATTCAAAAAACACACCCTGTTCAATCAGCGCTTCAAACTGCTCTCGGCTCACAAAATGGTAGTGCACGCCGTCGACTTCACCCGGACGAGGTTGACGTGTTGTATGAGATACAGACACCTGCATTGGCGTAGCTGTATTGCTTTCATACTTTTCCATTAGCGCCTTTATAAGGCTTGATTTTCCTGCTCCAGAAGGAGCTGCAAGAATGAATAAGTTGCCGAGTAGTGAAGCCATAGGGTATTAAAATTCTTTCAAAATGTGGTGATTTCAAGTGGCAATGATAGCATATTAAGCGGTTGTGCCGTACCTTTCATTGCATAGTGAAAACTTGGTTCATTCTATCAAGCTTATGCCGATGGGTTACCACAGCAAAAATTAATGGGGTCAGAGTACTTTTTCTGGCCCTAAATGTACTCTGACCCCAAAACTAGGAAATAAAGCATGACTCAGCAACTTCTGCCGTGCGTAGAGATAAACCCATCCACTACGCCTGATGCCTGCGTTATCTGGCTTCACGGTCTTGGCGATTCAGGCCATGGTTTTGCGCCTATTGTGCCCGAGCTAAAACTGCCCGAATCAATGGCGGTTAAATTTCTCTTTCCTCACGCTCCAGAACGCCCTGTGACTATCAATGGCGGCATGAGAATGCGCGCTTGGTACGATATCAAATCGTTAGATTTTGAAAGCCGTGCGGACTTAGAGGGTGTAAAAGAGTCGGCTGCTCAGGTAGAAGCGCTTATCGAAGCACAAATTGAAAGTGGCATTCCTAGCGAACGTATTGTACTTGCAGGATTTTCTCAAGGCGGTGTTATTGCTCTGCACTTAGCACCTAGATATGCCAATAAATTTGCAGGTGTTATCGCTCTATCTACTTATATATGCGAGCCATCACTTCTTGGAAGCGAAGCAAAAGACACAAACCGCGAAACGCCAATTATGATGGCACATGGTGAGCAAGACGAAGTGGTGCCGGTATTTATGGGCAATGCTGCGTTCAAAACGCTGAGCGAAAGTGGCTTTAATGCCACGTGGCAGACTTACACTATGCAGCACAATGTTTGTATGCAAGAGCTTAACGACATAAGTGCGTGGCTTCAAAAAGTTCTAGGGTAATGCCTTAAGAGCCTGTTGGCCCTTGCTGCAAATTACGTTCATATAATAAAACCCAACAGGCCCTAGTATTTGAACAAAAGAGAAAGCTGGTGACGCAACAAAAGCCAGCTTTATTCTTAGCGTAAGTGGGTACACGTCTATCGATTGCAAAGTTGCGCCTTCCGTCTCTTCTTTATTTCGCGTTTATTCCAATAACTATTCGACGACTCTGTTGCGCCCCGCATTTTTAGCTTTGTAAAGATTGTCATCGGCCTGCTTCAAACAAGCGTGCAAGTTTGTATCAGTAAGCGCTGTGGCTACACCAAAGCTTGCGGTTATGGAGTGATTAACATCACCCTCTACAAACGGATTAGCTTCAATCACCTTTCTCATTTTTTCCGCTAATTTTACCGCTTGGCTCAACGTTGCATGAGGGAATAGAACCAAAAACTCTTCACCACCGGTTCTTGCCACCACGTCAGTAGTTCTTACTGCTTCTTTCATTAGGCGAGTGATGTGTATAAGCACTTCGTCACCAATATCGTGGCCATAGGTATCGTTGATTGTTTTGAAATGGTCAATATCTACCACCACCGCACTTAAAGGGAAATGAGCACCGGGATCTTGCATTGCGCGTTCAAAAAAAACAGCTTCAAGGAATCGCCGGTTAGGAAGTTTTGTAAGCGGATCGGTATTAGCCTGCCGCATGCGCTCTAGATTTTCACGCAGCATTTCTTTTCTACTTTGATGCCAGAAATTTTCACCTATAAAGGCGACGCAAATGAAACAGAACGTGGCGATTAGGAAACGGGAAACATGTTCTGCTGGGTACTCAGCCACTATTTTTTCTTGATTGTAGAGCATAAAAATAGCGATACCCATGGTTACTGCTACGTAAACCATGGCGGGCTTGAAACGCACAACAACTATCTGAATAAAAAGCAGGGGAAAAATAAAATAAAGCCCAGTGTTATTGAGCCCGCCGGTATAAACCAAGCCGTTTATGGTGAATGCTACCACTAAGCCTGCTAAATAATAGAAGACATCGACGCGAGGGAACATATGGGATAACGCCACATTGGCGTACACAAAAGCAGCTGACCCCGCCAGCGTTCCAACGAGCAATGGATTGTTTGTACCCATGTTGATCCACGCCATAAACGCCATAATGGTGCCACCAACATAAGATATGAAATATAGCGTTAAGCGCCTTCGTTTTGCTTCCGCTTCATCTTGCTGAGCACTTCTAAGTAATTGACGCAACGACGAACTGTCCATAAAAAGACTTATCTCCGCATTTAAAACTAATTAACCATTATTCCTTTCAGCATAGACTGAATGTTCAATAATAACCAAGGAGAAAACTGCGCCTAATTTCAAACATTAATACAGAAAATGCGTATACTACGGGGTATATCGTATGACGTTATGTGATACATCGTTTTAGTTTCTTTTTATATAGTTTGGAATAGCCATGAGTCACCTCAACACTACCCGCACCGTTCGAATTGCTACTAGAAAAAGTGCTTTAGCGCTTTGGCAAGCAGAGTATGTGAAGGCAAAATTGTTGGAGCATTATCCGTCAATGACCGTTGAGCTTGTGCCTATGAGCACGCAGGGCGACAAAATTTTAGATACACCTCTGGCGAAAATTGGTGGTAAAGGACTTTTCATAAAAGAGCTTGAAATTGCCATGCTTGAAGGCCGTGCCGATATAGCCGTGCACTCTATGAAAGACGTACCGGTCGAATTTCCTGAAGGTTTTGGCCTTCACGCTATTTGTGAGCGAGAAAACCCGTTCGACGCCTTTGTTTCAAATAATCACGACAGTTTAGATGCCCTGCCCCAGGGCGCAGTAGTAGGTACGTCTAGCCTTCGCAGACAGTGCCAAATTCGCAAGTATCGCCCTGACCTTATAATCAAGGACCTGCGCGGAAACGTGAATACTCGTCTAGCCAAGCTAGACGCAGGTGAGTACGACGCCATTATCTTAGCTTCTGCTGGCCTTATTCGCCTTGAAATGGAATCTCGTATTCGCATGCCGTTACCCGCTGATATTTCACTACCCGCCGTTGGACAAGGTGCCGTAGGTATTGAGTGCCGTAACGACGATGAAGAGCTAATTAAGTTGCTACAGGCGCTGAACCATACAGACACTAATACACGCGTTACTGCGGAACGCGCCATGAACGAGAGATTGGAAGGCGGCTGCCAAGTACCTATTGGTAGCTTTGCCACGCTTGATGGCGATGTGCTGACACTAACCGGTATGGTTGGTAAGCCAGATGGTTCAGAACTGCTCTTTGCTTCTGCTACAGCGTCGCGAGAAAAAGCCGCAGATATTGGTGTTGAAGTAGCGGAATCCCTTCTTGAGCAAGGTGCCGGTGAAATCTTAAAGGCGCTTTATAACTAAGTTATAGTTTGTCGAATGCGTGCAGGTTTACGC
Organism: Alteromonas sp. G4i35; assembly: GCF_054960375.1. Lineage (NCBI taxonomy): Bacteria > Pseudomonadati > Pseudomonadota > Gammaproteobacteria > Alteromonadales > Alteromonadaceae > Alteromonas > Alteromonas sp. G4i35. The sequence goes on along the minus strand of NZ_JBHNZD010000010.1, from coordinate 72,750 downwards.
AGTAAAATAAAAGGATGAAAATTCGATAGTATGTTGCTGTTTACACGCCCACTGCCAAAGTTAAAAGCAAGCGCTTCTGCCTTTGAAAAAGCCGGAATTGACGCGGTAGGCGTTGCCACGTCTAACATCATTGATATTTCGTCTGAAAGAAAAGCTGCTGCAGAATTTTTAGCGTCAAATGCAGTAAACGCAATTGTTGTTACCAGCGTATATGCTGTAGACACCGTTATTGAAGGCTTACGCGAAACGGCTAACGAATCACCATTGATCATAGCTGTGGGCGATGCCACTGCACGAAAATTACAAGCGGGACTTCAGGCGTTTTCATCGGCGCAGGTTGCTATTCCCGAAGCCCATACATCCGAAGGTATACTGGCAATGCACCAACTTAATGAGGCAAACTGTCAGCATGTCGTTATCATTAAGGGTGAAGGTGGGCGCGACGCCATAGCCACAGGATTAGACGAAAAAGGTATTTTAGTTAATAGCTTTTGCGTTTATAAAAGAGAGCAACTTACAAGCCCAATTTACACAAAACGGTGGAAAATGGGCGAAGTTAGCGGCATTATCGCTACAAGCGAAGCAATGGCACTGCAACTAATTGCGCAATTTGGCCAAGCACTTAAATCTATTAAATGGTTAACAGTGAGCGATCGAATTGCCAAAACCCTCACTAGCCAAGGCATTAAAGAGGTAGCGGTTTGTCAGCGAGCCACCGATCAGGCACTCATCGCCTGGGTAAAGGATAACTGGGAGTATTGAATGGCCAACAACAATGAAAGTAGCCCACAAAAAGAGGAACTCGTGAAAGTGGAAGCTGAAAAAGACGTTATCGAATCTTCTGCCACGCACAGTGAATCAACATCGTCGGGTGCTGCTAAAAAGAAATCGTCGGGAAATGGTCTACTGTGGTTTGTTGTAATCATCCTTTTCCTTATTGTGCTTGGTATGGCTGGCGCAGGTTACTGGTATTACATGCAGCAACAGTCGGCAAGCAAGGACTCTGAATCTGCACTTCAAACGACGACCTCTCAGCTAAACACTATTGAGCGTGAGCGCGCTGGTCTTGTTGCCTCTATCGACAAAGTAGCTCGCACCAACCAGACGTTAGAAAGCACGGTAGCCGAGTTAAAAGCGCAAAACGAAAAGCTGACGCTGCAAGCTGAATCGACGCTTGAACAACTAAACAATATGGAAGGTCGCCGCCCGGCAGACTGGCTCATTGCTGAAGCTGATTACTTAGTTCGCATGGCAGGCAGAAAGCTTTGGTTAGAAAACGACGTACGCACAGCAATTTTGCTGCTAGTTAACGCAGATAAACGCTTAAAGTCGTTGGCCGACCCATCGGTACTTCCGGTTCGCGCAAACCTTGCAGAAGATATTCAAACACTTCAACAGCTTAACCCTGTATCACAAAGTTCCGTAGCCCTTGCGCTTACAGGCATGATAGCGCAAATAGATAAGCTACCACTTGATACCTTTGAAAAACCACAAGACGCCAATGCAGAAGACACGATCTTATCGGAGTCAGCTGACGACTGGCAGGAGAACCTTGCAAAAGTGTGGCGTTCACTGGTGAACGATTTTCTTACCATAAAAACCATTGAAGGCCCGGTTGAACCAGTGCTTTCACTGGAAGCGCAGTTTTTAGCAAAAGAACAACTTCGTCTGCAGCTTATGCACGCGCAAACTGCCGCGCTTCAGGGCGATGCAGGACTTTACAGCCAGTCGCTTCAATACGCTCAAACGTTAATTATTGAAAAGTTCGACACAGAAAAAAGCCAAGTAACGGGCTTTGTAGATGCACTACAAAACCTCATTGCTACCGATGTATCGCGCCCAATACCTACAGAGCTAGCGTCACAAAAACCGCTAGAGCGTCTATTGGATAGCCGCGTTAAACAGGTGTTCGGACAAGGAGCAAGTGCACTATGAAATGGTTAGCTATTGCCCTTGCGGTATTAGCCGCATTCGTTGTTGCACTAATTGTTGGCCCGATGTTGTTAGGCGATAAGGGCTACGTACTCATATCACTGGGTAATACCGCTGTTGAAATGACGGTGATTAGCTTTTGTATTTTAGTGATAGGTGCCGTCATTGCCTGGTACGTACTATCTCGACTTGTATTGTGGGCGTTAAGCCTGATCACAGGTTCACATAAATGGTTCGGCACTTTGGGTGAGCGCAAACGTAAGCGTGCGTTTTACGACGGCTTACACGCAATGGCTGCAGGTGATTTTGATACGGCTCAAAAGGCGCTAAGCAAAACCACCAACGGCGATTTCGAAGGCGTTAACTATTTGGCGTCAGCGCAAATTGCTTTTGCCAATAACGATTTAGCCAAAGCCCGTTATTTCCTTGTTCAGGCAACTGATTTTCCAAAAGCAAAAGTATCCGCAACGGTCATGCACGCGCGTATTGATATGGCTGAAGAAAAATACGATGCGGCACTAGAGAAACTTAACGAGCTTGACGAGCAAGACCGTGAAAACAAGCAGGTTGTGCAGTTGAAAGCGCAAATTCTTGCCAAGTTAGGTAAGTGGCAAGTACTTCAGGAGAATTTGTCAGGCTGGCGTAAAGCATTGCCCAAAGCGGATTACACCGCATGGAGCCAGCGCATCGCCAAAGGTAAGTTTGCCGAAATTGCCAGCAAACAAGGCGCTGTCGAGCTTAAATCATATTGGGAAACCCTACCCCGCAAGCTTCGTCACGACGATGCTTACCGCGCGGCTTACATTCAACAGTTGCTTGACCAAGGTATGCATGCCGACGCACAGAATTTGCTAGTTGAATGGCAAAAACGTGGCCCGAATAGCGCCCTGTTTCCGCTGTTCACGCAGCTTAATATTCCTGATGCATCGCCATCACTACGACTGCTTGAAAGCTGGATAAAGCAAGACGAAGAAAACGTGTCGCTATACTCCACGCTAGGCCAAGTTGCATTTAACTCAGGCGATGATGTGTTGGCGGAAAAAGCGCTGCTTAAAGCCACTAAAATGAAGTCGCGCAAAGAAGACTTATTGCTGCTGTCTGCAATTAGCGAACGCAAGCACGACACAGCCACTGCACTTCAGCTTTACAAGGAAGGTCAGCAGCTAGCCAGCTAGATGAATATTCATTTAGCTTTCTGGTAGTACTTGTATTACCCGTAAAATTGAAGATATAGTAAAAAGGAATTCTCAATTCGGGTTGTTTCAACAACAACCCGAATTGACTTAAACAACTTGTCGGAGTGCTTCACTGGTAACCCAGTAAGCTGAGACCGCGAAAGTGGGATCCGTAGAACCTGATCAGGCTAATACCTGCGAAGGGAACAAGAAAATACAATGTGCACAATGTTAAACCGTGGTTTAGCGTTGTGAAGCGAAGTTGTTTTGCTGTTGATGATACAGACACACCCATTCCGGTGCTGCTCGTCACTCAAGGTAAACTGTTCAAGTTTATCGCCAAGTCAACATCAACGGTGTAAAGGGCTGCAATCACCAGAACCTTTACCAACAATCTCGCTAAAGTAACGGGATTGTTTCCCTCTACACTTCCACTTTGTATTCTCCTTCACTCCTGACAAGCATTTTTAGAACCTAAATTTACAAGGTAAAATGCTATGTCGAACAGACGCGAACAGCGCCAACAAGCACAACAATTCATTAATGAACTTGCGGGCGAAGCTTACCCAAATTCAACACGCCACTACGAGTGTGGCAGCCGTGACGATATTCGTGTGGCCATGCGCCTTATTCACCAACACGACAGTTTAGTGGGTGGTACTGAAAACAACCCTATTTTAGAACCGAATCCGCCCATTCCTGTGTACGACACCTCTGGCCCTTATGGCGACCCACAAGAAAACATAGATGTACACAAAGGTTTAAGCTCACTTCGCCAAAAGTGGATTGAAGAGCGTAGCGATACCCTTGAATTAGAGGGCGTTTCGTCAAGCTTTGCAAAAGAGCGAGAAAACGACATATTTACCGAAGATTTCCGCTTTATTCGCAGCCGCAAACCACTAAAAGCAAAAGCAGGCAAAAACGTAACCCAGCTTCACTACGCAAGACAGGGCATTATTACTCCTGAAATGGAATACATTGCCATTCGCGAGAATATGGGTCGCCAGGCCATTAAAGATGCCGAACTGACGCAGCAGCACAAAGGCGAACACTTTGGTGCGAATTTACCCGATACCATCACGCCTGAATTTGTACGCCAGGAAGTGGCCGCAGGCCGCGCCATTATTCCATGCAACATCAATCACCCCGAGTTGGAACCAATGATTATAGGGCGTAACTTTCTAGTAAAGATTAACGCAAACATTGGTAATTCAGCAGTCACCTCGTCTATTGAAGAAGAGGTAGAAAAGCTGGTGTGGTCAACGCGCTGGGGCGCCGATACCATCATGGATTTATCTACCGGCAGAAACATTCACGAAACCCGAGAGTGGCTGCTGCGAAACAGTCCTGTTCCTCTTGGCACCGTGCCCATCTATCAAGCGCTAGAAAAAGTAAACGGTGTAGCCGAAGATTTAACGTGGGAGATGTTTAAAGACACCCTAATTGAGCAAGCCGAACAAGGCGTAGACTACTTCACCATTCACGCTGGCGTGCTGCTTGAGTACGTACACCTTACCGCAAAGCGGGTAACCGGCATTGTATCGCGCGGCGGTTCGATAATGGCAAAGTGGTGCTTAAGCCACCACCAACAAAGCTTTCTGTATGAGCACTTTCATGATATTTGCGAAATTTGCGCTAAGTACGATGTGGCGCTGTCGCTAGGTGATGGCCTGCGCCCTGGTAGCGTAGCTGACGCTAACGACGACGCGCAATTCTCTGAGCTACGCACCCTTGGTGAGCTGACGAAAATTGCATGGGAGTACGATGTTCAGGTAATGATTGAAGGCCCGGGGCATGTGCCAATGCATATGATTAAAGCGAACATGGAAGAGCAGCTTAAGCACTGCCACGAAGCACCGTTTTATACCCTTGGCCCCCTCACCACCGATATCGCTCCTGGCTATGACCACTTCACTTCAGGTATAGGTGCCGCCATGATTGGTTGGTATGGCTGCGCAATGCTGTGCTATGTAACACCTAAAGAGCATTTGGGCCTACCTAATAAAGAAGACGTTAAACAGGGGCTGATCACCTACAAAATTGCAGCCCACGCTGCCGACTTGGCAAAAGGACACCCAGGTGCACAAATTCGCGACAACGCCATGTCGAAAGCACGCTTTGAATTCAGGTGGGAAGACCAGTTCAATTTAGCTCTCGACCCGCATACCGCGCGCGCTTATCACGATGAAACCTTGCCGCAGGCGTCTGGCAAAGTTGCGCATTTCTGCTCTATGTGCGGCCCTAAATTTTGCAGCATGAAAATTTCTCAGGAAGTGCGCGATGTGGCTAAACAAGCACAGCAGCAAGAGTTTGAGAAAGAAAAAGGCATGAAAGACATGGCCCAGGCATTCAATCAGTCTGGCGCAGAACTTTATCACACTGCAGATAGCAAGGTAGAGCTACCATGATGGCGAAAGCGTCCATAAGCCCTGCATCCAACAACCTCACCACTGCACTTCCTGTAGTGTGGTGTGTGGGAGGCGTTGACTGTAGCGGTGGTGCGGGCGTTACCCGCGACGCCATTACATTGGCCGATCTGAACATCCACGCTTGTGTGCTCACTACACAACTTACCGTGCAATCCAACTCAATCATGCTTAGTAAGGAAAGCATGTGCGCGTCGGCATTAAATCAGCAGTGGCAGGTGCTGTTTGAAGATACCCCGCCACGCGCTATTAAAATTGGCGCTATTGCTAATGATGAGCAAGCGCTGTTGTTGTGTGCACGCATTCAAAAAACATCTAACCCTCGCCCCTTCGTTGTATGGGACCCTGTATTGTCTACTTCGTCAGGTGGCGTGCTGAGTGAGTTAAGCGAAAGCGTAGTTGACGAACTGTTGAATACGGTAGATATCGTTACGCCAAATATCGATGAGCTTGCGTGGCTCACCCATTTGCCAGTTGTTGATGAAGCGAGCTTGCTAAATGCAACAAATCGGCTAAGGGGTAAAGGCGCAAAGAGCGTTTACGTTAAGGGCGGTCACGCCCACTGGCAAAAAAACGTGAGCGATATTTTTGTTTGTGCCTCTCACACTCTTCGTTTTAGCCAGCCGAAATACGCTAACGGCAACCTTCGCGGCACAGGCTGCATGTTAGCCAGCGCAGTAGCGGCATTCATTGTGCACGACTACTGCATTGAAGACGCACTTACGCTTGCTAATGCTTACGTCAGCGAAGTTCGTGGCCATACGCTACCAAAGCAATGCGCAGCGGCTAATGCAAACGCCATAAGTAACGAATTAACCGCCTTCTTTGCACGAACCAACGGCTTTCCCACAAAACCAGAGAGCTTTCCGCTGGTGACCTTTCACCAACGTGGTGCCACTGCCAATGAAAAAGAGCGGGATAAGGATACCCTTCTTGAAGCCTCGTCTTGTAAAGAAGGCCACTTTCCTGCACTTACTCATACTCATTTAGGCATCTACCCTGTAGTGGATAGCGTGCAATGGATAGCCCGTCTCTGGCCAACGGGCGTAAAAATCATGCAGCTGCGGGTTAAACAAGGCTCCCAAGAAGACATTCGTCAGCAAATAAAAGAGGCAATAGAATTGGTGAAACACACCGACTGCCAATTATTCATTAATGACTATTGGGAGCTGGCCATAGAACTCGGGGCTTACGGTGTGCATTTAGGACAAGAGGATATCGACACCGCAGACCTAAACGCCATCCGTAGTGCGGGTTTACGGCTTGGAATATCAACGCACGGCTTCGCTGAAATTCAACGTGTTCGCGCTTTAAACCCGTCTTACATTGCCCTTGGTCATATCTTCCCCACCAATACCAAAGACATGCCTTCGAAGCCCCAAGGTGTAGCACGTTTAGAAAAGTATGTGCAGCTTTGCGATGGCATTCCCACCGTTGCTATTGGTGGTATTAACTTATCGCGTATAGGCAATGTAGCTAAAACCGGCGTTAGCGGCATTGCTGTGGTAAGTGCAATCACTCAGGCAGAACACCCGCTAAAAGCCTACCAAGCATTGGTTGAGGAGGCTGGGTTTGCTTAGTCATTCAGCTACTCATTCACTTAGTCACTCAGTAGGCCAGCAGTTAGCGCATCAGGATATACGTCGCTACAGCAGACAACTCTTACTTGATTGCATTGATCATGACGGACAGCTTTATTTGTCGAGTGCACACGCCGTTATCGTTGGCTTAGGTGGATTAGGCAGCTTAACCGCCCGCTATTTAGCAGGCGCAGGCGTGGGCAACATTACACTTATAGATGGTGACACCGTCGACATTAGTAATTTGCAGCGCCAGATAAGCTACAACGAAATGCACCTAGGCGAGCTAAAAGCCAAGTCGCTTTACAATGAACTGCGTAAAGTGAACTCGCATTTAAACATACAGTTTAAAAGTTTATTTGCTGATAGTAACAACTTACCAACGTTAATTGCATCAGCCACCTGCGTGCTGGATTGCACCGACAACGTTACGGTACGAAGACAGATAAACCTGGCCTCGTTTCGCGCCTCTATTCCGCTTTTTATTGCAGCAGCCAGTGGGCTTACCTGGCAAGCGCTGAACTTGCCTCAAAACTCAGCCACCTGCGGTTGCTACGAGTGTTTAGTGAATAATGTTGCCATACGCGGAGATTGCGTTAGCAAAGGTGTACTAGGCCCAGTAGTAGGCATGGCAGCATGCCACCAAGCTACCCAAGCCTTGTTATTTCTGGCAAGGGGCTTCGATGCCGATATTAAATGGGGCCATTACGTAAACGCCCACGCAGGCCAAGGTACGCTGCAAAGTTTCAAGCTTCCCCCCTCTTCTTCTTGTGAGGTATGCCAATGACCCAAATTAATATCAACGTGAACAATCAACCAATGAGCGTGATTTCTCCTATATCACTTAGTGAATTAATTGCTCTTAAACAATTGAAAGACGAAGGCACCGCCGTTGCCAAAAATGCCGCCATTATCAGCAAGAATGAATGGCCAACAACCTACTTAAGTAACAACGATACCGTGGATATCTTCACCCTAGTGGCAGGAGGCTAAAATGCTAACACTCGCAAATCACACCTTCCCTTCCCGCCTGTTAACTGGCACTGGCAAATTTAGTAACCTAGACACCATGAAAAGCGCGGTACAGGCAGCCAAGAGCAGCATGGTGACCTTGGCAATGAAGCGTGTCGCCAGCCATAGCTCACAAGATGAAACGCTTTCGGCATTAAAAGCATTGGGCGTTACTCTTTTGCCGAATACGTCGGGAGCGAAGAACGCAAAAGAAGCCATATTCGCCGCCGAACTTGCATACGAAGCATTAGGTAGCCCTTGGGTGAAGCTGGAAATTCACCCAGACCAACGCTACTTGTTGCCCGACCCCATCGAAACCCTTCTTGCCGCAGAGGCACTGGTTAAAAAAGGGTTTCACGTTTTGCCCTACTGCGGAGCAGACCCCGTTTTATGTAAACGCTTAGAAGAGGTAGGCTGCGCTGCCGTTATGCCATTGGGCGCGCCAATTGGGAGCAATCAGGGATTACAAACCAAACCCTTTTTGCAAATTATTGTTGAGCAAGCGTCGATACCCGTCATTGTAGATGCAGGCATTGGTAAGCCAAGCGAAGCTATGGCGGCCATGGAACTGGGAGTAGACGCAGTACTGGTGAATACGGCCATCGCCACCGCTAAGAACCCAGTTGCTATGGCAGCAGCTTTCGCAAGCGCCGTAGAAACGGGGCGAAATGCTTTTGAAGCTGGACTTGGTGCTACCAGCAGTTTTGCCCAAGCCTCTAGCCCGCTTACCGCCTTTTTGGAGCCGGCGGTATGAAGGTAGCGCAGGCATTAATGCAGCAAGACTTGTCGCATGTGGCTATGTCGATAAACAGCAAAACAGCAGGCGACGTAGAACGAGCGCTAGATAAAGATACACTTTCTTTAGACGACTTCATGGCGCTGATCTCTCCCGCTGGCGCTATGTACTTAGAAGCCATGGCCTATCGCGCTAAAGCAATGACTCGCCATCGCTTTGGCAACACCATGCAGCTGTTTGTACCTTTGTATTTGTCAAACTTGTGTGCCAACGAATGCACCTATTGCGGCTTTACCATGAGTAACAAAATAAAGCGCAAAACCCTGTCTATAAGCGAAGTATTAACCGAAATTGAAGCCATTAAAGATTTAGGTTTTTCACAGGTATTGCTGGTTACTGGCGAGCACGAAACTAAAGTGGGTATGGATTATTTTGAGCAAACCCTAAGCGCCGTTCGCGAAAAAGTGAGCTACCTTATGATGGAGGTACAGCCTTTAAAGCGCGAACAATATGAAACCTTGAAGCACCTGGGCTTAGACGCAGTGTTAGTGTATCAAGAAACCTACTCACCGCAGCATTACGCTAATTACCATACTCGAGGTAAAAAACAGGACTTCTTATGGCGCTTAGAAGCCAGCGATCGCATAGGGAAAGCCGGCATTGATAAAATAGGCATTGGCGCACTACTGGGTTTAGGCGACTGGCGGGTTGATAGCGCCATGACCGCCCTTCACGGCAAGTTAATACAGCAACACTACTGGCAAAGCCGTGTATCTATTGCTTTTCCGCGCCTTCGTAGCTGTGAAGGTAACAGCACTGGCGGCAACTCCCTCACCAACAGTAAACTCCCTAACGAGCGAGATCTGCTGCAGCTAATATGCGCCCACCGCATTTTTAACCCACAAGCAGAACTCTCGCTGTCTACCCGAGAGTCGGCAGTATTTCGGGATGGCGTAATACCGCTTGGCATAACGTCTATGAGTGCAGCGTCGCAAACACAGCCTGGCGGTTACAGCGCCCCATCGAAGGCACTAAATCAATTCGATATTGACGATAACCGATCTGTATCAGATGTCGTGAGCGCACTTTCAATGAAAGGACTGGAACCCGTTTGGAAAGACTGGATGCCGTTTACAGAACGTGTTTAAGCGCAAGAATACCTGTATTTTTCGTTTGAAAACTCGCGCTAAAGAGCGCACTTTTAATGGATTAATCGATTAGTTTTTGTAAGGGAAAATAAGAGAAAATTTGTTTTGCTTTCGTGCAAAACCCTCCGTACAATCCGCCCAAATTTTAGCCAGACACTTTACCTATGCGTCTGGCTTTTTTGTCTCATTTATCTCATATTAGATTTATCAAAACTAAAGGGCAGTGCGTTGGATACCGTTGAATTTATTCAAATTCGTAGATTTATAGTGAAGTTAGGCAAAATGCTGCACAAGTACGGTACCCCTGCGTTCCGTCTTGAAGCTTACCTAGGTGAAGTCGCTAAGTATTTAGGCGTACACGCTTCATTTATTTCAACGCCAACTTCACTGACTTTTGTTATCTGGAGTGACCGCCACGAAGACGAATATAACCACGCTGCGCGTTTGCTTCCAGGCGAGCTAGACATGAACGCGTTGTCGCTTACCGATGAACTGGCCAGCGAACTGCTGACGGGCAAATTAACTTTAAGTGAAGCTGACAAGCGCTTAAATGAAATAGATGCCATGGGCAGCCCTTATGGCAAATGGGTTACTGGCGTTGCCTTTGCTATGGCCACCGGCGCGTTTGCTATGCTAATGGGTGCAAGCTGGAGTGAAATTGGCTGGTCGGGTGCCTTGGGTATAGTGGCTTATCTTTGGACCTTATGGGCACAGCAGTCTAAACGCGTAAACTTGATGCTAGAGCCTGTCACCGCGTTCGTTGGCGGCATTCTTGCCTGTGCTATTGGTCAATACGTTGACCCTGGCATTAACATTCCGCTGGTTGTGCTTTCATCGGTCATTGTATTTGTACCCGGACTAGCGCTGACAATGGGCCTTGCCGAACTTTCATCGCGAAACATGGTGTCGGGCACGGCTCGTACTATGGACGCCATCATGCAGCTGTTTAAGCTGTATTTCGGTGCTTTTTTGGGTGTGTCAGTGGGCTTTAGTGCATTTGGTGAAAACGTGTATACCCCTGCAGAATCGCTGCCTTACTGGGCTACTTGGCTAGCGGTATTCTTGCTGTGTATTGCCCTAGTTGCAATATTCAGAACGCGTATTAAACACATTCCATGGGCATTGGCAGCAGCATTTATTGCCTACAGTGCTACCGCATGGAGCTCTGATTACATGAGCCCTGGGCTGGGCGCGTTCGTGGGTGCATTTGCATTAGGCATTTTTGCGAATGCGTTCACCCGCATTGCTAATCAGCCCGCGACCATTGTGGCTATGCACGGACTTATAGTGCTGGTGCCGGGGTCTAAGACCTATATTGGCTTGAACTCGTTTATGACGGGCCAAGACTTTGTGAAGGCAGACCATTTGGGACAGGAAGTATTTCTTATCTTTATGTCGCTAGTGGCGGGATTAATCTTTGCTAACGTGGTGGTGCCCACTAAAAAGGCGCTATAACGTAATGACTGCAACCTTTTGGGGCTTTCGCTAACACACTGTTGTTGTAGTTAGGCTGCGCAAAATCAATAGCGCAGCCTAACAAGCAGGCAAGACGCGCTATTTAAGCAACTTGATCAACGCTCGTCCTAAACGAGCGTTGAGCGCGCCCGCAGCAATCGCTTCAGCTGAATTTTCCATAAACTTCGCCGACAAGCTACCGCCAATTTGATTGGCAACTTCGTCGGTAGCTAAGTCAAACACGCCTTGCGCCGCAATGTTTTGCGCCAACACTTTTAATAACTTCCAGTTCCCTGCTGTACTTGGCCTTAGTCCATACACGCGGGCCATTCGACGAATGGTACGAAAGCTAATCCATACCACAGCGAAAGTTTGAATAAGATTATTTGGGCTTATAAACGCAAGGCTTCCGGCGGTCACCGACTCTTTATTCAGCACCTTGTGCGCCTTTTCCTGAACAGGTTTTAGTACCGTGTCTTCGTACAGGCCTAATCGTTCTGGGCCTGACATATCGTCTTGAAGCTGCTGCTTATAACGGTCGAAACAATGCGCCGCGTAAGACCCTCGCGAAAAGCGTTTGCCGTGCTGGCTTAGCACGCGATCAATTTTCTGTGGCGATGCTTCTGTTCCCGCTGATGGATTTTGTTTCGCTGAAGGCTCCTTTTGCGCTGAAGGCTCTCCTCCCGCTGATGGCTTTTGTTTCGCTGAAGGCTCTGCTCCCTTGCTAGCCAGCAAATCTCGGATAACGCTTGCATCTTCCATCGCCGTATTTACTTGCTTGTAGCCTCTCCACTCTTTAAAACTCAAAAAGCTAAAGCAGCTAACAAACCCAACTAATAGCGCGCCTAGTACACCTGTACCGATGGGGTGCTCGGAAACGTTTGCCGCAAGGGTGGTATAAGCTTCAAATACGAAAAATCCAATTAATGAAACCACGCCAAACCCTAATGTTGCCGCACCTAACGACAGGCCACCTTTTTTTGTATCCACTTCCCATACATCCTCGGTAACTTGTTGCGGAAGTTTGGTTTCAGGCTGCGCTATGTCTAAGGTTTGTGTTTTAACTTTAGTTTTGTACTGTGGTTTTGTTACCGCATCCCTTTCATGGTTATTATTAGGTTTACCATATCCAGTCACCGCATTATGCTGATCTTCCTCACCGACATCGCCGTAAATTGCATCGCTTCTAAGCGTAGACTGGCTTGTTTGTTCTGGGCTTTCGTCAAATGTATAAGGTTTATCGCTCATTCTTACTCTCCTTTGCCCAGTAAAAACTGAAGCAATCTATCTACGCCCTTACCCGCTAAAATACGCGCCTTAAAATCGCTAGGCACACTCACATCAGGTACTGGAAAATGGCTGCCCTCTTCCATCTCTTTCAGTGTGCTGGGAATAGGTTCGAACGTAGATTCTACATAGCGGCCATCAGTGTCTTTATAACGAATAGCATCGTCGTTACTACCTTCGTCGGTTACTTGCATGCTAGACACTAAAAAATGCTCGAATTGTATGGGTTTACCGTCAAACCGTGCTCTCGCCCCTTCGGTTATCTGGGTAAGTAAATTAAGTAAGTTAGCGCGCTGACTTACAGGCACTAAATCAGACTTAGTGGCCACAAACGCAACTCTGCCTATTTGTTCCTTTTTCAGCACATTGCGTGAAAACCACGTGCTTTGCCCGTACACAAAGGTGTCGGCCAGATGACTAAGAGTTTCCTTTAACTGATACAAATGCTGTCTGCTGTGGTTAAGCCCTTCAAACAAATCGACTAGAATAATTTGCTTGTCGGTTTCTTTGAAAATGGACTGCTTCAGCGGCGTTAACCACCCACTTTGGAATTTAGCAAAGTGCTTGTCGAATATTTTAAACCAAGGATGTGATACATCGCTGGTGATGCTAGACGGAAGCGGTGTAAAGCCAAAGGCCTGCCAATCGAAGTCGCTCGATTCCAATAAAAAACTGCCCGGTTGAAGAAGAGATATGCCGTTGGCCTTCGCGTCTACTAAATAATCGCGATAGGCATTAACCAGCAGCTGAATACGTTGTTCGGTTGGCTCTTGCTCAAAATCAAACTGATTAACAAACGCTTTCCACTGGTTGGCAAAATATTGCTGCGGCCCACTGCTAAGCTGAGCCCACGCAGAGTCTGACCAATGAGCATAGGTTTTACTTAGCATGGGAATGTCGGTCACCCATTCTCCAGGGTAATCGATAAACTCAAACACCACATCGCTATGAGGCAGTACATGACGCTTCAATGAGGCGGTTTCTTTTAAACGCACCACCAGCTTAAAACCGAATGCTTCTTCGGTGGCTTTAGGCCATTGGCCGTTTTCAAGATCAGCAATGTTCTGTATATGCGGGAACGGTTTGTAGCCTTCAATGGGCTCTATGCGCATATCAAGCACTTGGGATGGCGGCAAATAACGTAGCAAAGGCAAACACGCATAGCCCTCTTCACTACGGCTTTTCAGCATAGTGATAAGGCTGGTGAACAGCATAGATTTACCGCTTCGACTTAGCCCGGTAATGGTGAATCTGTGAGTTTCTTTGTTAAACACACTGCTAAGTTTGTCGCCAGTTAGCGACGCCATTGCCCGAGTCTTGTCAAAAAGCGTAGCGATATTTTTTTGCATTATTTTGTTTGTATTCTGCCTTTGCAGTTCCTATTCCCTTAAACCTAAACCTTTAAAAATAATATCCAGAGAGTGCGGCCTATACATTATTGCCCTCTCGTTATTATAGATATGCCTATAGGATTAATGTGGTTATTAAGGGGGAAAAGCAAGGGCAGTGCCAGCTAAACACGCCGCTTCGTAAATAAGTAACGCTAACGACGGCTAATAAACTAATGCTCGCGAGTCTTATTGAATAGCTTTTTCTTTATGCGATTTTTACTGGAATGCCAGTGATTCTTAGGTTTGCGCGGCGCGTTTTCAATAACGTGTTCAAAATCGATATCCGACTTTTTGGTGGGCGGAACGTGAGCACAAAAGAATGTATCAATATGTGACTGGGCCAGCTTCTTTAAGCTTTCGCGATATTGGTTTGGGTGACATAACGGATATGGCGGTACTAGTTCACCTTTCACCTGTACCAATACATCGGCAATGTAAGCCTGCTGCGTGGGAATGTGCTTAAGCGTTAAATCGTGGTCGGTATGACCCGGCGTGTACATAACCTGCCAGTCAGGAAAACCGGGCAGTAACTGATTGTCGGCAAGCGTCATGTCTGGCGCTAGTATTGGGTTGTACCAAATGGGCATTCTTGGCTTGCCAATACGATTGGCCACCCACCAGGTTAGCAACAAATCTATGCCGTGAGCAGTACGCCCAGCAAATCCAGCATACCAATTAATGGCTTTGGGGTGAGATGCCACCTGCGCACCAGTACGTTCACGCAGTTTAATGGCGCCTCCGGCGTGATCTGGGTGCATGTGTGTAACCACAATCAGCTTTAAGTCACTTAACGGACGACCTAAGGTTTGCGTAATGTATCGACACACGTTGTCTACATCGGCGCGGCTACAGCCATCAAGCAATAGTAACCCCTTGCTGTCTTCAACAAGATAAATATGCTGTATGTAGCCTGCAAGTGTGTGAATATTCATTACTGCTTCCTTTTCACCAAAACGCGCGCCAACCGTGGTATCTGACATACCTCATGTACACTAGCACTAAACCCCGCTAATCGCTGGCAAAGTGTGAGCTGCGTGATAATGCCTATAGCGCTGAATCCTATCAGAACCTATCTGGTAAGACCAGATTCAGCGAACAAGTGTAGCATTAAATTGCGTAACCACATTAGCCCGGGCTCGCCTTCCTGCTGGCTATGCCAGTAAAGGTGTGTTTCCAACGCGGGAAGCTGATACGGCAGTTTGGTGCTAATCAGGTTATCATCGCTTACCGCATCAGCCACAGAGCCTGGCAAAGTTAACAAAGCGTTAGTGCTAGCCACCACATCTGCCGCGGCGCGATAGTTTTGGCAACGCCATAATGAAGGACGGCTTATACCTAGTTGCTGCAGCGCAATTTCTTCTACCGACGCCCCTTTTGCCCGGTTCGACACCGTTATATGGCGTGCCGCCACATACTTTTTCTTATCTATATTTTGTGCCAGCGGGTTTTGCTTATTCATAAGCACCTTGTAGGTGTCGCGGCGCAATAGTGAGTGAGAGATGGGCGCAGCAACAGCGCGACCAATATCAATAACAAGGTGGAGGTTTCGATTTGTTAAGTCTGCCAGCATTGTATCTCGATGTAAGCGAGTGCTTACTATTTCGACATTAGGTGCTTGTTTTTCAAGGGTTGAAAGCAGGACAGGTAAAACGCCTAATTCAAGAGACTCTTGCATGGCAATAACAAAGCGCTGATGGCTGTGTAACGGGTCGAAGTCGGCAAACTCCCCCAATGCTTTTCGAATATCACTTAAGGCTTTTAGAATAGCGGGCGCTAACCGTTCGCAGGCCGCAGTAGGCAACATGCTTTGTTTTTCTTTAACAAAAAGTGGGTCGCCCAAAATATCCCTAAACCTGCGCATGGCATGGCTAACGGCCGATGGCGTAATGTGAAGCGCTTCAGCTACGCGGGTCATATTCCTATGCTGCCAAAGCGCTTCAAAAACCTTTAGCAGGTTTAGATCCAACTTCTCGAATTGTCTATTTTCGAACATTGCCACCACCATGAATGAGATTCACACCATTTAAGGATTATATTTCATTTCATTCACTTAACAACTTTCTCTACTATGCGTTTAACGAACCGTTATCGCACGCTTTAGATACAGTCCCTACATTTTAACTTGCGGCGACCCAAGTGTGAGATGCGAAGCAAATACTCTCTATATTTAATTAGTACAATTTCAACGAATGTAAAAAGGTGCCCTATGGATTTTTCACATAACGACAAAACCAAAGCGTTGCTAGAGAAGCTCGATAATTTTATAGCCGAGCATATAGCGCCAATTGAAGATGAAGTTTACGACTTTCACCACAAAGAGAATAATCACGGCGACTGGAAAAGCTGGAAGCTGCACCCTGGAACTGAAGCGCTTAAAGCTAAAGCGCGTGAAGCAGGATTAGCCAACCTGTTTTTGCCCGATGCCGAGCTAGGCCAGGGTCTTACCACGCTTGAATATGCGCCTATGGCAGAGCGCATGGGCAAATATCTCTTTGCACCAGAGATTTTTAACTGTAATGCGCCTGATACCGGCAATATGGAAGTGCTGTATCACTTCGGCAACGACGCCCAAAAAGAGAAATGGCTTAAACCATTGCTTGCAGGTGAAATACGCTCAGTGTTTGGTATGACAGAGCCTGATGTTGCTTCGTCTGACGCCACCAATATGGCCGCCACCATTATTGAAGATGGCGATGACGTAGTCATTAACGGTAAAAAGTGGTGGTCGACAGGGTTAGGCCATCCTAATGCTGCTATAACCATATTCATGGGCTTATCTAACCCCGATAACGACAAGCACAGTCGCCACAGTATGGTCTTAGTGCCGCTTGATACACCTGGAATTACCATTAAGCGCATGCTAGATGCCTACGGCGATTACGATGCGCCTTACGGCCACGGGGAGATGCATTTCGATAATGTGCGCGTGAGCAAAGACAACCTAATTATGGGGTTAGGCAAAGGCTTTGCTATTGCACAAGGGCGCTTGGGCCCAGGCCGTATTCACCACTGCATGCGCGCTATCGGCATGGCAGAAAAAGCGCTAGAGCTTGCACTTAAACGCGGTCACGAACGGGTTGCGTTTGGTAAACCAATCATACGCTTGGGTGGCAACTTAGAACGCGTAGCCGATGCTCGCATGGCTATTGAGCAAGCGCGTTTGCTCACGCTCCACGCCGCTTGGAAAATTGATAACTTAGGCGTAAAGCACGCTATGACCGAAATCTCAGCCATTAAAGTGGTGGTGCCGAATATGCTACAAAGCGTGGTAGATATGGCACTACAAATTCACGGCGGTGCGGGTATGTGTAGCGACTTCCCACTAGCGCGATTTGCCGCTGGTGCAAGAGCCCTTCGGTTAGCTGATGGCCCTGACGAAGTGCATAAAGGCATGGTGTCACGACTAGAGCTTAAGAAATATCAGTAGTTATAATTAATACAAAAAATGCGGCTTCATTAAGCCGCATTTTTTATAGGTTAAACAGCTGCATCAAACAGCGCTAGTTGCCTTCTTCCCGCTGCTTTATTTTACGGTGAATAGCATCAAGCTTTTTGAAGCTTTCCCATAACTCTGGGTGTGTTGCGATTAATGCTGCAACATGGTCGTGATTTTCTTCGCGAGTATTTTTGGTAAGAAATTTAATGTCGTCATCATGAGGTAATAGACCAAAGTTGATGTACGTATTATCGCTAGTCGACGTGTTGCTGGCTTTTTGTATCATCATAGCCCTGTAAGACTTCAAATACCTAGGCTCGCAATGCTTACGCACAATTTGGCTGCCGGTGGGCTTACTGCGATGACATATCATGTCAAACTTAGCAACGTCGTTAATTTCGTTGTAGAGTTCCAAAAAAGCAAAGCGCTCTTGCTCAAAAGCTGTTACGAGTTGAGGCGTTGTTTTCTGCCCCACAACATCAATTCGCTCTACTTTCTGCTTATCTAACTGGGCCAATGCGTGGCCACTGGTTAGTGAAAAAAGCGCTAAAGCAGCGCTTAGTGTGAAATGTTTTTTAAGAATACGGTTCATTTTAATTCCTGTGATTTTCATGAATTAATCTTCGTAAACTTCTTCTTTACGCTGCTCAATGCGCTGGTGAATAGCGTCTAGTTTAGTAAAGCTATCAAATAGTTCTGGATGGGTGGCAATCAACGCTGCAACATGCTCGAAAGCATCTTCTCTCGTGTCGTTAGTAAGAAAGCGAATATGGTCATCGCTGGGTAAGCGGTTAAAATCGATCCCCGGGCCAGTAGACGAGACTTGCATCATCATTGAACGAAAGTCTTTCACATAACGCGGTTCGCAACTTTTACGGGCAATTTGGCTTCCAATTGGCTTGTGGTATTTACAGATTACGTCGAACTTTGCGACCTCATTAATGCTGTTATACAACTCTAGGAACTCGAAACGTTGCTTGTCGAATGCGCGTTTCAGTTGAGGAGAAGTTTTCTCACCCACTACGTCAATTGTTTCGTAGTTTTGTTTATCGGTATGTGCGGCGATGTGGCCGCCAAGAAAAATACCTAACGTTAGTACTGTCAACTTAACGGCATTTGGGAACACTTTGTTTAAGTGTTTATTCATTTGAAACTCCATCTTCTGAACGTTTTAAAACAATAGCAACTGGTCTAATTTTAATCAATTAATAAAAATTTAAATTAAGAGTCTAGGAAAACTGTTTCATTAAGAAGGAGCACAAACAAAAAATGCGGCCGAAGCCGCATTTTAATTATTCATGTTTTGGTTCACATTAGAACGTATATGATGCACTCAACTGAGCGTTGATCCCCGCACCATAGTAACCAACCGTATGTAGGCTGTTAATGTACTTCTTGTCGAAGATATTATTGATGTTCATGCGAACGGTGAAATCTTCTGTAAACGCATGTGAAGCATAAACATTGCCTAAGAAGTAAGCGCCCTGCTTAACATTGTAGTCAACGTTGCTGATTTCAGACTGCCATCTACCGCCAAAACCTACTTCAATTTCTGGCGCTTGCGGTACGGTGTAACCTAGTTGGAACGTCACTACATCACGTGGTGCCCATAGGTTAGCGTCGTTACCTTGCTCGTCTTCTACATCAATGTTGGTGTAAGACGCGTTAATGCGCAGATCATCAGTTAACTGACCCGCTAGCTCAATTTCAAAACCGTCAGACTCTACCGATACGCCTTTGTAGTAGTACTGAAGGGTTTCAGGGTTAGTACCTGCATATGCTGCCAAGTTATCTTGTTCAGCGGTGAAGTAAGCGAAAGTTGTTAGTAGTCTGTCGTCGAACCACTGTGCCTTGAAGCCCGCTTCAAAGTTCTTACCCTTAGTTGGGTCAAGGTATTGGCCGTTTACGTCATACTGTTCTTGTGGCTGGTATACGTCAGAGTAGCTCACATACGCATTAACATCTTCTGTTACCGCGTAAGTCGCACCAACATAAGGGCTGGCTTCGCTTTCTGAGTTATCGATAACCGCGCCCGCGTTTTGGCCAGTACGCTCGAAGTCGATCGCGTTAAAACCAGCAATGATGTGCATTGCGTCTGTTACGCTGAATCGAGCAGAGCCGAAGTAACGTGTTAGTGTTTGCTCAATATTTGAGTACTCAGACACACCTAACCACTCTGGCTCAGCAATCGCATCCAAACCGTACGGGAATGCAGGTGTTGGGCCGTATGCAGGAGTAGTAGCGTAGTCAAACGCATGAACAAAAGACACGTCGTCGCTAGTAGCGTGACTTACACCAAAGTTAACTTCATGGCTGCGACCAAACAGCTCGAAATCACCGAATACACGGCCTTCTAACAGGTGAGAGTCAATTTCAGAATCGTAACGACCTGGCCAGCCAACTAAGCCAAGGCCAGTCTCTTTATCAATGGCACCGTAAGCATAAAACAGCTTACTTTCATCTTCGTAACCACGGAAGTTATAGCTAAGTAGCAATTGCCAATCGTTGTCGAACTCATAGTCTAGCTCAACAAAGGCGTTAGTGGTTTCAGTATCCCACTTGGTCCATTCTTGCGTAGTGGTGTCATTAATATCCCACTCAGCTTGCGTACCGTCGGTATAGTTGAATACTAGCCCGCCCCACGTGTTGCCGTCGGTATTGGCATCTTGGTATGACAAACCGAAGGTTATCGTAGCGTTATCAGTTAGCTGACCATCAATAACGCCGTATACAAAGCCGCGATCGTTTTCTAAACCATCTAGGTGAGACTCTTTATCTTCAAAGCTACCTACTACGCGCGCCGCCCAGCTGCCGTCTTCTGTAAGCAGCATAGAGTAATCGCCCTGAACGCGCTTGAAGTTGTAAGAGCCAATGCTTGCACCCACTTCGCCGCCTTCTTCGTTAGTAGGACGCTTGCGCACATAGTTGATGGTGCCTGACGCGTTGCCTACACCAGTAAGCAGGCCGTTCGCACCACGAATAACTTCAATTTCTTCGTAGCCGTAAGCTTCAACCGAACCGGTAACAATACCCCAGTCGTTAGGCAGGCCCACACCATCAATTTGGGTGTTTTTAATTTCAAAACCACGTGCGGTGTAGTTAGTACGGTTAGTTTCCCACTCTTCTACGTTAATACCTGGTGCTAGCTTTAGTGCGTCGTTAATATTGAACGCACCGAACGACTGCATAAGGTCTTCAGAAAGAATACTGATAGACTGAGGCGTTTCACTGATTTCCATGGTTAAGCCAGTTGCACCGCGGCTAACACGGTTTTGGCGAACACCTACAATACGAATTTTTTCTACGTCTGCTTCTTTAACTTCTACTGTATCGCTTTGAGTTGTTTGCGCATTTACCGACAAAGCAAACGCGATAGGCGTTAGTGCAAATAAACTGCTTAGTTTCATGGTTTTCTCTGTTATTTGGTTATGAAGGGTTAAGAACTTTACGGCGGGGGAGTATAAGATAAATTAAAGCTAATTTAAATGATAATTATTGCCATTTACAAACATGCTTTGCAAGGGGGCATCCAGACTATGGCAAGATGAAGAAAGTAGCTGAATATATTGTGAGAACTACTGCATAAACCTAGCCTTGAATTACTAGTCAATACGATTAAATACTGATAATCTCCGCGCCCATTTTTGTCACGTTCAATTTGTGGAGTATCTAATTGAAAATCAGCTCTTTTTTTAAGCTACCGCTAGGCGTTTCTTCTCTTGTTCTTTTAGCGGGCTGTATTGCTACACCAAAACATCTCACTTCTCCTATCCATAACGTTTTTTACAATATGGACGACAGCGAAATTATTTCAAAAACAAAAGAGTTAATGACCTATGTGCTTAAAGACCCAAGCTCAGCGGAGTATAGAAATATTCGCATAGCTGAAATTACCAAAGATTCAGTTAAACAAAACCCTGAACTCTTAGAAGGCGCTATTCAATATGTTTGTTTTGATGTGAACGCTAAGAATAGCTTCGGTGGTTACACTGGTTTCAAATCATGGGGCCTATACGGTGATGGTAATGTGATAGCCGACTCACACGTAGATTTATTCTGTAACAGTGAATACAAAACCTACAGATACTTGGAAGTTAAGTAGCGTAATCGGACAAAAACGAGAACAAGGATGTTCTTCTCACGTTATTATTTGCGATAAAACAATAAACACGCTCTAAACCCTATCTATCTCGAAGTCATAAATCGGAATGTTGTTTTTGGCAACACCAATCTCTCTGTCTATCATTATTTCAGCGAGCGTTTCACCGTCGATAAGAACTATTGGTACACACCCCCGTTTAAAAGCAATATCCTTTGCTTCCTGAGTGAACTCACTTGTAGTTATGAATATTCCCTGCTGATACTCCCCTTGAATATCGCCTCTGAACTGTGAAATCTCAGGTCGAGTTACTTTATTGTTTCGCTTATACCGTTTACATTGTGCTGCGACGTGCAGCTGAGAAATACCAACCTCTAAATAGCCTCTTACGTCTATTCCACCGTCTCTGCCTTTTTTAGTAACAGTCATGTTCTCAAAACCGTAGCGCTCTAGAAATCTCTGGCAGAAAGACTCAAAATCCTCGGGCTCTAATCCATATAGGTGGTCGATAATGTGCCGAATAGTATTATTCTTTAGTTTTTGAGCGAGTTGATTTATTAAGGTTAGGTCATCGATTTTTACTTCTTGTACCGTTCTATTCTTTGCTCGAAGATTACCGCTTTCAATATTCGAAAAAAGCCCAGCTTCATTTTTCCTGAAGCGTTTAACTTTCGCATCACTTGCCCATGACGTCTCAACACAATGTCGTTCCATTTGAATTCTCAAAACGCTAACAGGGTCTTGTGCGCCAAACTTATAAAGCGACCTTTCTAGTATTTTGGCATACACTTGTTTAACTGAACTTGGGGCATCCAAGATTTTTAATGCCGTTTCAGCTGCCTCAACAATGGTTAATTTGCTCATATATAGACCTAAGTAAATTCATAGTAATTTGGCTAAAGAAGAATCACCTGTAAGCGGTACTAAGTACTTAAACTGACAATAGTGAGCGCGCTGAATTACTAACTAAAGTGTTGCTTATACTCTAACTATCGATTAACAATAGAAAAAATAATGACAGTAATGTAGATTATACGAAAGTCTAAACGCAACCTATTAGTAATACTCTTTAGGTGTGGTTTAGCAATATTTTAGAGCAGCAGGTGAAATGCTGTGTGTTGTCTAAAAGAAATAGGGAGGTTCATCGCATGGTAGACAATGTAAGCTTCATTGAGGCTTTATCCATTTTATCAAAATCTTCCCCTTTTGCTGTCTCGACAGAAAACAGTGAGCAAAAGTCATCTCTTCTTAACGAAATCAAAGAATACTTATATATCCAGTCGCCTGTAGAAGAAAAAGTTCTTTCTACGATATCGGCACTTAGTACTCAAAATAAAAAAATTTTGTTTTTATGTGGAAGTAGCGGCGACGGAAAATCTGAAATTCTTACTCGATGTAAAAAGACTTTTGACTCGAGAGTGCGCTTCCACCTTGATGCTACGCACAGCTTTGCTCCGAACGAAAATGCTATTCAAACTTTAGATCGCGAAATAAAAAATTACCTATCGGGAAATGCTCCTCTCGTTATTGGCATCAATACGGGCATGCTGGCTAACTACGCCGAAGAAGGCGCTAACGAAAATGTTGCTCAAAGTATAAAAGCATACTTAGATCGTCAGAGCTACAGTGATGAATTTATCTTCATCAACTTTGAGGACTTTCCGAAGTTTCTAATTGGCGACAATGAGTACCATGCGGAATTTCCGGAAAAGTTCCTAAAGCGAATTACACAGCAAAACGATAATATTCTTCGTCAGCTCTACGATAGAGATAAAGCGAATAAAGATGATACTGATAGTAAAAGGCTATTCGCAAATTATGAGCTTTTGAGTTTACCTTCTGTTCAAACTGTAATAATTGATTTGCTTTTTAAAGCCCGTTTGAAGAAAGATCAATTCCTAACTGCCAGAGCGTTACTCGACTTCGTTTTTGGACTCCTCGCTGGACCAGGCTATTTGTTTGACAATCTGTTTAGTGGCGGCGATAACGAATTGGCAGAAAAAATCGCAGAATTCGATCCTGCAAATTTGAGAACCAAACAAATTGATAGGTTTATCTTAGCGTTTGAATTGAAGTTGACTGACAGCGACTTTGAAGACTTCAGAGAAGCGCTTACAAATATTGATATAAATAATGTAAAAAAAGCACACTCATATCTAAGGCTCTTCTACGCTCTAAGGTATGGCAATTACGCCAATAACTATCATGCTAAATTCAGAAGCGACTTTTCAGAGTCACTAATCGAGAAGTATATTCATTGTTATAAGCTTCACCGTGACTTCAATGGCGACAAAGCCGAAAGAGAGCTTTTAAAGAACTTTTACAACAAGACTTTGATCCAAGCAGTTCGCAAGCATATCAACCGAAATGCTCCATATTTGAGTAAAAATCAATACTTAACTGCCGAGGTTAACGGTTACCTGCTGACTGCCAAGTTAGATATTAAGCCAGATTACAAGTCCATCCAAAACGATAAGCCTCAATCAGCTTCATATTTTAACGTTCATTTGAAGGTTAAAGTTAATGATAGTGAAGTAAAAATTAGGCCTATACCATTGAACATAAATTTACTTGGTTTATTGATCGAAATAGTGAGTGGTTTCAGGCCCAACAAACACGATAAAAGCTCTATTGTCATTCTTGACGAGTTAGTTGACGACATCACGAAGGTAGCCAATCAATCCCACGATATCCAAGTAGTAAGAGGGCGCAAGCGATTTGAGCTACGAAAAGTCGAAGAAGATGATATTGAAGTAAGTGAGGTTTAATGTGCTGAAGTCAGATTTAAAAAAAGTTCCATCAAGTAATAGCTTGAGTACATATATCCCTTTTTTAAGAACAAAAGATAAACATTACAAATTTTGCTGGGATACTGTTCTTGGATATTTTGTTCATTCTGCCTACAACAAAGCGTTGCTAAACATTGAACTTGACGGGTTTAAAGCGCTTTGTGAAAAACGATTTGCAGAAATACTTGATGAGCCAAACTTTTGGAAAGAAATAGAAGCGATGTACTTCGAGAACGAAGAGCTTTTTAAAATTTCACCAGAATTATTAATGTTTAAAGCGACAAAAGATGAAATTGACCCTAACAGCAAAAAGCTTGGCGATACGCTTACTAGTCTGTTAAACGATTTCTCTGTGGATTCTTCGCCTGAGACAAACTTAAATATTCTTGCAAAAGAAATTAAAGCTCAATTTGATGCATTCTACGTCTCGACCAAAGTTAAACAACCGGTCAAAAGAAACCAAACTCCATACCTACCGTTTTTAACAAAGTGCTTCCAACAGGATTTGGAGTTTCTTAATTCGCGCCCCAGTTATTTAGTTGCGCAGTTCTCTGACTTCATAAAGCTTTACAGCTTTCTATACATTTCCCAGTTGGCGCTAAACATAAAAGATTGGAAAAATGGCGCTCCATCTCATAAACCGTGTTTCTTCATTGTTGACAACGAAAAAGCGAGTAGAGAACGGACTCACGTTCAAAACTATGGCTATGGGCAATTAGTAGAGTATTTGAACTACCTTTTCCCTTACTTAGTTATAAATGAAACCCTACAGGAAAAAGGAGAGACAAAACCCTTGTGGCAGCTCTTTGATGCTATTAAAGGTGACACAGCGGCCCTGTCTAAATTGAATCAATTTACGGAAGATTTTAGCGAAGCTCGTTCAAAGTTTTTCAGAAATCACACATCGGTCGAAGAACAAGCACTTACTGAAGACGCTATTCAGCAGCTACTCAACTTGTCCTACTGGCAATTTGATAAGAAGCGAGGCACTTTGGAGGAGTATAATCAAACAGCAGTTAAAGGTGTTTTAAAAACAATTTGCGCCCCTTTCATTCAAAAACGTGGACAAGCCGGCCAAGTTCTTACGTTCAATCAAGACTATATTGTTTTACTCACTAACTTAGCAATCGGAGAGAATGAAAAGTTGCGTTTGCATGAGTTAATAAAAGCCTTTGAAAGTCGTGGAATATATTTTGACAAACAGAGCCAGCAAAATTTAGTCAATTTTTATGAACGCATGGGAATAGTTGAAAGAATGAGTGATAGCGGAGATGCAGTATATGTCAAAAAAACAGTTTGAAGATTTCCTTGTTTCTCATTTTAACAACTGGGCCGGTCAATCTCTAAGTCCAGGTCATCGCTATCAATTTGCCTCCCCTGACAATGTTAGAGGTCAGAAACTTCACTCTGCATTTTTGAAACAGCAATCGAGATATGTCGAAGTAAAAGGAACTAAACTCCCTTGTATTGAGTATGAGAAAGCTTCACTTATCCCTGTTTTTCATAGTGACGAGAACGGATTTTCAGAAAATTTCATATCACATTTACGTGACGAGATAGCAGCGCAGCCAGAAGTATTAAATGGTTGCGCCCTACTCATTATTCATAACTCGTCTTTAGATACAATAATCAATTCAGCTGAAGACGTTGCACAACAAGGACACGTCTGGAGCCCTGAAAATATAAAGCATATGCTTTACCAAGAGCTTGACCAAAATGATGAGAAGCTCAAGGTTTCTGAATGCTTACTAGACTATCAGTTCGATCAAATTCTTGATGACAAAGCGACCATGTTTGGCTTTGAAGAGCTTTATAATGCGGTGTCTGATGGCGACCTAAGATTTCCAGAGCTGGGACTGTTAAACGACGAAGCTATTTTGTCATGGAAGAACGAAGACCAAATACAACTTCGCATACAAGAGAATAAAAGACTAAGCGATGAATTAAATTTCATTACAGAGCATTTTCCTAATGAACTTCCGGAAAAGCTTGCATCTCTAGACTTCAGTGAAGCTTTTGTAAAAGAGCATTTTGAAACAGAAAACCCGGACCAGTGGCGTGAGAGTCTAGAGCTAGAACTTTGCTATCAAGAGCAGCAAAAAAATCGTACAAACCTTCTGGAATTAGAAAAAGAGTCGACACTTTCTGGCAAATTACTGAAAAAAGGCAAATCAGATAAAGGAGCAGGGAAAAGAGAACGACATTTAATATTGCTCCTTGAAGAAGAGCAAAGCGAGTTCAATCTTGAATTTACCTTTATTAACGGGCGCATTTCAACGTCTAGCTGCACAATACAACATAATAAAGAACAGCCACCTATATCTGTAGACATCAACAATAGTGGTGGGATTAGAAGCAGAGTTGTACTAACTAGCAATTTCGGCGGAGAAGCTCGATACTTCTCGCTTCAAGTCAAAACAGATAAGCCTCAAGAAACACACAAATTTCGTATATTAGTTCTTCGAAAAGGTGACTTCGATGTAGCTCACTTTGAACATATATACTTAGTAGACCCAGCTAAGAAATGGATAACACTACAAACTGACGACCAAGCTTTGCAAGTCATTGATAAACAACCAACTTACGTCATTACCGAAAATTACCAAACAATTTCTGCCGCCGATTACGGCATTGTTGACTTTAAAAAGCTTGCCTCAGAAAAAGATGAAATCTTTTTCTGCGTACAAGGTCAGTACAGTGAACTATTATTCAATGTAGAAGGTGAAGTATCGACTGAATCGTTAACTCTTCCTTTACTGCTAGATCAGGGGCGGTTTAACTACCTGTTTGAAAAAGGCTACAACGGTCAATTCAACAGGAATAAATCGAAAGTACTTATAGATGGTAAAGAAATTGCGCCCAAGCTGCGAAGATTAGAACTACTTCAAAATGAAGCGCTCCTTCTAGATGAGCGAGTACTTTCAAAACATTACGCTTCAGATGACGTTTGCTTAGACGACATTAGTAGCGAATACCCTAATCTTTTCGCTGAATATAATAAGCTCTTCGATTACCTAGTAACTAACAGAACATTAATCAGTATTGCCGGTTGGGAGCCGGAGTTCAGAGAAATCGTATCAAGAATCGTTGATATATATATCGATGAAATTTCTAAGATTCCATTCGATGCCCCGCTAAGCCAAGCGCATAAGAAGTTAGTACTAATAGGCTTTGCTGAGTTTGAAGAGCGAGAAAGCACTCAGGAATATATTACTCCATTCCACCCAGCTGTATTAGCCTATAACTTGAACGTAGCAGACGCTTTGCTTAGCGATAAACTCGATTCAGGCAGCTTCAAAGAATTGCCTTCGATCACAATAAACCGATTGAGTGCGCACGGTTTACTACCATTTATCTACGATCCTGCTCATGATTTTTCCTATAACCATGCGGAAAAAGAAAATGTATTTTGGTCTAGATTAATCCCACAGCAAGATAGTAGCTATGACTATGTTCGGTCTTTAGTTTCAGACAAAGTCGAGAAGTTCACGGCAGCGTTCAAGCACCTATTTACTGCCGGTAGTAAAACAACACTAATCATAAACTCTGTAAACAACTTACATAATGAAGAGTTATTTTTAGGCGTTGTAGATTATGTGAAGCGTAAAAAAGGTAAAATTACGCGCATTCACGTAAATCTATATAACGAAGAAGACCATTACACGTGGTTCGATAGGTTTGCAGACACTGCAAGTTACGATGAAATAAAAAATCTATGTGAATTAAACAGAGGGTCAATCAAAGAACAGGCAGATACGATTGTTGACCTGCTACGCACGCGACTAACCTACAGCAAGTTCCAGATAACGGACACTCACGATTCTCAGGCGTACGCACATATTTGTTTCTTCAAAAATAATGCGCGTGTTAAAGCCGAAGATATAAATGTTCTTAAGCAAAAAAGCGGAGTTGTATGTCATGGTTTAATGCCTGGCGAAGCTGCATCTAATAAGCACGGCAGCTTTTATACAGCTTTTGGTTTAGAGGGAGTAAATACGGAGAGCTCTGCACCTCTGAAGCTTATAGAAAAGTACTCTGCACTTATTAAACCAGCTCGCTCAAATCATGTGCAATATACACCGACAAGATCTCAGGCATTAGTGGTAACTGACAGCTTTAAAAAGCTGCTTGATGTTTCTTACAAAAATTCAATTTGGACCACCATTATCGACCCCAAAGTAACGTTAGATTTCTTTGAGGGTGAAAAGGATGTGGTGCTTATTCATTATTCAGATAACTACACTAACTCAGTTAACTATGATGCCATCACGGTAACTGAGCAGACTGACCTCTATCACAAGGTACTGGATAACGATAACGGCGGCCTTATTGGAGAGTTTAATGCATTCAATGGCGAATGGTTACTTAACTTGGTTACCGCTAATAGTAATGAGCGAAAGGAAAAAAGAGGCATTTTAGGCGCATACAAATTTGTTAACTGCCTACTACACAAGTCAGACATTACGTGGGTACCACTCTCTATCGCTGAAATCATAAGGGTAGCGGGAAATCTTGGCTTAAAAGCGAAAGAAAGTGACTTTTCGAGATTCTCGCAGGGCTTCAAGTCTGGCGCTATATCAGATGACGTTTTATTTGTAGGCTTCAAAGACCGCAAGCTTATCCTTTTACCTGTTGAAGTTAAAACGGGGAAAAGACAGACACACAGCAAGGGCGTAAAGCAGGCCAAAGAACTTAAACTCTACTTTGAAGAGCTATTAGGTAAAACCAGTTTGGCTAGTCATTTGTACCGCGGTTTGTTTATTCGTCAGATTATGATGCAAATTGATAAGTACAAGCTTTATGACGTATACCCAAATGACTATTTCAAACCAGTTACAGACAACTTTGCTTGGTGGTTACAGGGCGATTATAGCCTAGCGCAATTAACCAACTATCCAGAGGCAATGTTGTTCGTAAATGTTGAAGATAAGGACTTTACTAAGGCCAGCTTTACTCAGGTTCAAGATGTCTTAAAAATAGAGATTCCAGCCGGTGATTTGACCGATTCACAGGGCAACATAAGTCACCTACTTCGAACACCACTGCAAAAACTTTACGCCGAATTAAAACCAGTAAACCTATATCACATAGAAGATAAATATATTCTGGATGGCGAAACGCAAATAGAACCAATAGCGTCTTATTCTGGAAGTGATGAGACAGTACCCGCAGTTAGTACTGAAACTGACATTGAAATAGAAAACAATACGATGAGTGAACAGTCTGCGCCACCTGCTGAAACAGACAGTGTGCAGCAGATAGAAGCGAAGCGCAAAAAAATGCCTGAAGGAGAGTTAGAAGAGCTTTATCAACGCATTATCGATTGTTACTACAGCTACAATATCCCAGTTTCAAAACCTACTAGCGAGGCGCCTTACGTTGAAGGACCAGCTTCAATACTTTTCAGGGTTGAACTTAATCCCGGCACAGACCCACGAAAGCTATTTGAAAAGTCGCAGGCATTAAAGCTCGACCTAAGGCTTGAACAAGAGCAAGAAGTGGGGTTCGCGATAGATAAGGGCTGCGTGACGATCGATGTGCCCAAAAGCGACAGCCAGCGATACTTTGTTGACCAAGAGGACATCTGGCCGTCCTGGAAACGCCCAGTTAACGCATTGGAAGTGCCATTGGGGGAGGACCGGTTTGGAAACGTTGTAAAAATAAACTTTTCATCTTCTAACTGCCCTCACCTTCTTATCGGCGGCACAACAGGTAGCGGTAAATCAGAAGCACTCAACACCATTTTGTATGGCATGTGTGAACATTACAACGCATCAGAATTGCGATTAATGCTGATTGACCCGAAAGGTACTGAGCTTAACGATTTTGAGCGATACCCTCATTTACTAGGGCAAATTGGCTGGGACGACGCTGACGCACTCGAACTATTAAGCGAAGCGGTAGAAGAGATGCAAAGCAGATATGCCGCATTCAAAAAAGCCGGCGTTAGATCTCTCCCGGATTACAACGCGAGAGTGAGCGATGAAGAGCGAATTCCTTGGTGGGTTTTAGTGCTAGATGAATACGCTGATCTCACTTCTGATAGAGAGATGAAAAAGGATATCGAAGCGGAGCTTAAGCGTCTAGCCCAGAAAGCTCGTGCAGCTGGTATTCATCTAATTATTGCCACGCAAAAACCCAGTGGGGATGTGATAAGCACGAACCTTCGTTCTAACCTTCCTGCACAGTTAGCTCTTCGGGTAAAAAACGGCACTGAGAGTAGGGTTATTTTAGATGAACAAGGTGCTGAAGTTCTTAATGGGAAGGGCGACGCCTATCTTAAGTCCGAGGGTAAATTAGTAAGAATTCAATGTGCAAGAATTAACCTTTAAAAAGGAGGATTTAAATTGTCCGAACAACTAGAAATCGATGCGATTGAAATAAGTTATAATGATAGCCAGTTTTATTTGGCTAGCATAGAAGCAAAAACTTTGTTTGAGCTGAGTACTGTAACTAGAGCGGAGGAAGACCCCGAAAGCGGATATCAAAGAACTTTGGGGAAAGGTAGGGTAAATAAGATTTCTAATTATTTAAGCGAAGGAAATTTGATTCCAGGCTCCTTAATCCTTAGCTCTACTTCCAAAAAAGCAGAATACGATGAGAAAAAGAAAAAACTTACATTAAAGAAAGATAAGGGTAGCTTATTAGTGATCGATGGACAGCATCGACTTTATGGAGCTTACAAAACAGATGTTGATGTCTACCTCCCTGTTTGCATTTTTTTCGGGCTGGATAAGCCTACCGAGGTTCAATACTTTCTGGATGTCAACGGATTCCAATTAGGTGTCCCGAAAACATTACGTTTAGAGCTAGAAAAATTTACCGCCGAAGAAAACAGCGAAGAGTTTTTGCTTAAGACTTTATTCGATGAACTAGATAACAACGTAGCCTCGCCTTTATCATCTAAAATGGCCAGAACAAAAAGTGTAAGTGGAAAATTATCGCACGTAGCTTTCCAAAACGCTATCAAGCCGATTTTGAATAAAGCTCCATTTAATGCATTTACTCTAGAACAAAAGAAAAAAGTCTTGATCAATTTTCTACAGGCATTAGAAGCGGTTACTGTAGATATTTTTGGCGACAATAAAAAATTATCCAATTCAGCATTTTTTCAAGCTGTAATGTTTGCATTTATTGATATATGTCATGTTGCAAAAGTTAATTATGGGGGATATAAAAAAGTTAATTTTGAATCAGCAATAGAACCTATTTCCAATATTAACTGGGACCTCCATACTGGTACAAATAAAGCTGCTATAAAGGACTTAAGCGAAGAAATAGTTACAGCAATTTCTAAAAAAATAGATATAAGCGACGATATTTTTTAACATGCCGGTTGGATACATTAAGGATGCCGTTCTCGATAGATTGAGTAAGTTGGAATATACACCTCAAGAAATCGAAGTTCCCACTATCAGAGGGACATTCAAGGAAACATTGCTAAATGGTGATAATATTGACGTAAAGATTTTGGGTGAAAGAGAGTTTGAAGTGAAAATTTCTCAAAACAACTTCTTTCAAATTTTAGCAACAGATTTTTATTTTTCGGTGCAAAAAGTCACTGAACAATCAAAGTTTTTAAGTACAGCTTCTAGGAAAACTCCTGTTGCTTGGTTGCTAGTCTCAACTTATTATTCTGCTTTCTACGCAGCAGTTGAATTGTCAAAACTATTCGGAAGGTATAATCTCTACTTAAAAAAAGATCACTGTAAATCAATAATATCGCAAACCAATAGCTCTTTGGCTTTAGAGAGTGGTAATTACATTGGGATACTAAATTATGATACCAATGATTACATAGCTATAAGATTTTCAGCGAGGCAAAAATCTCAGCCACATGATCTGGCTTGGAGAAATATGCTGGAGATTATGGATTTTCACGCACAAGCAGATATAAGGAATACAAAGGTTGATGCTGTAAAGTTAGTTAAAGCCATATTTAACTCAAGTAACAAACTTTTGCAGACACCTAATAACGTGAGGAATGATTGGAATTATTCATACGCAAACGCATATGATTTAAGTTTTTGTGATGAAATTACAGAAATTCGGACTTTTTTGAGCACAACAGGAAGAAAAAGTATTTTGTCGCTGCCTAGAAATTTCAAAAAATATTCAAATAAACAAAAAGATGCCTACGCAATAATTTATATTGAAGCAATTCTTCGCCAAACGATACTTGATCTCAAAAACAAAATTTTAGATTAGTCGTTCTTGACTAACATGGTCTGCTTTACGGCAGGCCATGTTAAATACAGCGAATCAATTGAGTAAATTGCTACGAGTTAAGTAAAAACTAATGCCTCTATTGAGGTGAATTTTGAAGAAGTCACTTAGTGAGGTGTTTTCATATAGGTGCTTGTGTTTTTCGAATGTGTATCTAAGAACTGCAAGATAAACATCCGCATACTCCCCAGCAAACACCTTCCAACTCATCTCAACATTACTGTCAGACGGTATATCTTCAATGGGTGGAACTGTCTCTTCCGCTAGTGACATACACAAAGCCCACCGGCAAAGTACGTTCCAATTATCAATACCTGTCTTAGATTTCAGGCGGATAAGCTGCTGTTTTTGCTTTTCAGAAAGCCTGATTGTATCGATAGTGTTAGCCATTGAAGTAGCCCTCTGAAATAGTCGATGATTTATGTACTTCGTCAAAAGAAATTTGATATTCACGATTTACGAACGGCTTTAAATCGCTGTAATACTTACCCGTAATTTCCTC
The DNA here is from genome assembly GCF_054960375.1 of Alteromonas sp. G4i35. Lineage (NCBI taxonomy): Bacteria > Pseudomonadati > Pseudomonadota > Gammaproteobacteria > Alteromonadales > Alteromonadaceae > Alteromonas > Alteromonas sp. G4i35. Next base: position 39,557 of record NZ_JBHNZD010000010.1, on the reverse strand, counting down.
GTCAGTTGAAAGAAGCAATACTTGGCTTGCGGCTTTTGGGAAGTAGTTTTTAATAAGTTTGGTCCGATGTTTGCCGTCTAAACGCCCTAAAGGTGTATCGATAACCGTTGGAAGTTCTTTGCCTGAAGCTTCAGCCAACGCTGACAGAATAGCAATTGCAAGCAGCTGTCTTTCACCTGCAGAAAGGCGACTTGGCGCTAGCTCTTCTCCCTCATGGCTAAGCAACGTTAGGCTAAAGGTTTCTGTATCCACAGAAACAGCGTTGATTAAGCTATCTTTACGAGTTAGCCCGATAAACTTTTCAGCTATTTTTTGTTCAATTAGCGCTATGTTTTCTTTAATCATCGATTTAGCGAAACTATGCATAGTCGCTTTTAGCTTGTTCACATGGTCACAAACTTGAAGTGTGCGTTTTTGTTCAAACGTATCTTTGTTTTGCTGAGTTAAAAGGCTTGTATATCTTGTATTTAACACGTCACGTTTTGCAATTGCTTGTGCTAAAAGCGCTTTGTTATGTTCTAACAGCGTAGTCTTACTCTCAAATTCTGCTTCGAGTGCTGCAAGTTCACTTAGAATAGCTTTTACGTCGTTATAATCCGGTATTGCTTCTTCTTGCTTAATAAATAACGCTTGCTTCTCTTCTAACTCTTCACGAAGCTTAATTAACTTTTTGCGTTCAGCTTGCTCGCTTACAATACGCTCATCAAGCCCGGTGAAAATGCTTGATGGTAAATCGATGTAGCAGTCGCTGGCAGCGAAGCTTCTGCGTTCGCTCTGATTATTTTCAACAAGTTGATTAATAGCGTTTAGAGTATTCGTGTCGACCTTACCTTGCGTTAAAGTATTCAATATCTGTGCTTCATAGTCAGAAATTGAAGCGTCGAGCTCTTTAGCTTGTTTTGCTTTCTCTTCTATTGCTATCTGCTGTTTAGTTTCCTCTAACAGCTTTGGTATAAGTCCAAGTGGACATGCGCCAGCATCAATTTTTACCCTTTGCTGTAAGTTATCTTTTAATTGGCGATCTATCGCGCCAAGTTCAAATTTTATTGAGTCACGTTCTTCAATCAGGTGAGCCCCAGACATGCGAGCGGTCTGTCGTGCTTTTTTGATAGCTACATTAAGGGCACTTATTTCTTCTTCTAAACTTGCAGCTTCATTTCTTAAAGCGCGTAACACAATATCGTGCTCGCCTATTTCATCTTCACAGTCTGAAACTCTTTTTATTAGGTTTTCATCGATATTGTTTTTTTTACGCTCGTTTTCGATAACGGTTAAATCTGAACGTAACTGAGTTAGTAAATCTAGGCCTAATAAATTCTCTAATCCGGTTTGGATAAGCTCAGAGCTTCTTTCTGGGTTCGCTAGGTTTTCAATTTTTTCACCGTCGAAGAAGAATAAGTCGGATAGTGACTGTGGTATAAATTCATTTACGAAATCATCCCAGTTTGAACTTACAAACTCATCTACCTCGCCGTTACAGAAAACTTTTAATTTATCTTTTGTATTTTCAGGGCTGCTGGCAACCGCCCAAGCTCGCTTAACGATATAAGTGTATTCATCAGTTTCAGCTTTATGCGTAAACTCAAGCGTTAATGAAACATTTTCAGTTTGGTCAGAAAATCTATTTTTGGTACTTGCCAAAAAAGAGCCAAACGCTTGGGTACCGCGATTGGAGCATTTAGCGTGTTTTCCATATAAAACCAACTGCAGCGCATCTAAAAAGGTCGTTTTTCCGCCGCCATTTAAGCCGCCGAATAATACAATAGGCTTTTCTTCTGTTACCGTTAAATCGACAGTGTGGACACCTTTGTAGATTCCAAAGTTTTCTATGGTTAATGATTTAAGTTGCATTAGACGTTTTCCACACTCTCAATTAATAAAGAGCTATAACCGTCTTCTTTCAATGACTTCGTTATAATTGCGATACTCTCTTCTAGTGACTCTTGCTGTTGCTGCAATTCTTTTACAGCATCACTTTGCGCGTTTTCTGCTTGGGAATTAGTTATCTTAATTTGGATATGTTCTAGCTCTATTTGTCTTCGGTGCCTTTCTCGTTCTAACGCGAATTTTTTCGCCTCGAATAAGTTATCAAACGCACCTTTATCTAGTACATCATTGAGTTCATCTTTCAACTTGGCACGACGCAGCTGATTTCTGTATTTGTTAGAAACGTTTAGTACAGCTCGCATTTGCTGATAGAGCAAGCCATCTTCATCGCCCTGCTCTGCACAATGTGCTTTTAGCTTGTCTAACACGCTCTTGTTCATTATCGGGTGATGCGCTCTACGTTTACCCGGATATGCTTTTCCAATAACTTGCTCGTAAATTAAAGGTAGAGAGTCCTCTGCTTCATGCTTATCGTTAAGCCACACTTCTCTTATACCTTCTAATTCTTCGATAGAAATTAGTTCTAGGTCATTTACTTCTGAAGGAGCCATTTGCTGGACAGCTACTTGCGCCTCTAGCACTTTTCTCAGCATATGCTCTCTAAACGACTGAACATATGGGCCGGGCACGAGGTCTGCGCCGTGTTTAGTAACATGTACGGTTAAAGTTCCGTTCATGCGCCTGAAGTCACGATTGCCTTTATCTCGTCTTAGCTTTTCTAATTTCTTTTCATGATTGGCATCATTAACTTCAATTTCGTTTCTAAGCATGACGAGTGGCATCATCCACTCTTTCTCGTCGTCGTTAGCGATCATGGCATTCATTGATTTATCTTCCGAAACCATGGTGCAAACGTAACAACCAAATCGGCTGTCGCCACAACTTTGCGTCGATTTATCAACAACTAATGGGCACTCTCCGCCTTCCGTTGCGCCTTGATACATACCCATTAAGTCATGATTTGGAAAATCCCACGGATTTTTTATACTGTTTAAATAGATCCATACATCATCATTGGCCCAATGGGCTATCGGCGTATAAACCCACACTCTATCCAACGAACCGTTTTCTGTTAAACCTAATGCTTTCCGGGTATTCGTTTCTGAGCTTTCAAACCTATCCATGCTGGCCGCCCTGGCAGAGCTTTCTGCCTTTCGCGTTCCTAAAACCAAAATTGCTTCGCCATTCTTGTCAGCAAGGTTTTGTATGAAGCTATTAGACGGCGATATTTTAAGACGGTCTGTACACCAGCGAAATTTAGCTCGCGGTGCGGGATAGCCCTTACCTATTAAGTTGTACCAGAAACGGTTTTTAACTTCGGGAACTAGCTTATGAGGGAAAATCGGTAAATTCTGTTCTTCAGCTGCCGCATTCATTTTCTCTAACGACTTGTTTACCCATGAAGACACAACTGGGTTTTCAACTAAAGTGTCAGTACTGATTACATGTACTTTCTTTTCTGCCTTGCCTTCCTTCTCTAATTCTTGAAGGGCATACCACACCAACTGCAGTGTAGCTGTAGAGTCTTTACCGCCGCTATAACCGATAACCCAAGGGATACTGTCACTAAGGTAGAGTTTTTTCACATGTTCGATTGACTGTGAAACGGAGTTTTTTAAACCAACTTCATTAAAAGCTGATTGAATACTTACTTGGCTCATTGTTGAGTAACCTCTTTTTGCAACGCCTGTTCCGCTAATAGTTCGCTTTCAGACAGCTTTATACTCATCAATTGTTTGATTTTGATACACGTTAACTTGGCTGCTTTTGTGTTGTTGTACATGCTTCCATTGACAACACACCTCCCCGCCCAGTCGGAGTTACTTCTAGACCAATCGACCTTTTTCAATCGTTTTAGAGTTTGTTTCCACTTTTTGTCATGCTTGAGTAACCAACAGCCAAGTAGCCCTAACGCATGGAAAGTAACGGAATACGCATTGATTGATTCTTCCCTGATTTCACCGCCAGAGGCTTCGTCGTTACAGACGAGTATCCAGCTCGGCATGTTTACTAAAACTTCATGCCAATATTCTGAGGCAATGGGTATTAATTCTTGATAGTTTGCCTCGGTAATATTGCCCAAAAGCGCCTTTGTAGCAGTGTTCACAGCGCTGTGACTTACTAACTTTTTAGAGCGAGGTCCGAGGTTACTTTTTTCCATGTGAACTAGTTTGCGCAACTGCTCGCTTTCGAAAATTACCGTTTTTGAAAGCTTTGCGTCAGGACTATCACCGTAAGTAATGCTTAATGATGAATCCGTCTTAACTGGGTATAGATTTAAATCTTTAAAGATTTTCTGGCGTTCTTCTAATGATTTACTTGCGAAGAAAACAATAGAAATCGTTTCATCACCCAGTGTTGGGTCTTGTGTCAACGCTTCTTGAATAGCTGCGTTCCGATGCTGACCGTCTGTGATATACAATTCGGCATCTTCATCAATAACTAGCGTGCCAATTTTTTGCTCGTGTTTGGCTTCGCCAATAGCTATAAACTCCGACTCACCGTCAATACATGCCGTAAGCGCTGAGAATACGTAATCATCTCTGTTGGCTAATATATAATTAGCAATATCAGGAATGCGCTCTTCATTGATGATCCGCTGCGCTCGTTTATCTACAGGCAGTTGCCCTTCATCAAAACTGAATATCTTTTTCAGTCTTTTTAAGGGGCACATTACGATAAAGTATTCGTCATTTGCCTGCTGTCCTTTGATTGCCGGAAAGGACATCCCTGATGCTATCTGTGACATATTTGGACTTAAAGTTAATTACCGTTCGTACAATTCGAGAAATGTTCTTACGAACAAAATGGTGGTATAGTACAACACAAATTTCAAGATGTCGCCTGTACCTTGGTAAGTATTAATAGAAAGTGATGACTACATATTTAGATTACAACGCAACTGCCCCCGTACTGCCAGAAGTAGCAGATTTAGTTTTTAAACTAATGGTAGAGGAATACGGAAATGCCGGAAGCAGAACTCATCCATTCGGTGCCACTGCAAAACAGGCTGTTGAAAAAGCAAGGAAGCAGGTAGCCGATGTAGTTAAAGCTGATAAGTCAGAGGTCATTTTCACAAGCGGCGCCACAGAAAGTAACAATATTGCGATTCTGGGCTTAAAAGAGTACGCCGAAAAGAATAACAAAAAGCACATCATCACTACCGCCATTGAACACAAAGCGGTACTTGAACCTATTGAAAACCTTGTGAGCCACGGTTTCGAGGTAACCTACATCAAACCCGACCAGTCTGGAGTGATTGATGTAGAAAGTATCGGTAAAGCACTGAGAGAAGATACCGTTCTAGTTTCTGTTATGCATGTTAATAACGAAACCGGAAGTATTCAGCCAGTTGAAGCCATTTGTGATTTACTTAATGATCACAATGCCTATTTTCATGTCGATGCCGCTCAAAGCTTCGGTAAATTAAGTGACGAGCTGGATAACAGCAGAATTGATTTTATCAGTGCAAGTGGGCACAAACTCTACGCACCCAAGGGCGTGGGAGCATTAGTAACTCGAAAACGTGGTTTCTTGAAAGCTCCGCTTAAACCAGTCTATTTCGGTGGAGGTCAAGAAAAAGGGCTTAGACCTGGCACGCTACCTGTCCAATTAATAGCAGGTTTTGGCTTAGCCTGTGAATTGGCTCAAAAGAATAAGGTTGATTGGCAGAACCACAGCACAAAAATAAAAGAAAAATTCTTGGCTTCAATTAGTAGGCTTGGAGGAAAGGTTATCGGCGAAAACACTTCCCCCTTTGTTGCTAATTTTTATATACCCGGCGTGAATTCAGAAGCAGCGATGGTTATGTTGAAAGATGTGATAGCAGTTTCGAATGGTTCTGCATGTACATCTTCAAGCTACCAACCATCACATGTTTTAACTGCTATGGGGCTTACTGAGGACGAAATCGCAGGGTCTATTAGAGTATCTTGGTCGCATATGACTGATGACATTCCATTAGACTTAATTGAAGAACGTTTTAAAAACCTAATTTAGATTACTGCTTGATTGCCAAAGTGGTAATCAAGCAGCATATTATTAACGCTTCATCAGTTAAGACTTTGCCGTTATTTGCATTATAACTACGTGTTCATCTTTCCAGTCAGTTTTATCGCAATTTTTGTACTCAGCAATAGAAATAATTTCTTTAACTTTAATAACAGCAGCCTGCTTTCTATTCTTAAAATGTAAATCTAGCTTATCTTGCAATTCACCTTCTCTTTTTTCTATAGTTTTGGTGCTTGCTCTTGTAACTACAACTAAGAACGCTTTCTTTGCAGATTTTTTGGTTGAAGCAGAGCAAAACTCAGCGAGTCGCAAAACATCCTTAGTTGTTTTGTGAAGACCAAGCCTTCTCTTTATCTCTATGAGATGAGATAAATTTTTTTGTTGAGAAGTTCGAATGACTAAGTCTATTCTACCGTGCCGTGTAGACTCGCGTAGTGCTATACTTAGCTCTTCCTCGATCTCTTTAGTACTCATCTCTAGCTCAAATGAATAGCCCTGCTTTTTCGCAGATTCAGCTAACTTTACACTTAAATAATACTCAGGAAGCTCCCAAAGAGTTCGATCTAAATCCTTTAGCGCGACATTGGATATTTTCTTTACTTCTTCTGATAACTTAAATTTCATTCAACACTCAATATATTGATTTAATTAAGTTAAAGATAGCTGATAAAACACTTGCTGCCAAAGCGTTTCGCGTATTTGCATTCGTCTGACCTATACCTATATGCAAAGCGATTCGTTTTCTATATAGGGGTTTAAATTATAAGTTGCGGCACTGAAGCGATACCGAGCTTTTGCTGTGTCGTAGGGGATAAGTCTTGCCAGCGCTCGGCTAGCCAATCCACAAGTTGAGTTCCATTCATTAAGTTAACACTTAAACCGTCCGCGTGCTGTGTAACATCTTCAGTGAAATCACCTAATGATACTACCCATCGATAACAATCGTCTTTTCTCTCAACCTTTGCTATCTGGTCGATAGCATGCTTATCGGTGTAACCCACATGATCTTTTACTTGAATCAACAGCTCTTGCGTAATGAAAGGGTTGCGAGACTGGGCTTCTATATCAACATCTACGCCAACCTCGTGACTTTGCTTACTAGGTATAACAGCGGTGTAACCTTCAATTTCAAGCAATTCTTTTACAAGGTGTTCTAAGCCTTGCCCACCAGCTTCCAAATAATGATTTCTATTTCGAAGGTTATCTAACAGTTTTGCCTTAAACTGCTCTAATTTTTCCCCAGCATTTTTGTTAATTTTGGATAGGGCACCGCTACTCACATTATTTTTAATGTCGTTGTAACGCTCTATGATTTCGTCTTTAAAGTAGTCTAAGTCTGCAACGGTTAAACGTATACGCAGCCTAGATTGTAAACCTTGTTTCAGGTCTGTACGTGCGATAGAAATTGGCTCGTTTTCAGCATCGCAGGGAAACGTTACTTCTATTTGGTTTTCGCCCCACGGTTTGTCTGCGCAGAATCGTTTCTCGCCAGTAGCGATTCCTATGTATATACGGGCAGGCGCTGGCACCACGATGAAATCGCCTTGCTTAACTTCAATAAATCGACGCAATTGATTACCACTACGCCCCACACTTTGCTGTGTGCTATTGAGATGTTCATAGAACTCATCGGAAGTGGTAAAATTCCGAAGCTGAAATTGCCCCCACCCGATTCCAGCATATCCCTCGCTGATTAATTCAACAGGTCCCCTCATCAGGAGTACTTTACTATTTTCGAAATCAGGCCCCATACATCCCTCGTATTTTAGGTAAGTTATATCAATGTTTAGTTTAGAACATCATAGCAATCTAAAGTATTTATCCTTTATCCACCAACCCATTAAAAGCCTCAATCGCCCTATCAAAGCTTTCATTAGACACCTCGCGCTTTGGTTTTGCCACCCGCTTTTTTTAACACGCTAATTATTAGCGCTAATTGAGTTTATAATACCGGTTAAACAGTTTTTGAATTACATCGACCAACTTGAGTAGAACATGGCCCATAAAGTACGTTATAAGTTTAAAGGTGTGGCAAAAGAGATAAACTTTTCTTACAGCCGCCATCAAAATATGCATGAAGCCGTGGCCGAAGCTGAGGGAATAGATCTTTCCCAGTTCCTGCAAACTGAACAGCAACTTGCCGCTATCAGTAAAGACAAAAAAACCGTAAGAAACTTCAGAGATACCGAATTTGCAAAAATGGGGTTTTCTGATTTGTATTTTTTAAAAAACGGGCAAGAATGATGGTTGCGCCCTTTCAACACATACTAGGCCTTTGAACAAACTTGCTATTGGGGATTAACGGCCAAGCCTTAAAAAATGGAGGGCTCGATAGTGTTCAAACCTCTGACTCCGGAGTGCAAAGCTATCAATCAATGCTTTATGGGTTACCCTCAACCAACTCATGAAAAGCCTCAATCGCCCTATCAAAGCTTTCGTCATTATCGAAATAAAGCTGACTTAGTCGGCTTTTCTTTATTTGGTATGTCGCACTGGCAAAAGCTAGTGCTTCTCTAAAGCTGCTAAACTCTTGATTGAATACAGTGAATACCTCGCGCTGAGGTTTTGCCACCCGCGTAATACTCCCATTCACTTCATAATCGAACCCTGCAAATTGAAGACGAGAAAGGGTTTCTTTCCCCAAACGCATGCCGCCTTTTAGGCTTATTTGAAATGCCGCGTCCATTTCTTCAATTTCTTCCACACTCCAGTGGTTAAACACCCGAATGGCCTTTTTGTACTTTTCCGCCAACCGCTTTTTTAGCACCGTTATTCTGGGTTCTAGCGTGGCGTTGTTTTCATCTTTTAAAAGGTCAGTGCATTCGTTGCATGCAGGCACGGAAATAAAGTCGGCCTGTAGATGTCCGTCTTGCCAGTCGTGAATGAATTTTATGGGTGGAATAAAGTCTTGCCGTGCAGCTTCGCAGCCGCAGTAAATGCAGCGATTAAAATCAGCCGAATGTACCGCGTTTAGTGGCTGATAGAATTTCTGATAATTCTTAACTGACATTCTGCTACATACGTAAAGTTGAAAGGGTGCAAACGATTATTACGGTACCACAGTCGCTTTTGTAGGGTACGCTAATTGTGCTCAGCTAATACAAACGCCGCCCTTGTGCGGCGTTTGTTTCATTCAGATACGATAAAAGCTACAACCGCGACGGTCTACTGTGCGGGTCGCCCTCAACGTGGCCTTTTGGCGGTCTTTGTTTAGGCTTTGCAGCAATAGGTGTTTCGCCATCACTCTCTTCGCCTTCTTCATCAATATCCCATGTACCTTCTTCGCTCCACGGGTCGTCGTCGGGGAATTCCCCTATATTGATTTCTTTTACCGAGTAATCGGGCTGGTAACGCATGTCGTAATTGGCCGCCCGCACTATGGCAATACATAACATTAAGGCCACAGCTAATAGCGGAACGCCCCCTATTATCGACGCCGTTTGAAGCGTTTCTAACCCACCTACAAACATAAGCACTATAGGCATAAACGATAACGCGAATGCCCAGAACAAACGGTTCCAGCGCAATGGCTCTTCGTCTACTTCTTTTTGCACTACAGCTGCCAGAATGTAAGAAATGGAGTCGAAGGTAGTAGCGGTAAAGATTAGCGCTAACAAGGTGAATACAAAAATGACTATGTAGTCCAATGGCAGCGTGTGTAGCATGGCGAAAATCGCTGCCGTAGGGCTTTCTTGGTTAAGAATACTCACCACGTCTAGTTCACCCGAAAGCTGCAAATACAAGCCATAATTCCCCATTACCATGAAGAATAAAAAGCAGCCCATGGTGCCGAAGAACATGGAGCCCGCCACCATAGTGCGAATGGTTCGCCCCCTTGAAATACGCGCAATAAATAGCCCTACGCTTGGTGCAAATACCAGCCACCATGCCCAGTAGAATATGGTCCAGTCTTGAGGGAAATGCGTGTTTTGAAAGCCATTAAATTCGGCAAAAGGCTCTAGCCAGGTAGCCATTTTAATAATATTGCTAAGTACGCGGCCCAAAGCATCTAGGCCGGTATTGGCCATAAACAACGTAGGTCCCACAACAAATATAAATAGTAGCAACCCTATGGCCAGCCAAAAGTTAATGTCTGACAGCAGCTTAATGCCCTTCTTTAAACCTACATACGCGCTGTAACCAAAGATAGCAGTACAGGTTACAAGCACCAGAACTTGGGTGGTAAGCGATTTAGGTACGCCGAATAGTTCGTGCACCCCTTCGTTGATCATAGGCGCAGCCAAACCTAACGTGGTCGCCCCGCCGCCTAACATTCCGAAGATAAAGCTGATGTCGATAATTTTACCCAGCCAGCCGTGAGCCATTTTCTCGCCAATTACTGGCATAAGGGCTTCAGATATTTTAAGTACGCTGTGATTGCGCACATAGTAGAAGTACGCAATAGGTACGGCGGGAATGAGGTAAATTGCCCAGGCAAGCGGGCCCCAGTGGAAGATACCGTAGGCTGCAGCCCATTTTGCGGCTTCGGGGGTTTCACCTTCTATGTGAAACGGTGGCGCTTGGTAGTAGTACACCCATTCAATCATAGACCAATACAAAATAGACGCGCCTATGCCTGCACAAAACAGCATGGCAGCCCATGATACTGGCGAGAACTCGGGTTTCTCTTCCGGGTCGCCTAGTTTTATTTGCCCGATGTCGCTGAACATGATGTAAACCATGAACCCACCAGCGCCAACACCAAGCAAGAGGTATAAAACCCCAAGCTTACTGGTTACGAAGTCTTTTGCGACTGCCACCCACTGTGCGCCTTGGTCCGGCCAAATAATTAGAGGAATGGTGACAGAGAGAAGAAGAATAAGAGAGCCAAAAAAAGTGGGCTTGTCGATTACGCTAAACGCGCCTTCCTGTTTAATAATGGCCTTGGAGGAGGCCGCATCTCGGGTATTACTACTCATACACGATCCTTTGTTTTGTTTTTATAGATGCCTTATACGTTTGGCTTTAAACGGGCGATCTTAAAAAACAGTTTATCAGAATTGTGTTAGCTAATGGGTTGCTTCAAATCGATGTGCGTTTATTCATTCGTGCTTTGGTTGCTAGCATGCCCATGCCCAATGCGGCCATAGATACCGCAATAACGCCGTTTAGATAGTTGAAGAACGCATAGGGCACGTAATCGAGCACGTCAACGCCCAGGGTGGCAGAGTAAAACGCACCAGCCGTTGTCCACGGAATAAGGCCTGTGGTCATAGTGGCACCTTCTTCTACCGACCGAGATAGCACAGCGGGGTCAAGGTTCTGCTGTTCATATTTCGGTTTAAACAGCTGGCAATTCAAAATGATAGAGATATAGGCCTCGCCCATGGCCACATTGCCTAGAAAACCAGACGCAATGGTCACAGCAATTAGGGTTGCTGTGCGTTTTACCCGTTCAATAATGCCTGTCAGTAACGCAGCTAGAAAGCCTGCACCGTGCAGTATGCCACCCAATGCGATTGCCATTAAGGCGAGGAGCAACGTCCAGCTCATACTGCTGATGCCGCCTCGTCCTAGTAAGGCATCTAAATTTGCGATACCCGTATTTTGAGGGGTGTTTTCCCACAATGCGTTAAGCACGCTAATGGTATTGGTGTCTTGGTAGAAAATAGCAATGATAACGGCAAGCAGAATACTGCACGACATGGTTACTTCAGCCGGCACTTTCTTGATACTCATTACCGTAAGCAACACCAGCGGTAACAGTGTTATATAGGGTGCAAGGTTATAGTGACTGGCGAGTGCTGCTTTTATTTCAATTATTTCGTCAACATTTAAGCTTTGGTTTGCGTAGCTAACGCCAATTACCAAGAAAATTACAAAGGTGAGAAGAAAGCTAGGCAGTGTAGTTAGCAGCATGGCGTACATATGCCGATACAGATTGGTACCCGCGCTCATGGATGCGAGGTTTGTGGTATCAGACACCGGCGACATTTTATCGCCAAACGTCGCGCCACATACCACCATGCCTGCCACAATGGGCAGTGGTATGTTCATGGCAGCACCAATACCCATCAGCACTACTCCCATCGTGCCCACGGTTCCCCACGATGTGCCTGTAGCCACCGACATTACCGCACACAAAATTAATCCTACCGCTAAAAAAATACTGGGGTTTAACCAGCTTAAACCGAAATAAATTAGCGTTGAGATAGTACCGCTTTGCATAAAGCTGGCGATAACCATACCTATAAGGATAAAGATATAAATTGCCGGCATGGCCCGGGTTAGTGCGCTGGTCATTAAATCGCGGATTTGCAGGTACGTGTACCCCAAGCTAAAGGCATTGATACCAGCCCATAGCAAACACAGAAATAGTAATGCATGCAGGCTAATGCCCAGGCCAAACAATCCGCCTGCTATCAGTGCGACAATAACACCAAAACAAAGTAGTGACTGAGTAAAGCTTGGGCGTTGAATAGACTGCGGCGACATTATAGGCACGTTGATACGCTTTAAAATGAACTAGTGAAAAACAGTATAACGACTTTGCTATGCGTTGGAATGACTTTGATGTTGCATTGGATTGGACGTTAGAGTTGCAGGCACGTCTAAGGTAGGCGTGCCCGATTCTGATATAGAAAGGCTGAAGGAGATTATTCCTTCATAGGTCACTAGAAAAGGAAATGGCCCGCCCTAGAGGATTCGAACCTCTGACCTCGGCCTCCGGAGGGCCGCGCTCTATCCAGCTGAGCTAAGGGCGGATCGTGCTTCGGTTGTAATAACCGTGTACGTTCGCAAAGAAAAAATACGCAGCTAAATGTACGCTGCAAACGGGGCGTAATAATACTTACGCGGTGGGTTAGCTTCAACTCATTTATTAAAATCTCTTTAGGTGGCTTGGAACAAGTGTTAAAAATCCTTACTTTTTATGGGTAATTGGCTTCAAATAGTTGTTCAACCCCAATTAACCGTTATAATCTGGCCAGTTATATTTTAAACAAATTCATCATTGCCTGGAGACAGATGTGAAATTAAAGACTTGGTTAACTGTTGCTGCTACTGCGCTAACTGTTTTTGCAGCACAAGCACAAGAAATGAGTAACGATGAAATTGCCGATCGCATTAAGCCGGTAGGTCAGGTACACGTTGCAGGCGCAGCGGCTGAAGGAAGTGCTGGCGCAGCTGGCGGTGCAAAGTCTGGTGAAGACGTTTACAACTCTGCATGTGTTGCATGTCACTCAGCAGGCGTTTTAGGAGCTCCTAAAGTTCACGTTGCAGCAGACTGGCAACCACGTCTAGATGAGCGCGGTCTTGATGGCGTATGGCAAAACGCATTGAACGGTATTAACGCTATGCCTCCTCGTGGTACATGCGGTAACTGTTCTGATGACGAAATTAAAGCTGCAATCGAGTATATGATTGAAGGTATCTAATACCCGCTAAATCGTAACAACTTGATGGAAAAAGTAGCGTTTTACCCTCTAATCGGGTAATTTAACTCTTTGGGGAAACGTTACTTTTTTACTGGCGAGCGGAATGTCACAAGATTCGACGCAACATGAGTTGACGGAAGAAGAACTGCGCGAACTTATACCGCAGCTTCAGCAACTCACTGACAAGTACAAGCGCGCTGAACGTGTTCAGAAGGCGCTTTTCGACATTTCTGAACTTGCCAGTTCTGTAAGTCACCTTAATCGCCTTTATTCCGCTATTCATGAAATCATTGCCGATTTTATGAATGCCGATAACTTCTTTGTCGCCTTTTACGAACCCGACAGTAACGTTGTCGATTTCGCTTACTTCATTGACGAATTCGACGAACAAACCGTTCGCCAGCTCCCCGCTGAATCGTTAATGGACGGCATGACCGGTTACATTCTCAAAACCGGCGATCATCTATTTTACAAACGTGACGATGAAGAAAACTTTGCCTCTCAGCATGATATAAAGCTAGTTGGCTCGCAGCCGTTTGAGCTGCTGGGCGTGCCCCTTAAACGAGGAAGCCAAGTCATAGGTGCCATGGTAGTGCAAACTTATGATGAAGGTGTGCACTATACGCAAGAAGATTTAGAAGTACTGCTGTTCGTTTCTCAACACATTGTTACCACGGTTGATAGAGTAAAAAACCGTGAGCTCACTGAACGCACCATCCGCGAACGCACCCGCCAACTGCGAAAAATTAACGACGACCTTCAAGAAGAAATATTAGAGCGCCAAAAAGTAGAGTCGCTACAGCAGGCTTTATTCGAGATATCTGAACTGGCGGCTAACCTTGAAGGCGATATGGATGTGTTTTATTCCAGTCTGCACGAAATTTTAGCCAGGCTAATTAGCGCACCTAACTGTTACATTGCCATTCTTGATAAGGAAAAAGAGCTACTCGCATTCCCGTATTTTAGTGACGCACAAGAAAAGAACATAAGTTCAAGGCCTTTGGGGCTTGGTCTAACTGAATTCGTATTGCGAACGGGGCAAGCTGAGCTGGTCAACCCGCCCAGAGTATTAGAGCTTGCAGAGTCTGGCGATTTGGATGTGTCGGTTGCGCAAACCATGCTAAACAGTGCGAACTCGTGGTTAGGTTCGCCGCTTGTTGTAGATGGAGAAATAGCAGGTGTTATTGCCGTACAAACCTACGGTAAGCACGCTAAATACAATTCTCGTGACCAAGAGCTTTTGCGCTTTGTATCACACCATATTGCGGTAGCCATTGAACGTAAGCGCAATACCGAGTCGATGCAGCGCTATAACGTTGAGCTTGAGGAGCGTGTTAAAGAACGCACAGCCGAGCTAAACCGTGCTAATAAGTTCTTAAAGCAACAAATTGAAGAGCGTAAAGAGATTGAGCTTAAGCTTATTCACGATGCGCATCACGACTCGTTAACTGATTTGCCTAACCGCGCCATGTTCACTAGTCGCCTAGAGCTGGCTATTGCCAGTAAGCAGCGTTACAGCGAAAACATGTTTGCGGTGCTGTTTATCGACCTAGATCGCTTCAAGGTTATTAACGATACCCTAGGTCACCACGCCGGCGATGAGTTCTTAATTGAAGTAGCTAGACGTATTGCGCTATGTATTCGTGGTCACGACCTGCTAGCGCGCTTAGGCGGCGATGAGTTTGTTGTACTGCTTGATAACTTTGAAGATGAAGCAGACGTAGAAGAAGTGGCTAGCCGTATAATTTCATCTATTTCCGAACCGTTCTTGCTTGATGGTCGAGAGATGTATTCAGGTGCAAGTATTGGTATTGCGCACTTAGAAACCTACTATCGCGCCGCTGATGAAGTGCTTCGTGATGCCGATGCAGCCATGTATCAGGCGAAAACGCTAGGCCGCGGACGCTTTGTTATGTTCGACAAGAGCATGCGCGACAGGCTTATTGAAGAACTTGAGCTTGAAAATGAATTCAGACGTGCACTGCGCGAAGAAGAGTTCGATTACTTCCTACAGCCCGTTATAAAGCTTAATGACGACAGCACACTGTATAAAGAGATGTACATTCGCTGGTCGCACCCTGCCTACGGCAAGATTGCCAGAGAGCAGTTTAGACAAGTGGCAGAACATAGTGGTCTTACGCTAGATTTAGACTTGTTCCAGCTAACCAAAGCCTGCGAGCTGTTAAACCACTATAAAAATACCGACGACCCGATAAATAAAATAGCGGTTAACGTTTCAATTAATCATTTGCTACAGGCATCTATGGTAAACCAGATGATTAATGTGATTGAAACATCAGGTATTACGCCTAGCCAGCTAGTATTTGAGTTTGATGAAAACGACTTAAATCGCCGCTCTCAGTTCATTCTTCCTGCTATTAAGAAATTAAAACGTGCGGGCGTAACTTTGGTGCTGGATAACTTTGGAAGCGGATTAGCTTCATTGAGTTATTTGTTTGCCTACCCCTTCGACTTCATCAAAATTGATCATCGCTTTGTTAAGTCACTGCCTCGCTCTCAACGAAACTTAAAACTTATTCAGTCTGTCATGCTTATTTCAGAACATTTGAAGTTTCAGGTTATTGCTGAAGGCGTAGACTCACAGGCGCAGCTAGATGCACTTAATGAAATTGAATGCATTTATGGTCAAGGCAAGGTATTGAAGCACGCCAAAGTGCTGGATATGACGTCGCTAGCAAGCTGATAGTTAGTACTTACTTGCCAGCGTAACCTCGCCTCAATTAGCAGACTACTTTTTCCCTAGTATATCTCGTAGATTAGCAATTCCCACCTGTGCCTTTTGCTGGCGCTCTTCTTTTGTCGCCTTCGGTTTCTGATTTTCCCACTGTAAATCGTCTGGCGGCAGTTCGAATAAAAAGCGGCTTGGCTCTGGGTTAATCACTTCACCAAATTGTCGACGCTCTTTAGCAAGGCTGAATATAAGCTCGCGCTGGGCGCGAGTAATTCCCACATAAGCAAGTCGGCGCTCTTCTTCTACGTTGTCTTCGTCAATGCTGCTTTGGTGCGGCAATAAGCCTTCTTCCATGCCCACTAAAAATACAATAGGAAATTCCAAACCTTTTGAAGCGTGTAGCGTCATTAATTGAACTTGATCCCCTTCCCCGTCGTCTTCGCCGCGCTCCATCATGTCGCGCAATATCAGACGGTTCACCACTTCGGTTAAGGTCATGGGTTGGTCTAGGTCATTACCTTCCAGCATATCGTTAACCCAACCGAATAAGGTACTTACGTTGGCCATGGCCATTTCGGCGGCTTTGGGGCTGGCGCTGGTTTCATATAGCCATTCTTCGTAGCCCATAGTGCGGATCATGGTGCGAACCGCGTCAGCGGTGTTGCCACGCTCCGCGTTGTCCGATAGCTCTACTATCCAGCGGGAAAAGGTAGAAACCGAATGAAAGGCTTTATCGGGCAACACGCTATTTAAGTTAGGGTGCGTCGCCGCTTCGAACATAGATACGCCCAAGCTATTTGCAAAGTTACCCAGTTTTTCTAGCGTAGCGCGGCCTATACCGCGCCCAGGCGTGTTAATAATGCGAAGCAAAGCGTTATCGTCGTCCTGGTTCACTAACAACCGTAAATACGCCATGATGTCCTTCACTTCGGCACGACCAAAGAACGACATACCGCCGCTTATTTTGTACGGAATGCGGTTACTCATTAACAGCTTTTCGAAAATACGACTTTGGTGATTCCCGCGATACAATATGGCGTAGTCTTTAAACTGGGTGCGGTTCATGAACTTATGCGCCAGCAGTTCTGCCACCACGCGCTCACCTTCATGCTCTTCGTTCTTCGCCTCTATCACTTTCAGCGGCTCGCCGTACTGCAGCTCTGAGAACAGGGTTTTATCGAACAAATGCGGATTGTTCTGAATAAGAATATTCGCGCAATGCAGAATACGGCCTGACGAGCGGTAATTTTGCTGTAGCTTAATGACGTTTAAGCGCGGAAAGTCTTGCTGTAACAGGTGCAAATTCTGCGGCTTAGCGCCACGCCATGAATAGATAGACTGGTCATCGTCGCCCACCACGGTAAAGCGCGCACGCTCACCTACTAATAGCTTTACCAACTCGTACTGACTGGTATTGGTATCTTGGTACTCATCCACCAGCAAGTAGCGAATCTTGCTCTGCCATTTGGCTCTTATTGCTTCGCTACTTTTTAAAAGCAATGTAGGTAATAAAATTAGGTCGTCGAAGTCTAGCGCGTTATATGCCTTAAGGTTGTCTTGGTAACGCTTGTAGGCTTCTGCAAACTCTCTCTCGCCCGTGCTGGTTGCTGATTTTAATAAAGCATCAGGCAAGATAAGATCGTTTTTCCAGTTCGAGATGCAGCTTTGTAAAAGCTGAAGCTGATCTTTATCGCCATCGAGGGTGTCGGACGTCAAATCGTTAAGCAACGCGAACGAGTCTTTATCGTCGAATAACGAGAAACCTGGCTTTAAGCCAAGATCTTTCACATGCGCTTTAATAATGGTTAAGCCCATGGTGTGAAAGGTCGATACTTTTAACCCGCGTGCTTCTGGCTTACCCAAGGTTTGCGCAACACGTTCTTTCATTTCACGTGCTGCTTTGTTGGTAAAGGTAACCGCTGCAATATAGCGCGCTGGCATATCGCAGTTTCTAACTAAATGAGCAATCTTGTTGGTAATTACACGGGTTTTACCACTGCCCGCCCCTGCAAGGACCAAACATGGGCCAGACACATAGGTTACGGCAGATTCTTGAGCTTCATTTAGTTTCATTTAATACCTAAAACAACGTACATTTTGGGCGCGACACACTTTTCATTGCATGTCGTGTCGATACCGATAGAATAGCTTTCACATTTTGAGCTGCGCATTATAAGGGAATTCCATGTTGGATCCGAAGAAACTCGAAGATTTAGCGAAACAAATTGCTGATGCCGTACCACCCGGCGTTAAAAACATGGCTGAAGAAGCCGAAGGTCGAGTAAAGGCGGTATTGCAGTCGCAGCTGTCTAAACTAGATTTAGTCACTCGCGAAGAGTTCGATATTCAAAGCCAAGTACTTATTCGTACTCGCGAAAAGCTAGACGCAATGGAAAGCCGCATTGCTGAGCTTGAAGCGAAGCTAGCGGAAAAGTAGGCGTTCAAAGCTCACAGAAACTCAAAAAGCGCCTTTATGGCGCTTTTTTTGTGGCTGAATACCATTAACAATGGTTTGTATTGGGCTAGTTACTTTTTCAGTTACACCAAATAAAAATGCAGTGCCGTTCCTAGCGTGATGGCTAAACCAATATAGTGATTTTCAATAAACGCGGTGAAGCAGCCTTCACGCTGACGGCGTTTAATAAGCTGATACTGGCGCACGCATAGCAGAGCCGAAAACAGCACGGCTAAGTAGTAAGGCCAGGTTGCGTTAATAGCACAGCCTATACACCACAGAATGGCAAGGGCAACGGCCTGTAGCAGCATGACTATGAGCACGTCGTTTTTTCCAAACAATATGGCCGTAGACTTGATGCCTATTTGTAAGTCGTCATCGCGGTCTACCATGGCGTACATGGTGTCGTAAGCTACCGTCCATAGTAAGTTAGCAATAAACAACCACCAGCCGTATGTTGGTACTGTTTCTATCACAGCCATAAACGCCATAGGAATGGCCCAACCGAACGCGGCACCCAATACCACCTGCGGTAAATTGGTGTAACGCTTCATAAAGGGGTAGCTTGCTGCCAGGAGTAAGGCTACCACCGACAACGCTATGGTTTGCCAGTTGAGAAATAACACTAAGACAAATGCTAAAGCGATAAGCGCAGCAAAAAGTTGTAGTGCTTGTTTGGCCGACACTTCTCCGGTTGCAAGAGGACGCTGGGCAGTGCGCTTTACGCTACCGTCTACTTTTCTGTCTGCATAATCGTTAATCACACACCCGGCTGAGCGCATGACAACTACGCCTGCCACAAAAATGAGCGTAATGCCTAAAGGCGGTAAACCTTGTGCAGCCATAAGAAGCGCCCACAACGTAGGCCACAGCAGCAAGTAAATACCGACTGGTTTATCAAGGCGCATAAGTCGCGCATAGGCGTTCCAATTGTGCTTCATAACTGTTTTTCGCTTTCCTTTTCGTTTTTAGCAGAGCGGCTATAGGCCGGTGAGAACGGAAGAAATACCTCTGCTACTATCATGCTGTAGTTGCCTAACGTAAACAACGAGCGCCTGCCCCACAAGGTTTGATTACTGTTAATACCAAACTGCGAAGCTGGCACTGTACACAGTTGAAACTCTGAGCGTGTAAAGCGCTTATCGTTAAACAAACGTTTTCCTAAAGGCTCTCGACCAAGATCTGAAAGTTCGCTGTCAACAAAGGCTTGAGGGATGATAGAACGTGCAAACACCCATGGCTTATGATCGCCACATAGGAGAATTTCTCGCGCTTGATAATGGGTTTCACCGTTGTCGAGTAACAACGACAGTTCATTGTCGTGAGGAATCTGCTCGTGCTGGCCAATAAGCTCTAGAGAAAAGTGGTTGCTTAAAGACTGTACTCGCTCGGTTAACGACCCAGTGTCTAACAGCCAGTTTTTTAGCTGTGCATTAGGAATTGTGATGCCAGAAGGTGCTTGCCAGTCAACCGCCAAACCCACTGGAAAAGTGGCATTAAAACTCACACGAAAAGCCCGAATTATGAATCCGTTAGTATGATAACACGTCATGTTCAATTATTTTCATTCGGTTAAACTTTTGCAGTAGTGTGTTTAATCAGAGTTTTGCTACACTACCAAGTGAATTTATTACTTTGGTGTTTCGGACTTCACTATGCTTAAGTCTTTAGTTTTACGCGTATTTGCGGTTAGTTTTTTCGTTCTTGGTTGTAACGCAGCAGTGGCGCAAGACAAGGCCAACTATGCTTATTTGGGCTTAGAGCCAGAGATTGTTACCAACTACATTAGCGATAGCGCACAAAAGCTTGGCTATGTACGCGTGTCAGTTGAATTGATGATCCACGATGTTAATCAGCTTGAAATTGCTGAACACCATATGCCGTTACTTCGCTCTACTGCCATCGAAATATTCGGCCAGCAACCGGCAGAGAAAGTTAAATCACTAACTGGTCGTGAAGACATTCGCCGCGCTATTCTTAAAGCGTTGCAAGAGCACATGAAGCAAGAGACAGGCGGCGAAGTGGTGAAGAACGTTATCTTCACCAAATACTTATACCAAGGCGGTTAAAAGTAGATAACGGGCTAAAAGGCTAACGTACGCCTTTTAGCTACATAAAACGCCACTAGCGTTTACCCGACCCAAGGCTTAAGGCCCCGGCGAGCAAACATCCAGAAATAAGCCCCGCTGTATGTGCAGCATTTGCCATGTTTACCCACAAAATATCGGCATAACCTAGTACCAACCACACCAACATAAAGCCCACAATTGAATTTGGCAGCGACAAGCCCCAACTTGGTCGCAACCAGCCTAGCCACCACACAAAGCCCATTACGGCATACACCACACCAGACAAGCCGCCAAACAAGAACAGATTGCCTTGCACAGGGTCACTAAATAGGGCTTGTGCGGCGTTCGAAATAGTGGCCGACACTAAGAACACTATAAGCAGCATGCTCATGCCAAGGATGCGTTCAATTTTAGCTCCCAACATGCCCCACCACAGTAGATTAAATATAATGTGTAGTGCCGAAAAATGAATGAATGCAGGGCCAAGTAATCGCCACCATTCGTGATTTTGCGACAAAATGGAAAATGGCTGCATCAATAAATGCTGTGCGATAGGGGCAAACAGCCCAAACAACGACAGTAAATAAACCGCAACACACAGAATAAATACCACCGAGGTAAAAGGCGCTTTCACAGCATCGGCAATGATATTACCCATGGAAAAGCCATTACCCGAAGGTGCCAGCCGTACGTTCTTGCCATTATCCCATGCGGCTTGCTGGTACTTCGGATCGGTAGGGTTTGCCAAAAAGCCATCCGCAATAATTTTTGCGCGGTCGAGATGGTCGTGATTATCTAATACCACCACGAACTCTTTATCGTGCTGTATTACAGCGGCCTGAATGTGCTGACTGGTTAAATAATTGGCGAGAAGATGTGCAGGACTTTGCTGATTGAACGCAATTAAAGGATGAGCCATAAGCTAGTTGTTACCCCGAAGCAGAAGAATATGAATGCGATATGACATATACCAAGGGCGCGGTATATAACCTCTTTATACTGAAATACTTCAGTAGCTGCAAAAAATAAAGGTGCACATTGTGCACCTTTATCAAATCGCTATGCCGTGACTACCGGATTTGCCAGTCGCCATGCTTCGAAGCCACCGTCCATACTATAAACGGTTTCAAAGCCTTGCTGTGCAATCACTTGGGCCGCCTGCTGGCTGCTTACGCCGTGGTAGCACACTACAACCACTGGGATATCTTTGGGCGTTTGGTCGATAAACGCTGCAAAGTTGTCGTTGTTCAGCTGCGCTGCGTTAGGCATGTGTCCATTAGCAAATGATTGAGGATCGCGAATATCCACAATGGTTACGTCACCTTGAAAGTTTGCAACGTCGTTTACGCTAATGTGTGAGAATGTTGTCATTATTGCCAGTCCAGAATAACTTTACCTGAGTGTCCAGACCCCATGGTATCAAACCCTTTCTGAAAGTCATCAATAGAAAAGGTGTGTGTGATGATAGGCGATAGATCTAAGCCGCTCTGCAGCAAGCTCGCCATTTTGTACCATGTTTCAAACATTTCACGGCCGTAGATACCTTTTATCACCAAGCCTTTGAAAATAACCTGGTTCCAATCGATGGCAACATCTTGTGGAGGTATTCCCAGCATGCCAATTTTGCCGCCATGGTTCATTTTGTTCAGCATGTCTCTGAAAGCCACCGGCACACCAGACATTTCCAGACCCACATCGAAGCCTTCTGTCATACCAAGTTCATTCATTACGTCTTTCAAGTCTTCCTTGCTTACGTCAACGGCGCGGGTTGCACCCATTTTTTTAGCAAGCTCAAGACGGTAAGGATTGATGTCGGTAACGACGACATGACGAGCACCTACGTGCTTTGCAACTGCAGCAGCCATAATACCTATTGGGCCGGCACCGGTTATCAGCACGTCTTCACCTACCAAGTCGAAGCTTAGTGCAGTGTGAACAGCGTTGCCAAACGGGTCAAAGATAGACGCAAGGTCGTCACTAATATTGTCTGGAATTTTAAACGCGTTAAATGCAGGAATTACCAAGTATTCAGCAAAAGCGCCCGGGCGGTTTACGCCTACGCCTTCAGTGTTGCGACACAAATGTACGCGACCTGCACGACAGTTACGGCAATGGCCACAGGTAATATGGCCTTCGCCCGAAACACGGTCGCCAACCTTAAACCCTTTCACTTCTTGGCCCATTCCAACGACTTCACCCACATACTCGTGGCCTACAACCATAGGTACCGGAATGGTTTTCTGTGACCATTCGTCCCAGTTGTAAATGTGCATGTCGGTGCCGCAAATGGCGGTTTTGCGAATTTTAATCAGTAGGTCATTGTGTCCTACTTCAGGCTCTGGCGTGTCTTGTAGCCAAATGCCTTTTTCTGCTTTCGCTTTAACTAGCGACTTCATGAAATTACTCCCAATTCACGGCCAACTTCAATAAATGCATCTACCGCTTTATCAACATGTTCAAGGCTATGACCTGCTGACATTTGCGTACGAATGCGGGCCTGACCTTTCGGCACAACAGGGTAAGAGAAACCGATAACATAAATGCCTTTCTCAAGCATCTTATCTGCCATTTCGCTAGCTAAACGGGCATCGCCTAGCATAACAGGAATAATAGCGTGATCTTTACCAGCTAATGTGAAGCCCGCCTCTTCCATACGCGTACGGAAATGATTGGCGTTGCGCCATAGATTAGCGCGAAGCTCGTCACCTTCTTTCATCATTTCAAACACTTTAAGCGATGCTGAAACGATAGGTGGCGCAACCGAGTTTGAGAAAAGATAAGGACGCGAGCGTTGACGTAACCACTCTACGACTTCTTTTTTGCCCGAGGTGTAACCGCCAGACGCGCCGCCTAGTGCTTTACCTAGAGTACCGGTGATGATGTCTACACGACCCATAACGCCACAATACTCATGGCTGCCTTTGCCGTTTTCGCCAAGGAAGCCCGTTGCGTGACAATCGTCTACCATTACCATGGCGTCATACTTGTCGGCCAGGTCGCAAATAGAGGCTAAGTCGGCAATCACGCCGTCCATTGAAAACACACCGTCGGTGGCAATAATTTTGAAACGTGCGCCATCGGCATCAGCTTGCTTTAACTGCTCTTCTAGTGCAGCCATATCGTTATTGGCGTAGCGATAACGCTTAGCTTTACACAGGCGCACACCGTCAATGATACTGGCGTGGTTTAACGCATCAGAAATAATGGCATCTTCAGGGCCCAATAGCGTTTCAAATAAACCGCCGTTCGCGTCGAAGCACGATGGGTACAAAATGGTGTCTTCTGTACCGAGGAAGTCGCTGATAGAGGCTTCCAGTTGCTTGTGAATGTCTTGTGTACCGCAAATGAATCGTACAGATGCTACACCAAAACCATGGCTATCCAGGCCTTTCTTTGCTGCTTCAATCAAGCTTTCATTGTTTGCAAGACCAAGGTAGTTGTTGGCACAAAAGTTAATAACGTGCTCGCCGTTAGCAACACCAATATCCGCTTGTTGTTGCGACGTGATAACACGCTCTTTTTTGTACAAACCATCTTCTTTCGTGGCTTCAATTTGCGATTGCAAATGAGAAATAAATGCCGCAGACATGCCATTCTCCGAGTGTAGGTATATTAAAACCGTTAGTTTAATGAAAGCGCGGTAAAGGGTACACACCCTTGCGCTGTATTTAATGGGTTTGTCGACTAAGTTTGTAAATTATTCAGCACACTACATTGATGAAGCGTGCACCTTTTGAAACGGTAAAGTCGCCCTAGGCGGATTCTTTCCAAAAACCAAACTCTACTTTGTCGCTTAACACGTCCCAAATGTTAACCTCAGGAATAGGTCTGCTGATAAGGTAGCCTTGACCCAGGTTGCAGTCGAAATGACACAGCAACTCGTACTGTTCACTGGTTTCAATTCCTTCTGCCACCACTTGCATTCCCATGTTGCGCACCATAGAAATCGTAGAGTGAACAATGTTTCTATCGTCAGCACTGCTGGCGATATTTGCCACAAACGAGCGGTCAATTTTGATGTAGTCGGCGGGTAACGATTTAAGATAACTCAACGACGAATAGCCCGTGCCGAAATCGTCGATAGCCAGCATGCACCCCATGTCGCGAATATTTTGCATGATAGTGGTTGCACGCTTGATATCTGATACCAATACCGTTTCGGTTAACTCTAAGCAAACTTGGTCGGGCGCTATGTCATTTTTGATAATTTGCTGCTGCAAGAATTCAGGCAAACTCGGGTCTAAGAACTGACCCGCTGACAAATTAATCGCCATCTTCACGTCGGGGTAGCCGCTATTTTTAAGCTCTCTGATTAAATAAGTTGAGCGCGTAATTACCCAGTAATCAAGCTCAAGCATGAATGACGTGTTTTCAAGAAGCGGTATAAAATCGGCTGGGGAAATATTACCCTTTTTAGGGTGTTGCCAACGCAATAGCGCTTCAAAGCCCACCAGCCTTCCCGTGTGCATCTCAATTTGGGGCTGAAGCGCTAAGCTAAACTGGTTGTCTCTTAGGGCTTCACGCGCCTCTGACTCCAGCTCAACCTTCTGCATTACTTTAAGGTTCATGGTGGCGTCATACACGCGATACTCCGCCCCTTTTTTGGCTTTGGCTTCGTACATCGCAATATCAGCATGACGCAGCAGTTCTACTGGCGTGGCGCGAGAGTGGTTGGTAATAGCAATACCGATACTGATAGAAACGTAAAAGGTTACGCCATCTACAATGATTGGCTCTTTAAACTCTTCTATCAGCTTTTTGGCTACCGTATCTACGTGCTTTTTGCTTTCGATATTTGAAAGTAAAATAACAAACTCATCACCGCCAAATCGAGATGCAATATCAGACTCTCTAATCGGCTTAGAAATACGCATAGCAGCAGCTTTTAAGAGTTTATCGCCGACGTCATGACCGTGACTGTCGTTAACCTTTTTAAAGTCATCAAGGTCCATGAACATCAGTGCCACTAACCTATCGTCGCGAATTGAACCAGCTAGCTGCTTTTCTATTTGAAACGTCAGCATATTACGGTTGGGAAGTCCCGTTAACACATCGAACATCGCCATTTTTTCAAGCTTCGCGGTGTTAATAGCCATTTGTCCGTCAAAGCTTTCTAGCTGGCGCGCCAGATTATTTGCCGCGTCTTCAACAACGTCCAATTCATCTGTGAATTTGAAAATAGGCGACTTCCTTCGTTTAGCTGCAATGGTGTAAAACTCGCTAAACTTGTGTTCGGCCAGCATAGGCAAACGTTCGCTTACATCTAACAAGCGTATTCTGTATTGATTTAGGAAAAGGTAAAGCAGCGAAGAGAAAATAAAAAATAGCGCAACAGCGCTAGAAATAACGATGTACTGGTATTGTTCGTTTTGACGCACCATGGCCGACACGTCTTGTACAATAAGCAAGTAAGGATGATCACCTGATGCGTGATTAAAAGGCAATAAACTAACCAGCAACTGCTGATTTTCCAGCGCAACATTCATGCCTCTAATAACTAAATCGTCAATTCGCCAATTATCGGGTAACGCATCAAATAGAGATTGAAAGTATTGTCGATTAGCCGCAGATACTTGGCTTGCCACCCTTAATTCTGACAACTCAGATGAGGTTTCTTTGTGCTGGACGACAGCAACTTTGTGCACATCGGTAGCGCGACTAAACAGGTATAGCAGTTCTCTCATCGACGTGGACACAACGATGACAGGCAAGGTTTCACCGTTTGCCATAATTGGAATTGAAATGTAGTGTGTGCATACCGAGTCACAGGACAATAGTGAGCGGCTTTCAAACGACGCGCGAGTGGTATTCACTAGCTTTTCAATGGTTTTATTTACTGGCTGTAGCGGGTTGCCAACAACGCCGTGTTCGTCAAACAAATACAGCGATTCAACTTGAAAGTTAAGGGTCAGGTATTCACTAAGACCGCTAAGCGTTTGTTGTAGCGATTCAAGGCTATCTGCGTTGCCTCCACTCTTATGGCTGATGATATCAATAAGCGTGATCATTCTGCCGTGCAGAATGTCTTCAAAAAGCTGAACCCGTCGTTGATTACTAACTTGGTTTTCCCTTTGCTGGAGCAGAATTCGAGCGTCAGACTCCTGAATAAGAACCGTTGATATAACCACAGCCACAGTTAATACCATAGCCAACAAAATTGTGATGGTTTTAGTGGTGAAAGATACCTGAACCTTCATCTAATGCCCTTAAAACCAATACATCAATTGCACTGACCACATTTCCCAGTGCTTATCGGCATGAGACGCCACATCTAAGTTCAGTAAGCTCACTACCCTTGTCGCACCTTCAACCCAATGATACTCACCTTGAAGTCGCCACTTCGGTGCAATGTCCCAACGCAAGCCTAGGGTATATGTATCTTGGTAGCCAAAGTAGGCGGGGATCACGCCGCCTGTCATAGCCTCTAATTGCCTTCCGTCTCGATCTGACCTGTCGTTAATGTATGTGTCGTAGCCAATAAGACCACTTACATTGTTATTAAACAAATACCTAAACTGAACAAAACCGCCTTCGCCCGTGCGTTTAAAGGCAAAACCAGGGAAGAATAGCCCTTTATTATCCTGAACTTCCCTAACTAGCTCCGCTGACACTTCCCAATTTTCTGCAAAGTATTGCGCAGACAACATAATACGCTCTATGTCTGCATTACCTGCAATACGGTTGTCATTCTGAGAAGGTGTGTACCTGAAATCAGAACTCAACCAGCTGGCACCTAGTTTCCATGTCATGGTAGCCGGCTGCCAGAATACGCTGGCTTGATGAACAAAGTCTTGCTTAATGTCGCCTTTTGCTTCGTCGCCGAGTAAAAAATCTCGCTGGGAGTCGTTAATATTAGAGCGACCGTAACTCCAGTTTAATTCCCAGATATTCTGAGCACCATAGTGTGAGAAACTGGTTTGGATACCGTTGCTTCCCAAAGCAACGTCGCGAAACCCGTCAAAGTACACAGACTGGGGAAGAACAGACGTGTAACGTGTTTGTGGCACATCTCTGGTCACTGAGTACAGCCAGTGGCGGTTTTTGAAGCGACCAATGTGGACTTGTCCTTGCCATTTACCGGGCAAGTCAGGCAATTTCCAGTCAATAAACAAATAATCTAAACGAGCACCCTGCTCAAAACGATTCCCGCCGTCTAAATAATTAATTTGCCCGGCAACAGAGATGTTTTCCGCTATTCGATAGTAACCATTTAGCCCAACTTCGGTCAGCTCACCTGTTATTGCGTTATCGTCAGTTATAAAGTTACTTCCATGTGACTGAGTAACGCCTTGAGAGACATAACCATGCCACGAAAAATCTCCTTGTGAAGCAAGGACAGGCATGCTTATCATGCCAAACGCGAGAGCGATGTATTTATTCATTCTGTTCCTACCTCTACGCGTCTTAATTTCACAATTTCGGTATGTTCAACATAGCCGATAGCGCCTGTGGTACTTTCTAACGCCTCTATCAACGCTTGGTAAGACGTGACCCTAACGGGTGTAACGCCCTGCCCAGAATAGGTGATTTGATCCCATAGACGAGATAATTGATAAGGGAACATCTGAAGTACTTCACGACAAAACTGCTTGTGGAGCTCATCGTTATCTTGCAATACAAATACCGTGATTTTAGTACCATCGCTCCAATATTGACGATGGCCGGTAAATATCTGGCGAAGCTCAGAGCGGTTTAGCTCTGAAACCATGACACTCTCATTAACCATGACGTTTAGTTCTGCTGCGTGTGCTGCAGGCACGCCTGAAAACAGTGCAATATTCAGTAATAGCACCAGTCTAAATTGAGTATAAGCAAGAACAGTGGATAGCCATCGCAAAGCGGGCTTTTTCATTCAGTAACGACTCCCTGTTATTTCAAAGGAACACTTCGCAACGCTAAGTGTAGATAATAGTTGATAGTTTTACCTTACAATTAAGTAAATTAAGCGACAATTAGCTTGTAATGGTGCCCTGGTCTATCAACAGTATTTTTTCCTATTGTTCGTATCTTTTGGCATGCGCTAGGTGAAGCCTATTTGCTCGAGTATTACCTATTCGCGCCAAATAAATGCTTATTTTTCAGATAGAACTCTCCGGGCCGCCGCAATTTAACATGCTCATTCCAAAATGATGAATATGGTCAACGATACTCGCGTATGAGCATAACGACTTAGGTTTTTATACTTAAGACGTTGAATTAGATTCATTATTTCAACAAATAATCTTAGTACGTAAAAACTATGAGCGCGTAAACAGACTTTTTTACCTCTGAAACGCGGTCGTTGCTGAAAAACCAAAATAAATCATTAGAATAAAGAATTTACCATAAGTTGTGGGCGACATGGCGACAATACGACGAGACATAGGTGCTGGGCACCACTTTATTTTCGACGACACTTTAGTCAGTCATCCCAACGCGGAGATGTTTACCCCCGACTTTTGGCAGCTTCAAGACAAAATAACAGGTCAAGCCAAGGGACGTGGTACAACCATTTTCATTGAGCATGAGGGTCAGCGCTGGGTTTTACGCCATTTCAAACGTGGTGGCTTGGTGGGCAAAGTACTGAGCGACCAATATATGTTTATTGGTGTTGAGCGTTCTCGCCCGTTTGAAGAGTTCAGGCTGCTCGAATATATGCGAGCACAAGGTCTTCTTGTGCCTGTTCCTGTTGCGGCGCGTATACACCGCCGAGGCCTAATTTACCGCGGCGATTTAATTACTTTAAGTATTCCAAATAGCAAAGATTTACACCACGCACTGTGCGATAAACCACTGGATAAAGATGAGTGGTATGAGGTTGGCCGAGCGCTAGCAGCTATGCACAATTGTCAGGTGTACCATCATGATGCCAACGTTCGAAACATCATGATTGATAGCGATAAGCAAATTTGGCTTATTGATTTCGATCGCTGCGAGCAGCGTCAAGGTAACAGCTGGAAACAAGGTAATTTAGACCGTCTGCTGCGTTCTTTACATAAAGAGAAAGCGAAGAACCCTGTCTTTCACTGGCAAGAGAGCGACTGGTCAGCGTGTATGAATGGTTACCGCGAGGCAGTGAAGTAATAAAAGCACATGTGGTAAGCGGATTGGTATAAGCTAATAATGTGTTACATTAGCCACGTTGAACACATAAACCCTCTACAACGAAAAGATTCGACTTTATGCACACTAGAGCACTTTACCCTGGTACTTTCGACCCGATCACTAACGGTCATGCCGACCTTATTGAACGCGCATCTCAGTTATTTTCTCATGTGATTGTAGCGATTGCTTCTAACCCAAGTAAAAAGCCACTGTTTACGTTAGAAGAGCGCGTAGAAATGATAAAAAAAGTCACTGCTGACTTACCAAATGTTGAAGTAGTGGGGTTTACTGGTTTATTGGCTGATTTTGCTGACGAACAAAATGCCACAATTCTCATTCGTGGTTTACGCGCAGTTTCTGATTTCGAATACGAGTTTCAACTCGCAAATATGAATCGCCGTTTAAACCCAAAGCTAGAAAGTGTCTTTCTTACTCCTGCTGAGGAGAATTCATTTATCTCGTCCACCCTAGTAAAAGAAGTCGCTCTTCACCGCGGTGCAGTGAGTGGCTTTTGCCACCCAGTAGTTGAGAAAGCTTTAAAAGACCGGCTGAGCAAGAAAGATTAAGCACCAATAGTAAGTGTATTAGCGTTGGCAGTGAGTACAGAAAAAGGTATTTCGCTGCCCAATAACCTTACTTTTGATGGCTTTGCCACACACTTCACAAGGCTCGCCTTTTCTCCCATACACATTCAAGTGCTGTGCAAAATACCCAGGCTTACCGTCGGTTTGCGCAAAGTCTTTTAATGTTGTGCCGCCTTGTTCAATGGCTTTGGCCAATACTTGCTTAATGGTTGCAGTTAGCGACTGATAGCGAGCAGCGCTAATGTTTCCTGCGGCTCTTCGCGGGTCTATACCAGCTAAAAACAGTGCTTCGTTCGCGTAGATGTTTCCTACACCTACCACAATGGCGTTATCCATAATGAAGTTTTTAACGGGGCCTTTTCTATTGCGCGATAGTTTAAATAAGCGCTTATCGTCAAAGTCGTCTGTAAGCGGCTCTGGGCCCAAGTTATCAAGCATGGCTATTTGCATATCAGGGGCCTGAAATAACACAGCACCAAAGCGCCGTGGGTCGTTAAAACGTAAGCACTTACCGGTGTTTAAAACAATGTCTACGTGGTCATGCTTAATAATTGGTGTCGATGCATCGATAACGCGTAATTTACCCGACATGCCTAAATGCAAAATTAACGTGCCTTTGGCTGTTTCAATAAGTAGATATTTAGCGCGGCGTTTTACAGCAATAACGCTCTGACCTTCAACGTTCGCTACCTCTTGTGGAATGGGCCAGCGCATTCTTCGCTCACGCACCACCACCTGCGTAATGGTATTGCCAATAAGATGTGGAGAAACGCCCAAACGGCTTACTTCAACTTCTGGTAGTTCAGGCATTTACAGTATCCAAGGTAAAAGATTATCAAGTTCGGTGTTGGTTAATGTGTACCAATTATTTTCAAATTTGATCACAACAGGTGATGTATTCGGATAGATGGCGTAAACATTGCCGTTATTATTGCCTGCGAGCCATACTACGACGATGTAAGGCTGTACGTTGGTAATCGCTTCGGGTACGTCAGTGGCCGGCTCAAGCCTTGCCCGTTGCCAATGTGAAAACTGAACATCCGGCTTGATGGCGAGGACTGTATTTTGACCTGACTGGCGCCACTGCTGCCCAACTCGCTCTAAGCTATGGCCATCGTGCTCTATTTTTAACACATAAGCGTCTTCAGGTAACAGGCTGCGAGATTGAACAACATCCTTCTTAGGTACAAGACTGTCTAAGTTGAACAGTGCAATCATGATAAGCATGGCAATAATGACCACGTTATTCATTGCTCGCTGAGAAATTCTAGCCACCAGACTTTCCGTTAAATATGAGTCCTGATATTAGGAATATAGTAATACCTAGCCAATATATAAGCTAATTCAATTCAAAGAAAACCTAGGACCTGCTGGAAAAAAGTAAGTGGGAGAAAGCAGTGATCGCAAGACAAACTCAAGGGATCGTGGACAGTCGAATATGGGATCCGGTGGGATCGTGACGTGATGAAGTAGAAATATCTTCTTCAAAAAGCAAAAAACCCAGCAAGGGCTGGGTTTTCGTGGAGACAAAAGCAAGCTAATTACTTGATTTTGGCCTCTTTGAACATAACGTGCTTACGCACAACGGGATCATACTTTTTGATCTCCATTTTGCCAGGCATGTTACGCTTGTTTTTATCAGTAGTGTAGAAGAAACCTGTACCTGCTGAAGAAACTAGTTTAATTTTATCACGCATTGTCGGCTTCCTTAGATTTTCTCACCACGGGTACGGATGTCAGTTAGTACTGAATCAATACCTTTCTTGTCGATGATACGCATGCCTTTTGCAGACAAACGTAGTTTTACAAAACGGTTTTCGCTCTCAACCCAAAAACGGTGTGTTTGAAGGTTTGGCAAAAAGCGACGACGAGTCGCATTTCTTGCGTGTGAACGGTTATTACCAACCGTTGGACGCTTACCTGTTACTTGGCATACTCTTGACATTGTATTTGTCTCCAGAACAACGATAACTGTCGCGTCAGTTAATCCCAAGCGCTCAAACAGTGGTTGGGTCAAATGACGTATTACTATAAATTAGAGGGCGCATTTTATACAGCAAAGGCAGGATCATTTCAATAAGAAAGTACAAAAAGGTTACTTTTTGGCTTTTTTTTGCTCGAAAAACTACCAACTCTCATTTTTCACGGCCCGTATTGTACTTTTCCCTAAGCGGTTAGGCTATGAATAAATACGCAATCTACGCTTTAATTTTATATTCACATTGCAGCATCTAAGATATCCGCACGAGAATAAACGCCACGCGAACGCGGCGTATTACTATTTAATCAAAAAATGGTGACCTTATTTCAGTCATGTCAATCAAACGAGTGGGTCGACGCAGCATTTGACCGCCATCACGAGAAATCGGCACCCATGGGAATAATCCGCGACCTTTGGTAGGTTCTAACAAGAACAGATCTGTAGGTATGGAAATGTAGAAGCCTTTGGTGAAGCTTCCCTCGCCGTATTCTTCTGACGATACATCAGTGAATGCCGCATATGCACCAACAATGATACCGCTATCGAAACGCTTCGCATAATCGATATTCACGCCTTTATCTTTGGCTAAGAATTGTCCAGCACTTACGGTAATTTGCGTGTCGTCTAAGAATTCTGGCTGCCAATAGACACTAGCGTGTCCAGTGACCGCTGTGTAGTCTTCCAAACCTGTTTGACTGTAAGGATCGCGCTGTTTTACGTAAGCGATATCAAGTCCGTAAGCTAGATTACTATCAACGGGACGATACAGTATTTCACCGCCTACACCAGCAAACATGGTTTCTAGATAACCCGCGTACGCTTGAGCATAGAGGTCTTCTGCAATGGTGTCTTTGTAATGTAAGAATGTTGTATCTAGCCATACATCGTTTGCTGACACATATTCACGAACTCGAGTACGCACGCGAGGTAGCGACACTTCTTCGTTATCTACCAAGTAGTTAAACTTGTCGAAGTTATCTAGAAGCGTAACCCTGGCACTGCTCATGATTGCAAAGTTTTCGTTAAAAGCATAACCGCCGTTTAGCAATAATCCGGTTTGATACAGATAGAAATCTTCTGGGTTACCGAATGATTGGGTAAAGAAGAAATCTGCGCTGTAGTAGAAGCCAGATGTATTGGCAGGATCATAGGCGTCGAGCACTTCTTTTGAGGGTGATGTTCTGACGTAGGTTTCAGTGATATCTGCGTCAACAGATTCGTAACGCGCTGCAGCAATAAAGGCCTCGGCATCCACCTGCGTGTCTACTAAAGGAAGACCTGCGCGATTGTCTACTACATGATAGGTTTTTACGGAATCTGGAAGCTCTGAGGCCGCCACGCGACCAATTCGCTCAATGGCTTCATCCTGGTCACGATAGGCAACCTGTGTACCGTAAAACGTAGCGCTGTCCTCTTTAATTTCAGCATCAGACAGTACAAAGCCCCCCGACCGGTAAAGGTTATTGTAAAGACGGGATTTATCAACATCTTTCACGTCTTGTGGCACCTTTCTACCCATCAGGTTCTTAGGTGGTTCATCGAACTTTATTTGCGAAGCCGTATTCATATTAAAGCGATAAGTAACGCCGAAACCAACAGTATTACCTCGTTGATAGTTCAACGTGAAATCGAAGTCTTTATAACGATACACTGCACCAACATTCCAACGAGAATCTTGCTCTAGCTGTCCAGCTCTGTCACGAGAATAATCATTTCCTTCGAACTCAAGCTTTAGCGTTAGCGGCTCCCATGGTGTCTGGTATTCCACACCACCGAAAAATGCGGTTGTTCCTTTGAAAAACTGGTCGTAGTCTACCTTACCACCGCGACCAGAGAAGCCCCCTGGGCGTTCACAGAAGCTGTCTTTAAGCTCGCAAAACGGGTTGCTGATGTCATCGGCTGTACCAAGGTATCCCCAGCCTAAGCCAAGGTGAAAGTCGAATGGACCGATAGATTTACTGGCGTTGACGTATTCACTTTCAAAAAAGCCTGTTCCACCAAAGTCTCTGAAGCCGACACTGATATCTGGCAGATAGTAGCTTTCTTTCCACAACCTGAATTTAACGTCTAAGCCTTTATCTTTCAGCGTTTGATCACCACTGAATGATTCAACTTGACTGTAAAGTCTTGTGCGCACGTCAGTATAACGGGCAGTTGCTTCCATCCAATCATAAAGCTGAATGTTAACTGACCAGAAGCGATATTCGCCGTTGTCGGTATAGTTAATGGCCATTCCACCTTCGTCTCGCATACGAGCCGTTGGTGTTTGAATAAGACCATTTCCGCCCTGCACCATCTGCGAAGGAGTAACGCGAACTTGAGTATCAGCAAAAGCGGTAGAAGAAAGCGCGCTGCCAATTACAAGCGCGAGTGTTTTTTTCTTAGAAAGTAGTGGCGCACTCATTGAGGTAAAACCCTATGTACTGCTAAAGCGGCTACGCGCTCATTTAATTGCTTAAGTTTATTGCTAAAGAGTTCTGATGAGATAGGAACATAGACTTGGCTGCCCGGCATAAGCTGCCCAAAATCTAAATTCCAATAAGCAATACCCTTTTCTTCAATATTTCCCATTGGATCAATTACGTAGACATGACTTCTGTCGGCATCAACCGCTTTTTTCACCGTGTGAACAGCCGTATAAACCGACGTATCGCTTTGATGCTTGTACGCACCAGGCTTTACAACAGCGCCAGAGAAATGCACAACGTCAGGTCTTCCATTTAGTCGAATCCAGTATTTACCTGGCTGAAACATAGGGTTGTCTTCAAAAAACAACCTTGCTCGATTGTAGGAAATTGGCATGTCTATGCGTGTAGACACCGTCCATGAGCTTACCTGATCATAGAGATTTTGAAGGGCTTTATGTGTTTCAGAATCGGCATCAAATTGATTGAGCAGTCCGCTAATTTGAGATAGCGCTATCTCTTTCTCTTCTTCAGCTTTAGGGTTAGCTAAATCAAAGGCTGAAGCTGAAGGCCAGTACCAATCACCATTATCAGCAACAATGGACAGTACGCTTGATAGTCGTATCGGCCTGTCGAACTGATAGGTTTGCTTGTTTATCATGACACTAACAAGGTTATCATTTGCATATAACTTGGTAGCTGCAGTAAGGCCTAGGGCAATAAAAAGCGTATAGATATACTTCATTATTGCGTTGCTCCTTGTGTCTTCATCTCACGTACTACTCGGCTTAAATAAACCATATCGTAAACGTCTCCTTCAGGGCTGAACTGCTGCTTTGAGGCCAGAAGTTCCTTCGAGTATTTGTGCAAGAAATACGTGTTTTCCCACGACAACCCTACGTCGATAAATGGCGTGTATTCAGAAAATTCTACGGTTTCGATAACCTTAATTACCGGAACAGAAAAACCTAAATATTCGCGAGTTTCTTCCCCTTCTATTCGCCAAGATGAGTCAACCGGCACACCGTAACCTATGGAAGCAATATCAACTTTGCGTTTCCAATTGAATGGCAGAACATTGTTGGTGGCAAGCGGGTTGTGCTGAAGATTTCCCGTGTAGTATAGGTCGTGATCCAAACCTTCAGTTTTAACGATAATGCCATGGTGCATGGTGAAGATGACTTTATCACCAGATACCCACCGGTACTTTTCACCATCGATATACGCAAGGGCAAGCGAGGCTGCATCTCTTCCGCCCGCTTTAATTTGCATAAGATCAGCTTTACTAGCAGCAATCTCTTCAACGGTATAACTAACTGTTCTATCTTTTAGCGCGAGCTTCAGCGTGTTGTAATACGCTAGTGACGTGGTGGAACATCCGGAAAGAAAAAGGCAAACAACACCCGAAAGGGCAAATAAAGTGTGTAGTTTCATTAAAATGCGCCGACAAAAACTAAAAACAAATGAACTTTGCTATAAAAATAAAAAAAGCCGCTAAAAAAAGCGGCTTTTTCGAATACTCTTAAATTTACTGTACGGTCGGTGCGTAAGTAAATGTAACAGGTACAGTAATTGTGTTTGTAGCAGTACCAGTCCCAGTTACAGTAACAGTGTTAGTAGTACCAACACAAACACCGTCTACCAATAGGTCGTCACCTTCACAAGTAGGTTGACCTGGAGGATTAGTACCACCATTTCCTGGTGCATCAGCAGAGTTGTTGTTTACAACACCCGCAACGATACCCGCAACAACAACACCAGACGCGATCATACCGCCGCTTACGCCGCCGATGCCAGTAGTACCACTACCACCTTCACCGTCTTGTGCGTTAACGCCTGCAACCATAGTTGCAGCTGCAAATAATGCAATGATTGACTTCTTCATAACAGTCCTTTAATAAAATAACCCATTAAATCCTATGCTAAATCATTTTCAACCATTTGACTAGATTATAATCGACAAATGACTTAGATTTCTTATCTTAACAAGCCTCGCTGTGCGAATGAAACAGTTTCTTTATCACCAACCACAAAATGATCTAAAACTGGCACATCGATCGACGCCATTGCGCTTTTGATCTCTGCGGTTAATCGTATATCCGCATGACTAGGCTCAGCAACGCCTGAAGGATGATTATGAACCAAAATGATCGCGGCTGCATTATCGATCATTACTTGTTTGATCAATTCTCTTGGATAGACCGCTGCACTGTTGATCGTACCGTTAAACATAGTGCGAAAAGCAATAAGCTGATGTTGGCTATCAAGCATTAAAAGCGCGAACTTCTCACGCTCACAGTCTCTTAGCTTTGCCTGTAGATAACGTTTAGTATCATCTACATTATTAAAAACATCCTGACGCTTCAGCTTTATTTCTAAATTGCGTTTAAATATTTCAAAGCCCGCCTGAAACTGCGCGTATTTGCACGGTCCAACTCCCGTTACTTTAGCAAACCGTTCTTTCGTTGCTGTTACCACACCCCGTAAGCAGCCTAGCTCGTTGAGAAGTTCATGTGCTACAGACACAGCGCTTTTTCCTTTCACACCTTTTCCCAGCAAGACAGCGATTAGTTCGGCGTCACTTAAGCTCTCAGCCCCATGCTGCAATAACTTTTCTCTTGGCCTTTCATTCTTTGGCCATACTTTTATCGACATTCATCTAGCCCGACTATTCTATAAAAGGTTGTTTATAGATGAATGGTGACAAAGAAACGACTGTATAAAAGACGGGTTTATTAATGGTTTTTACCACCTTTAAGGACTGCTTATACGCCGCTTTCGAAACAAGACCTACTTTCGTTCAGCTATCCGATTTTTTGTCACCATGGTAGGCTAACGCTAATTTCGAGATTTTGTGTTCTTCTATGTCTATTGCTAACAAAAATATTTTGCTAGGTGTTACTGGCGGGATTGCCGCTTATAAAGCACCTGATCTTGTGCGCAAGCTTACTGCGTTAGGCGCAAACGTGCGTGTGGTTCTAACAGACTCTGCCGCAGAGTTCGTTAGTTCATTATCACTTCAGGCTGTGTCAGGAAATCCAGTGCATCGTCAGCTGCTTGATCCTGCTGCTGAAGCCGCAATGGGGCATATTGAATTGGCAAAGTGGGCTGATATCCTACTTGTTGCCCCCGCAACCGCAAACACCATTGCTAAGCTTGCTCACGGTATGGCAGATGACTTGCTGACTACACTGTACCTTGCAACAACAGCGAAACTCTTTATTGCTCCTGCCATGAATCAACAAATGTGGAAAGCGGTAGCAACAAAGCGCAACATCGATATTTTAAAAGAGCACGGCGTAACCTTTATTGGCCCGGCAAGTGGTGAACAAGCCTGTGGCGATGTGGGTTCAGGTCGAATGGTTGAGCCTGTTGATATTGCCAATGTAATAAATGATGCAGAGAGAGACGCTTTATCCCTTTCTTCGTCGCTAAAGGCGTTATCGGGAAAGAATATTACGATAACAGCGGGGCCAACCAGAGAGCCTTTGGACCCTGTACGATATATTTCAAATCACAGCTCAGGAAAGATGGGGTTTGCCATCGCTCAGGCAGCAGCACTCGCGGGGGCAAATGTAACCTTAGTGGCAGGTCCTGTGTCGCTTGAAACGCCCGAACGCTGTGACCGTATTAATGTCACTACCGCAGA
Organism: Alteromonas sp. G4i35; assembly: GCF_054960375.1. Lineage (NCBI taxonomy): Bacteria > Pseudomonadati > Pseudomonadota > Gammaproteobacteria > Alteromonadales > Alteromonadaceae > Alteromonas > Alteromonas sp. G4i35. Next base: position 1,364 of record NZ_JBHNZD010000010.1, on the reverse strand, counting down.
GGAAATGCTTAATACTTGTCAAACGCTTAAAGCCTCCACAGATATATTTATTAGTACGGCTGCTGTAGCAGATTACAAGGCCGTGAGCGTTGCCGATAATAAAATTAAGAAAACCGGTGATGAGTTAACACTTACTTTTGTTAAAAACCCTGATATTCTAGCAACTATATCCACCAGCCAAGACAGACCATTTTGTGTGGGCTTTGCGGCCGAAAGCCAAAATGTAGAAGATTATGCGCGTTCGAAGCTAGCCAAAAAGAAGCTAGACATGATTGCGGCTAACGATATTACTGCCGAGGGTCTGGGGTTTAACAGTGATAAAAATGCACTGCACGTAATATGGCAAGATGGTGATAAACGATTACCTGCAACCAGTAAAAGCGAGTTAGCGAGTCAATTACTTGCACTTATTGCAGAGCGCTACGCTTTAAACAATAAAAACTAACAGATGCTTATTAAGTGTCGATAATAAAAACGATAAATATAAACGCTTTGGTGTAAGCCAACTTAACATGGAGCCCGAGTTGCTATAACTCGGTAGCGGAGGAAATACTTTCGTCATGCCTGCTGTCAAAAAAACAAATCGCAGAGCTCAAATTCTGCAAGCACTTGCTGGAATGTTAGAAACCAGCCCAGGTCAACGTATCACTACCGCTAAATTAGCGGAAAAAGTGGGAGTGTCTGAAGCGGCACTTTACCGTCACTTTCCAAGTAAAGCGCGAATGTTTGAAGGGCTTATCGAGTTTATTGAAGAAACACTTTTCACGCGCATCAATAAGATTGTGAATGAAGAGAAAGACTCGCTTACGCGTTGTCAGCTTATTCTTCATCTTATTTTGGGCTTTGCTGAGAAGAACCCGGGTATTACTCGAATATTAAATGGTGATGCGTTAATGGGTGAACAAGACCGGTTGCGCGCGCGCATAGCAAAGCTTTTCGAGCGTTTAGAAACGCAGCTTAAACAAGTGCTAAGAGAGCGCAAGCTACGCGAAGGTAAAACCCTTTCTGCAGATGAAGCGATTATCGCCAACATGATGATTTGCTACACCGATGGCCGTATTAATGGCTTTATCCGCAGTGGATTTACGCGTAAGCCAACTGAGCAGTTCAATGAACAATGGGCTGCTTTCAAGCAAATGTTTGTTTAGAACCCAACTAAGTTACGACTAAGGCGCTTTCAAGCGCCTTTTTTCTTGCTTGTTCCCATCCTATATTGCATTGACACTTTTCAAAATCAATGCAAAAAGTGCAATTAAATCAGACAGCTGTCGAGTTCAGCTCTCAGCGTTCCAACATGCACATAATTCATTATTTCAGTCACTGTCCGTAAGCTACAGGCACAAAAAAAGCAGCATAAAAATGCG